>JBKPTR010000115.1:0-15354 GCA_046735615.1 Actinomycetota bacterium
CCCTGGACGATTCGGTGCGCTACCTGGTCGCCGATCTTCGATCTGTTAAGGCCGAGGATCAGGACGGGACGTACGCCCGTTTGGTAGATGTACCGCATGCTCTCGAGGCGCGGCGCTATCTCGCTGATCTTGATGTGACCATCCGAGTCGAGGACCCGCTACTCAGCTACAACACTGGCACCATCCGGCTGGAGACCGGTAATGATGGAGCCTCCGTCACTCGAGTGACTCGCGGCCGCAGAAGGCCTGATCTCACGATGAGCGTGCGGGACCTCAGCGCCATCTACCTCGGCGGAACTTCGCTCGCTGCTCTCGCCCGGGCCGGTCTCGTCACCGAGCGGACGAGAGGTGCCGCGGCAGCGACCGGCGCCGCGTTCGGCTGGTCCCAGCCACCCTTCTGCCCGGACTTCTTCTAAGGCACTGCTCGCGCATCGCGCGCGTGGTTCCGCCGACTTCGTCGTCGCTCGCAGAGGAAAAACACCTCCGCTCGCTCCTCCTCAGCACGGCGGCGCGCGATTCCCGACGCTCGCAGCGCGGCCTCCTATGACTCTTCAATCGGCTGGCTCAAACACGAAGCGGGTCGCATCCACGTACAGCGTTGTCCAGGCCATCACCTTATTCGGCTGCAGTCGCCAAACCCCTGCCAGATAGGAGGATACCGACTGCGAATAGCCGTACTTGGCTTTGGCCGCCGTGGCCAGCCGCTGTGCAAGCGGCTTCGACGGCGTCACCCACTCTGCGGTGCCGTCGACAATGACGGCCGACTCCCCATCCTCCAGCTGCAGAGTCGCCCGCCCATCGCGGCGCAGGTTTCGGATGTGCACGGTTGCCGGGTCGCCGCCGAAGTGACAGCCGCCGTCGAGCCACATGCCGTCTACCGGCACCGCATGTGGGCTTCCGTCACGACGCGCGGTTGCGAGCCAGTAATGCAAGGAGTCGATCAGCCGCTGCTCAACGGGCGCCCACTCGAGAAGCCGGTTCGGAGAGCCATAGCTGCTAGGCAAGCTCAGCTGCTCGGCGACCGGAGTGGGACTTTCATTCCTGCGCTGCTCGCGCATCGCGCTTGGGATCCGCCTGCATCGTCGTCATTCGTGGAGGAAAAAGGGACCCCACTCACTCCTCCTCAGCATGGCGGCGCGCGATTTCCGACGCTCGCAGCACATTAGAGGTATTCCTCGATGGCCCCGAGCAGCACTGACTTTGACTTCGCGCCCTTGAAGGCCTTGACTAGCTCGCCGCCGACATAGACCTGGATCGTCGGCAGGCCGAGGACGTAGTTGTTGGCAGGGGTCACAGGGTTGGTGTTGGTGTCCATCTTGACGAATCGCACCTTGTCACCGTGCGCCTGCGCAAGCTCCTCAATGATCGGTGACACCTGCTTGCAGGGCCCGCACCAATCCGCCCAGAAGTCCACCATGACTGGCTTGTCGGACTTCAGGACGACATCAGCAAAGGTGGCGTCAGTCACATCAGCTACTGCACCCATCGAATCTCCTCTCTGCGCCCTTCAGTGTGCCGGGGCCCGCTGACACTAACCGAAATCAACTCGCCGCGCGGGTAAGCAGCGCTTCCTCCGCAGCCTCGGTCGAGTGTTCTCCGTGGTGCAGCGCCGTCAGGTACCGCTCTGCGTCGAGAGCGGCCGCGCAGCCGGTTCCGGCAGCAGTGACCGCCTGCCGGTAGATACGGTCGACGAGGTCCCCGGAGGCGAACACCCCGGGCAGGTTGGTCTTGGTGGACCTGCCGTCGGTGATCACATAACCGTCGGCATCCAGATGCACCTGACCCTTCACCAGTTCCGACCGGGGATCGTGGCCAATGGCAATGAACAACCCAGAGACCGGCAGCTCACGCTCAGCGCCGGTGATCGTGTCCTTCAAGGTGATCGATGTCAGGGTCTTATCGCCGTGGATCTCAGAGACCACCGAGTTCCAGGCAAACTTGATCTTGGGATTGTTGAATGCCCGAGCGGCCATGATCTTGCTGGCCCGGAGCTCGTTACGTCGATGCACGATGGTCACGGACTTGGCGAAGCGGGTCAAGAAAGTCGCTTCCTCCACAGCCGAGTCGCCACCCCCGACCACTGCGATGTCCTTGTCACGGAAGAAGAAGCCGTCACAGGTGGCACACCAGGAAACACCGTGCCCGGACAGCCGATCCTCTCCTTCCAGACCCAGCTTCCGGTATCCAGAGCCCATGGCCAAGATCACGGTCCGCGCCGTGAAGGGGTTGCCGTAGCCGTCCTTGACAGTCTTGATGTCGCCGGTCAGGTCCATCTCGACGACGTCCTCGGTGATCATCTCGGCACCGAATCGCTCGGCCTGAGCACGCATGCTGTCCATCAGCTCAGGACCCATGATGGCGTCACGGAAGCCTGGAAAGTTCTCTACCTCAGTCGTCGTCATCAAGGCGCCGCCGGCGTCAATCTCGCTCTCGAATACCAGCGGTTTGAGGTCGGCCCGGGCGGCGTAGATGGCGGCGGTGTAGCCGGCCGGCCCGCTGCCGACGATGATGACATCCCGTACGGATTCGCTGGTCATAGTGCCCTTCATCAATGTGCCCATGTGGGCTGTAACCCTATCCGCGAAACAGCCACGGCCTGCTCGCTATTCCGAAGAGAAGCCTCAGCGCTGCACGACTGCTGACGGCCCTGCCGATGGGGCGCCGCCTCCGCAGCCCGTCACTACGGTGACATGTGTGGAATCCCCCGACTCGGTGTAGACGAGCAGTGCCGGCGACCCGTCCACCGTGCTGGAGACGAGGCCGGTGATGCGTTCGTCAGTGACTTGTCGAGCACACCCCCAGGCCTGCGAGAACCGGTGCGGACTCAAGCCGCCGGTGACCCGCTCCAGCGCGCTCGCTTCCGCGCCGAGGTCCCGGCTGTTGACTGCGGCTACTACCGGCGGTTCGTTGAGACCGGCGCGCGCGCTGATGACGTACGCCCCGAAGCCGACGACAGCCGCCGCCGCAGCAGCCGCTAGCGCCGGAATCAGCCAGCGCGACTTACGCGGTTTGTCCAGGTCCGCGCCGAACGTGCCTAGCGTGGGGCGCGGCTGCCAGGTTGACGCTGCGTTGTCGTGGTCGCGCTCGTCTTTTGCTGCCAGGGCTCGATGGGCATTCTCAGTAGCGACAACTTCTACAAGACGATGCACTATCGCATCAGGCATGGGCGGTGAGACGTCTGCTCGCAGCACAGCTGTGACTTCCCGTAAAGCCTCTGAGTTTGCACGGCACTCCGCGCAGCCGGCAAGGTGCGACTCGACGAAGGCAGCGCGGTCCTCTTCGAGCAGACCTTCGGCCGCATCGGCCAACTCATCGATCGACAGATGCTGGGTGTTCATGGGAGCTGGGCTTTCATCGGATGAGGCCTCGAGTCTTCAGCAGCTCCGCGGTTTTGCGCGAGCGCTTGTCAAGCTGCGCCTGAGGTGCTCGACCCAGTATCCACGTGAAAAGGGCCGAATGGCCGCCGCGGAGGAGCGCAACCGGAGCAACGACGCGCGTGGTTTGTCCGTCCGCACCTTGCACGGTGAGCCGGTAACTCGGCCCGTTCGGAGTGACGAATTCGGTGACGGCCACTAGGTCAGCCGCCTCGATGGTGTGGAACTTTCGAAAGCGGCGGACGGTCAGCCGGGATCCGTCCACCAGCAGATAGGCCCTGGTGCGCAGGTAGATCAATCCGACGATGAGCGCCCAGAGCGCCACCACGACAACCAGCGCAGGCAGCCAGCCGGTGGCCTGACTCCGAGCCAGCACTCCTACGCAAATCGAAGCAGCGACGCTGGCGAAGGTCGCTGGGGTACGCCAGTTGTAGGAGAGCTCAAGCGGGTGGGGCATCTAGGGACCTGCCTCCACCTGATTGAGGTGGCTGAGCAGCGGCAGCAACCGTGCCCGGCCGCGGGCGCACCGGCTCTTCACTGTGCCCGGGTGCACAGCCAAGAATCTGGGCTGCCTCCTCGACCGAATAGCCCTCCATGTCCACCAGCACTAGAGCCGCCCGCTGATCAGCATTCAGAGTGTCCAGGGCCGCGGCAACGAGGCTGCGCTGCTCCTTGATCTCCACGGGGTCCTGGATCATGGTGTTGCCCAGCCTCCGCCATCGATCAAGATTCTCGGGGAACGGCTCTGTCTCCCGCACCCTCATAGCACGCAGCCGATCGAGGCAGGCGTTGACCACCACTCGATGCAACCAGCTGGTCACCTGAGCATCCCCTCGATAGCTCCCAGCTCGGCGGAACGCAGAGATATATGCATCCTGCAAGGCGTCCGCCGCGTCCTCTTTGTTGCGCATGATGCGCAGGGCGATGGCCCACATTCGATCTTGATGTCGCGCTACGAGCTCAGCAAAAGCGTCCGGATCTCCGTCGATGTGGGCCCGTAGCAGTGCGGCATCTGCCAAGCGGTCACCGTCGGTCTCGCTATCGGTCACTGCATGACCTCGACCTCGTAAATGCCGCCGCGGTAGCCGTTTCCCTCCTTCGGCAACGAGGTCAGATACACCAGGACATATCGCGTGGTCACACCCTGCTCCGCTGTCAGTGTCACCGATTCTCCGGCCTTCGATTCGGCGGCCACGGTACGCCAACGCTTGTCGGAGTTCATCGGTGGCTTCGGAGTTTGGGATGGGTCGGTTTGCGGGACCCGGAACTCGACAGCTGTGCCGGTGCCGCTCAACTTGAGCTGGACCGAACGCACAGATTGCGGAGCACTGAGATCAAGCACCAGGCCGACGCCGCGCTTCAGATTGCCCAGTTTCGGATTGCCAAAGTACTGAACGGTTCGCCAGCGAGTAGCGGGGTTGCCGTCGTAGGCGAGACTCACTTCGTCAGGATTCTCGGTCTTGTCCTCGCCCTGAGGATCGAAGTCCCGTGCGTCGGCGATGGTCAACTTTGTTGGCTTCGTCGGTGCGCGATCCGCTGTGGTGCCGGTTTGTTCACTCGAGGCTTGAGGTTCCGGTGAGGAGGAAAGTCGCCGATCCAAGATGATCGCCGAGATGATTCCCGCTGCGATCAGCAGCACCGCGAGCACCAGCAGCAAGCCGATCCAGCGCCGCCGCCGCTGCTGGGTTGCGGGTGGTGGGGCCGGGGGTTTGGTTCCCGCAGGGCGGTTGGGCGCTGCGGGTCCGGATGGGGACTTGCCAGCCGACACGCGCGTGTGCGGAGTGGTGGGCGGGGCGCTCGCCGCTGGAATCTTCCGGGTGCGGATGGCTTCTTGCCGGATGGTCGTCTGGTCCAACAGCGAGGAGACGGGCGGCGCGCTGGCTGCCCGATCGGGCGCCGAAGTGCTCCCGCCCACGGTGGGAATCGGCTGACGCAGCCGCCGCTCGAGGTCAGGTGCGGCATCCGCACTGCCAAGAACCTTGGTCAGCGCAGTCACGATGCCTCCGGCAGTGGTGATGGCTGCCGCGTGATGTCGCGGCGGATCACTAAGAATCTGATCGCACACGTTGTCCAGTGCCGGCGATACGCCAGCGCGTACCTGTCGCGGCGTCATCCAGCGGTGCCCCACCATCGGGGCATTCGGCAGGCCGAACGCTGGGCCACCAGGCCAGCGGCACACCAGCGAGGCATAGAGCAGACGGCCGAGATCGGTGACATCGATCAGCTCAGGGGTGTCGGCGCCGTGCACCACGCCATTCGCGACCGGCCGGAGCGCCGCCTCGATCAGCAGCCCGACGATCTTGACGTTTCCAGATGGGGTGATGATCACCGTCTCCGGGCTGATCCGACGGTGGTAGAGGCCCATACTGTGTACGCCGGCTAGGGCGTCGGCAACCTCACGCGTGACCCAGGCGGCTTCCAGGCTCGACAGCGGGCCGTGGTTCAAGATCACCTCAAGCGACTGGCCGGTCGCGTATTCACAGACTATGTAGGAGCCGACCGCTGGATCAGTGCTATGCACGGCATCGAGCACGCGAAGGAACCGAGAATCTGTGGCAACCGACGCCTTGCGTGCGGCGGTCAGCAGTTCGTCTTCGCCAGGGTCTCCAGGAGTCAGCAGGTGCACCAGGACTGATCGGGAGAGCACCTGGTCGAACGCGCGCCAGGTGACCGTCGGCCGAGATTCTCCGATCAGCTCCTCAAGGCGGTAACGCGCAGCGAGCACGGTCCCTGCAGGCAGGGTTGCCGCCCGAGACCCTCCTCCTCCGCCTTCCTCGACACCCTGCGCGGCTGTCGTCTGAACCATGGGTCCTGCGCTCTCCTCACCGGCTGCTTCGATGCTAGGAGACGGCGGCCGGATCACCGTGGGCGAATCGCCGGAGAAGGAGAAGTCGGCATATCGATCACCGCTCGCCTCGATCACGGTCTCCTCACGTACTTCCAAATTCTGTGGCTTGGAATCGCCACCGCGCCGTAGCAAGGTTGCCACGGTCTGGCTGACCTCATGGATTCGCATCAACCGAGCCATCAGCAAGAACAAGCCGACCGCCACCACACCGGCAACCGTCAGCCCTAGTGCCAGGGCCAGCTTTGAGCCAGACCGACTCGCGAACGCCCAGGAGATCAGCCACGCCGCGACTGCGGCCGGAATCACAGCCATCAGCAACCGTACGCAATGCCTGACCAGCTCTTCGGCGTCAAGATCAGGAAGCTTGCGACGAAGTCTGGAGAAGGAGACCGGTAGGGCGATCAGGTACGCAGCCGAATAGGAGAGGGCAAGGCCCGTTGCCACGAGCGCTGGATTGTCGAGCAGCACGACAGCGGCTACACCAAGGACGACATTGGTGCCGGCGATCAGGCACTGCAGGAAGAAGGTGGTACGGGTGTCCTCCAGCGCGTAGAAGGCGCGCAGGCAGATGTATTGCACCGTGAACGGGACCAGCCCGATGGCCAGAGCCATCAAGGCGCCGCCGACAAATGCGGCGTCCTTGGCGCCCTGGCCGAAGCCGAAGACGAGATGTGCCAGTGGCAGCCCGAGTACCAGGAAAGCGACTGCGGCCGGCAGCAGCGCGGTCATGGCCAGCCGTATTGCCCGCATGGTCTCCGCAGCGACGCCCGGCCGATCACCGGCAGCGGCTAGCCGCGATGCGGTCGGCAGCATGGCGGTGGCCAGCGAGACCGTGATCAACGAGTGTGGCAGGATCCACATCGCGTAGGCATTGGAATAGGCGGTGAGACCGGCCCCCTTGCCGCCAACGGTGGCGCTGCTGGCGAGCTTGCTCACCACTACCAGCGCGGCCTGGGTCACCAGCACGAACCCAAGGGTCCATTTGGCCAACCGGAACGTCTTGCCCAGCCCGGTGTGTTTGAAATCAAAGCGCGGCCGGAAGTGATAACCGCTGGCGCGCAGGAAGGGAGTCAGAAAGGCAGCCTGCGCGGCGATGCCGAGCGTCGAGCCCAATCCCAGCAGCAGTTCCTGGCCTGTGGTGAACGGTGCGCCGGTCGAAGTCCGTTCGAAGACGATCAAGTACAGCAGCAGGACCATGATCGAGACCACGTTGTTGGCGATCGGTGCCCACATCATCGGCCCGAACTTGTCACGTGCGTTGAGTACCTGCCCGGCCAGCACATGCACGCCGTAGAAGAAGACCTGAGGCATGCAGTAGTAGGCCAGCATGATCATCGACTGGTACTGAGCCTCAAGTTGTGGCGATTTCCACCCGGCAGCGGAATAGAGCCAAACGATCGCCGGCACGGCGAGGGTCAGCAAGAGCGTGATCAAGCCGAGCCCGATCAGTCCTGCGGTCATGATTCGGTTCGTGTACGCCTCACCGCGGTCGGCATCACTCCGAACTGCGCGCACGATCTGCGGCACCAGAACGGTGTTCAGGACACCGCCGGCCAGCAGGATGTACATGCTGTTCGGCACGGTGGTGGCGATCGTGAACATCTCTGCCTGCCGAGTGCCATTGCCGAACAGATACACCAGCAGCATGAGCCGAAAGAACCCCAACACCCGGGAGGTTGCGGTCCCCGCCGCCATCAGGGCGCTCGCCGAAACCAGCCGCCTGGTGTGGCGGCGCTCCTCCGTCGAGGGGCCGTCGTCCGGGCCCGCCTCGGACGGGCTCACCTTCGGTGTCGAGGTATCAGACATCAAGTCTCTCTGCCGGGGCGGAGCTCAGCGCGGGAAGCTCGCTTGCAGCCGTGCCGGCGCCTGCCGAAGGCCCGGCCGGTCCGCCGCTGCCAGTCTTGGTCCGTTCCTTCGCCACCTGGCGAATACGCAGGAATGTGCTGCCCACGAGGACGATGCCGGCGGCAATGGCGATCGCCCATCCCGTGGTGCCGTTCTGGGTTACCTGCACTTCAATGTCGAAGGGTCGGCCCACCGGTCGACCAGACTCGGTCATCAACTGCGCGGTTACCGGCACGACGCCATTGGCCTTGGCGGTCACCTCCGCATTGTCGGTAAAGCTGTCTTGTGCGTTGATATGCGAAGCCTTGATCGTCTTGATAGTGAGTCGCTGGGGGTTGTCAGAGTTGAAGACCAGTCTCACCTTGACGGCCCTGGCGTCCGGGCGCGCTGGATCGGCTTCCAGGGTGTTCCTGATCGTGATCGGGAATTCAACGCCTTCCCGTGCCACGGTCTGGACGCGTGCGCTGCTGCGGATCTGGATCTTGTCGAGCAAGACGTCGTCCAGTGCTGCCTGTTGCGGACCGAGAAACGCTCTCCGCGACTTGTCATGCCTGCGCCATTTCGCGCTGGCGGCCCGAGCGACCGCCGCACTACCCTCGGCCCGCACGTTCGTCGCATCGACCAATAGGTCGGCGTACGTGTCGTTGCTCCAATCGAACTTTCTGAGACTGTCGAGCTGGCTCGCGGTGAGCTGGGCGTCACGCGCGGCCGAGCTGTAGTTGAACTTCTGCGACCAGGACGCTGGTGTGGATTTGAGCAGTTCACTCAGAGTGCGCGGCTTAAGCCAAGGTGCCTTGAGCTCTTGAGCGGCACCGTCTGCGGCCTGCGCTGCCGTACTGATGAGCCGAACCCTGCCGTGAGGCAGGCCGTCTCGTGCTGCCGTTGACTCGATCCAGGTTTCGGCAAGCATCCGCTGGCGAAGGTGGATTGCGGTGTTACGCGGATCCGGCCCGGGTCCGCCGCGCAGCGTGCCCTTTGCGAATCTGACGATCGGAACACCGTCGGGGCCGGTGAGCAGCGGCGACGGGCCTTTGGCCGAGGTGTCAGCAAGCAGGATCGCGTCCGGCTGCAGAGCAGCTGCGGCCTTGGCCGTGTCCGCGTCAGCTGTGCCCCCGGCTGGGAGCACCAGAAGTGGCAGCGATCTGGTCGATTCCACCAGCTTGTTGGCGGTCACCGCATCGTTGAGAACAATTTCCTGGCCGTCGTGAACCAAGGCAGCAACGTCAGGCGTGCCGTACAGCAGCCGATGGCCGTCGTGTGCCGACCGAAGCCTGTCGAAACCCTCGAGCCATCGGGTGGCATCGGCTTGACCGGTGCCGGCTGACGTCGTGCCCTCGGAGTCGAGCACTTGATAGCCGCCCGCCATGGTCTGAAGTTCCTCGATCAATGCAGGGTCCACGGCAAAGCTCCTGGTGCGGGCTTCCGCCGCTTTGAGTAGAGCCGTCAAGCGGCCGTTTTGGCCAACCTCAGCGGCGAGGTGATCATCGGAGAGCACCCCCTTCCGAACCAGTGAAGGCCGGGTGTTGAGGACCACCACTGATGTCAGCGTCAGCGAGCTGCGGGGCTTCCCCGCCACTACCGGCACGAAAACTCGGACACGGCCGATGGCCACGTTGTTACCGCGCTGCAGGACGTGGACGCCCATCAGATAGATGCCGTCGGTGGGAGACAGCTCGAGGTCGGAAACCTTGACTCGCAGCTTGAAGTCGACTGAGGCATTGGGTGCAAGGAAAGGATTCTCGGCCGTGAACAGATCTTGGAAGGCGCCGGTGTATCGGGCGCCAAGCGGATCGTTGGACTCCGATGCCAGCGCCTGCTCGAACCCGGCGCGCCCGAGAATGGGAGCCTGATTGCGCCAGAAGAGGGCTTCCAACCGGTAGAGCCGGACTTTGGTGATGTTGGTGACCCGACCGGTGACGGTGATCTCGCCATCTCGAGTGGGCAGCTCAGGCTCCATCGACGTCAGGGTGATGGCGACCGAGGCGACCGGCTCAGTAGCCGCTGCCGGCGTCGGCATCAGCACCAAGCAGAGCCCCGAAACCGCGACTGCTAGCAGTGCGCGGGCCGTACGCACCGCGCACCACCTCCTCACCTTGTCATGGTAATTCCGTGTTCGGCCGTGAGCGGATGTCGCCGGATTCCAAACATGTTTCAACCCCAAAGGTCTGGGCGTGGGCGTCGGTAATCGCGCACCGCAGTGCTGAGCCAGGCTGGCGCGCCGCTGTCCTGGACGAGCGAGCGTGCAGACATGCTTTTCGTCTGCAAGCGAGTGAGGAAGGCGGCGGCTAACAAGCGCCAGCCTCAGCGAGCGGAGCGAGCAATGTGGACGGAGCGAGCAGACACGCTTTTCGTCTGCGAGTGACGACGAAGTCGGCGGATTCCATGCGCGATGCGCGAACGCCCAAAGGAATAGAATCGCTCAGCGTGTCTACTTTCCAGCTGAGCTCAGTGCAGGCCGCCGCGGTAGCCGAGCTGCTGAGAATCGCACCGGTCGCTGACCGGCTGGGCGAGTTGTTCAGCATTGCCGGACATGAGCTCTATCTCGTTGGCGGCAGCGTACGTGATGCCCTGCTGGGCAAGCTTGGACACGATCTTGACTTTGCAACGTCGGCGCGTCCGGACGCGGTCGAGAAGCTGCTTCGGAAGTTCTCTCCAGCTGTGTGGACCATCGGCAAGGAGTACGGCACCATCGGCTGCAAGGTCGATGTCGGCGACGTGAGCTGGGTCATCGAGGTCACCACATACCGCTCCGACGTCTACCCCGGGCACAGCCGAAAGCCGGAGGTCGCGTTCGGCGACACGCTGCACGATGATCTCTTGCGCCGCGATTTCACGATCAACGCCATGGCGGTGTCAATTCCCGACAAGAGGTTCGTCGATCCGTACGGCGGATTGACCGATCTGGCACAGCGGTTGATTCGGACTCCCGCTACGCCGCAGAGCTCGTTCAGTGATGATCCGCTGCGGATGATGCGTGCCGCCCGCTTCGTTGCCCAGCTGGGATTCCGGCCGGCGCCCGAGGTGGTCGCCGCAATGAGGGACATGGCTGATCGCATTTCGATTATCTCTGCCGAGCGGATTCGCGACGAGCTCAAGAAGCTGTTGCTGACCGACCGGCCGCGCCCTGGTTTCGACTTGCTGGTGTCGACCGGACTGGCAGCGAGGGTGCTGCCCGAGCTGCCAGCTCTGCGGCTGGAAAGGGACGAACATCACCGGCACAAGGACGTCTATCAGCACAGCCTCACGGTGCTGGAGCAGGCGATCGAGCTGGAGGATCGGCTGCCAGAGCAGCCGGATCTGATCGTCCGGCTGGCGGCGCTATTGCATGACGTCGGCAAGCCGGCGACTCGCCGGTTCGAGCCGGGCGGGAAGGTGTCGTTTCATCACCATGACGTTGTCGGCGCCAAGCTGGTGCGGAAGCGGTTGACGGCGTTACGGTTCAGCGGCGAGGAGATCAAGGCGGTCTCGGACCTGGTCGCCCTGCATCTGCGCTTCCACGGGTACGCCGGCGGGCAAGATCGCGGCGGAGCATGGACCGACTCTGCGGTTCGTCGCTACGTTCGGGATGCCGGTGATCAGCTGGCCAGGCTGCACGTCCTGACCAGGGCCGACTGCACAACCCGGGATACCGCCAAGGCGGAACGGCTGCGGAGGGCGTACGACGACTTGGAGCATCGCATTGCCGAACTCGCTGCTAAGGAAGAGCTGGACGCCATCCGACCGGACCTGAACGGCGCCCAGATCATGGAGATCTTGGGCATCCCGGAGGGCCGCGACGTCGGCCGCGCGTACTCGTTTTTGCTGGAACGTCGGATGGAGGAAGGACCGCTCGGCGAGGACCGTGCTCGCGATGAGCTGCTGGCCTGGTGGGCTGAGAACCACTCGTGAACTCGGCGTGTTAGCACCGAAGGGCATAATTCTCGAATTCCGGGTCCTGTTCCGGAGTATGAACTACGTTGGATACGCTCCGCCCAGTAAACGGGCACGTTTGTTGATCCCGTTGCAATGTCATTTTTGACTTATTTGTGGGTATAGAGGCTCTGATCTTCATATCCAGCACACTCGGGAAGAAGGAACCACCGTGGCGACAAGGGTTTTGACCACTCTCCAGGACGACATCGACGGCTCGGCAGCAATTGAGACGGTCCGCTTCGCGCTGGACGGTGTGGAGTGGGAGATCGATCTGTCCGAGCGGAACGCCAACCGGCTCCGCAACAGCCTCAGTGACTTTATTGCACATGGCCGCAAAGTAGGCGGCAGGCGGCGCACGCCTGCTTCATCAAGTCACGTCGACACCAGGGCCGTCCGGAAGTGGGCTCAAGCCAACGGCATTGAACTCAACAACCGCGGGCGTATTCCGATTGACGTCATGGAGCGCTATCGGGCGGCCGACGACGGAGCCTTGCACTGAGATACCGATTTATTGTCGATGGATCAGAGCGAAATCATTGCCGCCCCGACCCTGCTGAGCGCGAAGTCCCGACCGGTCGGCTGGCCGGCGCGGCGGGCCGTCTCGACGATGTGGGCGCTTCCTCTGGCCCGTGGCGGATGAGGTCGAGATCCATGCTCGCCTAGGTGGAACGCACATCTGGACCGCCGGGCGGCGCGCGCTCGCTCGCGCGGGCGCCTTTGTCCGCCGCCATCTGTGAAACGTAGTCGACAGCTGACCAACAGATTTTCCTACGGGGTTTGCCCGGGACCAACCGTGGCAGACTATTCCTTCGGGTCGCCGTCGGTGTGCCCTCCAGATGCGTAGGACCGGAAGACGCCTAGGTGAAGGTACGAGAGATAAGACGTCATGGGCATCGTGAAGGCAGTGCCGCTGTGACGGCCGCCAGCGATGCCCAAGACGGCCATGCCCAAGAAGGCCACACCCAAGAAGGCCACACCCAAGAAGGTCGCGCCCGAGCGGGCCGTGCCCGACAGATGGAGTTCGAGCCGGTCTACCACCACTACGGACCCCACCGCGCCGGCTTGCCACCGCTCATTCCTTACTTCCGTGAGCTGTGGCGGCGGCGCGCTTTTGCAGCCGAGATGAGCCGGGCCACCATGCGCGGTGCCAACATGTCGACGTTCTTCGGGCAGGCGTGGCTGATCCTCAACCCCTTATTGCTGGCCGCTGTCTACTACATCCTGGTGACGATCATTCGCCGCCAGAACGATCCAGCCTTCTTCGCCCACCTCACGCTGGGGATCTTCGCATTCCAGCTGGTGGGCACTTCCATCACGAGCGGTGCGACCTCGGTGACCAGCTCTGGCAAACTACTGCTGAATACGCCCTTTCCCCGGCTGCTGATTCCGTTGTCTGCGGTGCGTACCGCGTTCTTCCGTTTTCTGCCCACCGTGCCGGTCTATTTCGTCTTCCACGCGATCTTCCTGACTCACGTATGGTCGCCCAAGATGCTGCTGGCCTTGTACTTTCTTGCCACCATGATCGTATTCGCCATGGGCTTGGCGGCATTCTTTGCCGCACTCCAGGTCTACTTCCGAGACACGTCTAGCTTTCTGCCGTTCTTCGTACGGATCTGGATGTACTTATCCCCGATCTTGTGGGCACCCGAACACGTCATCGGCCGATTCTCGGGCCCGATCATGACGCTCATCCAGCTCAACCCGATGTATTCCATGATCGGCGGCTACACGGAGCTGTTGCAGAACGACGCGTTCCCAACTCCGTACATGTGGATATCCGCTGCGGTGTGGGCGCTGGTGGCTGCGGCGATCGGTTTCCTGTACTTCATCTCGAGGGAGCGTGAGTTTGCTGTCCGTCTTGTCTAACGGCGAGCTCCCGCTGGCAGTCAAGGTCAATGACCTCTCGATCACGTATCGCACGACCTTCGAACGCAAGCCGACTTTGAAGCAGGCCCTGATCCGCTTTGGACGTGGGCAGCGCGCTGTGAGGGAGATCGAGGCGATCAAGCACATCTCCTTTGAGGTGCGTACCGGTACGGCGATGGGCATCATCGGTTCCAATGGCGCCGGCAAGTCCACGCTGATGCGCGCGATGGCTGGCATCCTGCCGCCTACCAGCGGCTCGATCGAGGTCTGGGGTCGGGCCAGCACCCTTCTGGCTCTGGGCGTTGGCTTCAACAAGAACCTCTCTGGACGGGAGAACATCATCCTCGGCGGTCTGGCCTCTGGCCTGTCCCGCCGCGAAGTGGAGGAGCGGGCCGACGAGGTCGCTGAGTGGACCGAGCTGGGCGACTTCATCGACATGCCCATGCGGACCTACTCCTCAGGCATGTCGGCTCGGGTGGAGTTCTCGGTTGCCGTCCACATGAAGCCTGACATCTTGATGATCGACGAAGCCTTGTCCACCGGCGATGCGCACTTCCGGGAGAAGGCGAACGCCAAGATGGCCGAGCTGCGTGACAGCGCGCGGGCAATGTTCCTGGTCAGCCACGGTCTGGGCAGCATCAAGGAGATGTGCAACGAGGCGATCTGGCTCGACCGCGGCAAGCTCATGATGCGAGGTGAGCCCGCAAAGGTCGTCAACGCCTACATGAAGTTCGTGAAGGTCAAGAGATCCGCGACGGCAATGGAAGATTTGTAGTTTCGTGGCCGATAGGCGTGCGGTCTGACGTAAAATTTTGCGGGCGAAACCGCCCGATCCCCGATTCAAAGTGCCTATCCGGTTCGTGTCGGAATTAGTTCATACCAATACGCAAACCGCTTGAACCAACACGGGGTCCGCTGCGTACGACCCTGTGGGAAAACTGTGGCCCAGATGAGGGCGAGATTAGAGCCGCTGGTGCGTGGCGGGGGCAGCGCACTGGCACGTGCAACGGCGTGAAGGCGTCGCTACCAGTTGTGCTTGCCTCGCGTTTCCATTTCGGCTCGCGCTTTCCGTCCATTGGCCCGTAAATCGATTTCTCAGCGGGGAGAAAAGCGATGTCCACGACCACTGACATTACGAACACTGCGGTGTTCGAGCGTCCGAAATCTCTGGTTCGTAGCTATTGCAGGACTCATCAGTACCTGATGCGTGCCTGCATCACGCACGGCTGCACCAGTACGGAACCGCCGTCCCCGGGATGTGACCTTGGACCATCCATGAGGGCACTGCGCTCCGAAGTACTCCGTGACAACGCCGAGACGCGGAGGGCCGCGCCGCTATTGAGACGGAGGCCAAGGTGACGATCATTTCGACGCCTCAGGGGTTCAACGAGGAGGAGCTCTACGTTGATCTTGAGCCGACGTTCGGGCGGTCGCTGTTTTTGAAGTGTGAGGGTTTCAACTTCGCCGGGTCGATCAAGTTGAAGGCCGCGAGCGAGATGATCGAGGCGG
>JBKPTR010000116.1:0-5101 GCA_046735615.1 Actinomycetota bacterium
CCGAGAGGCGAGGCAACGGACTGCAAATCCGTGTACACGGGTTCAAATCCCGTCTCCACCTCGGGCGATTGGCGCAGTGGGAGCGCGCTTCCCTGACACGGAAGAGGTCACTGGTTCAAATCCAGTATCGCCCACCAGTAACACCCCTGGTCAGAGCCATATCTCTGGCTCCCAGACCGTCCCTCGGCGCTGGTCTCGAGACCCTTGCTTACCTAACTGCTTACCTAAGCCCCAGACTGTCCACGCGGAAAGAGCGCGTCCATCGCGCTCGCACCGCGGGTCAGCACCGGTCGCAGCTCCTTGCGGTACACCACCTCGGTGACGCGGCTGCTGGCGTGGCCAACGAGGTGGGAGATGTCCTCGATGCTCATCCCGGTGCTCGAGAGCAACGACACGAAGCTGTGCCGCAGCTCGCGCGGCGTCCACGCCTGCGCGTCCAAGCCGGCGGCCGCGGCCACCCGACGGAACGAGCGGCGGACGTTCGCCGCGTCCAGTGCGGTGCCCACGGACGTGCAGAACACCAGACCCGTTCCCTTCCACCGCTCCCCCGCCGCCAGCTGAGCGTGCAGCTGACTCGTCCGGTGCACTCTGAGTGCCTCGACCGCCAGCGCCGGCAGCTCGAGGATACGGCGGGACTGCCGCGTCTTGGTCTCCCCACCGGCCCGCACTGAGCGCCACAGCGCGACGGTCGGCGGCTTTCCGTCGAGGTCGACGTGCGTCCAGGTCAGCGCCCGCAGCTCCTCGGTCCGGGCTCCGGTGAGGAGCGAGACCACCACGTACGCGCGCATCGCATCATCCGCTTCGGCGGCCGCCAGCAGCAGGGTCGCCTGGTCTGCGGTCAACGCTTTCGACGGGCGGCCGGCGGTGCCCCTGGGCGGGTCGCCCAACAAGGCGACGTTGCGCTTTACATGATCATGAGCCTGCGCCCGGCGGAGCACCGCCCGCAGGATTCCGTGCAGCCGATGGACCGTGTCGGTACTTAGCATCGTGGCTCGGTCCGCGAGCCAAGCGTCGACGTCGTGGACGGTGAGCTCGACCAGTCGCCGCCGGCCCAGCACCGGCACCAGATGGGTTCGTGCCAGGATGGCCCGGTTCACCACGGTGCTCAGTTCCTGCAGGCCCATCCCGTGAGCGAGCCAGTCCTCGACTGCCTCGCCGACCGTGTAGCGCCGGCGTCCAGTGGCAAGCCCGTCCTCCAAGTCGCGCAGCACCTCGCGCAGCTTGGCCTTCGCCTCCGTCTTGGTCCGGCCGGACACCGTGACGACCCGGCGCTTGCCCATCGCGGTGAACCCCACCGATACCCGGCCGATCCAGCGCTGCCTGGACTCGTTCCAGGACAGGCCACCCTCACCCCGACTACGCCGCTCTGCCACGATCTGATCCCGCCTCGCTCAACAACAACGCAACGTAGGCCGTGATCGCCTCCGCCGGCACTAACCGCCGCCGCCCCTGAGTTACCGTCAGCAGCCGATCCGCCCGGATCAGCTCGTAGATCTGCGTCCGGCTGAGGCTCAGCAGCACCATCGCCTCCGGTATCGCGTACAGCGCCCGAACCGGTACGCCAACCGTCTTGTCAGCCATCGAGCTCCTCGTCACCAGATCCGCGATGGTGTGGGCGGTCCGCACCACCGGGGCGGCCCGCCTTGCCAATGCAGTGCGAGTTCATCGACTCACGTTTAGGCAAGACTCGCACCAAGCTCGCCGTACCTGTGGATAAGCGGACCTCCGCTATGACAAAAGGCGAATAACTCGCTCCGGCGATCACGACTGTGCCTCCGGTCTGGTCCCGGCCCACAATTCCGCTTATCGCTCGATAACCAGGGTCCGGCCGCAGCCTCCATCTCGGCTCGTCGGCTTCGTCAATACCGGCCTGGACCAATCTGGCTCGCGACAGCGACGACCACCCCGACACCTTCTGGTCGCTCGGCTCGAGGTTGATGAATGCGTCGGGTGGAACTGGAGTCTCGGCTGGAAAGGGATCCGGACCACCGCGCTCGGCTGCGTCTTGTTCCCCACCCAGGTCGGGCCAGGGCGTGGGACATTCACTATCCGCGCGTCTCGTCAGCCACAGAGATCGAGACTGGTCTGCGAATCGCCACCGCCTGTCTGCCGGCCGACCGAATCTTGGTCGACCCCAACTGCGACCTGAAGACATTCCGCCACGCCGAGGTCGAACCAGCGCTGCGGATCCTGGTGGCCGGCGCTCGCGGTTCGGAACCCTCGGCGTCATAATCGAGAGGTCACCGGTTCAAATCCTGTGCTCGCTCCAACGAAACACCTAGTCAAGGCCCGATTGCCGAAAGTGCAACCGGGCCTTGATCATTTTCGTTAGCCATCCGTTAGCGAACGTTGCCGGCTCTGATTACTGCTCCGGCTCGCCAAGCCTGTCGGGCTCATCGTCCGGGGGCCCCAGCTGATCTGGTGGGATTTCGATGCCGCGTTCGAGTAGTGCTGTGCGCAGCCGTTCGTATTCCTCCGATTCGGTCACGCTGTGCGGGGCGTGAGCGACCGCCTCCGAGGCTGCCGTGAGTATGAAGTATTGTTCCCAGACTTCACCGCCGCCACGGATGAGCTGATTGAGGATTTCCAAGGTGTCCGGGCTTGGGGTGACGTGGGCGGCGCGTCCGGCAACGTCGCGTGCCCGGTCAATCGCTCCGTGGGTGAGACTGAAGGTGCGGCGTGTCAGGTCAGACCACGTGGCATCGTCCAGAATGGTGATGTCGGCGTACCAGCCGAAACCGGCGAGCGTGTTTGCATTTGGGTTGCTTCTGAGGGCGCACTGCCAAAACCGTGCCGCAATCGTTATGGACTCGGTCGAGGCGTTGTCATTTGAGAGCCCTGCGCCGAGCACCTTTGCAGCTTCGGACACTGCGCCCATCGCCCGCAGGTGACGGGTGACGTCTTCGACGTTGTACCCAGGAATCCCGCGCAGCATGGCAAACAGGTAGTGGTCGAGCGCTCGGTCGACCGAACGGCTCACGGCCTCGCGCACGAGCTGGGGATACGTTTCAAGCAGCCATGGGTTTGGCTGGCCCCATCTCAGGGCCAGGTCCATAGTTGGCTGACCGAGTTGGTCGGACGCGCGGTCACCGAAGAGTTGATCGCGATGCGCGTCGACCCAATCGGCGGCTACGTGTCTCAAGAACGCGAGCCGAGGCGCGATGATCGCCCGATGCTGCAAACCGTCATCTCCAGGCAGCGCGAGCGACCGAGTCAGGAGTTTAAGAGCCGCCGGACGAACGGCGCCCCGGACCCGGTACTCGTAGCCCATGAAATTGAACACTGCCTGTAACGAGCGGCTGCAGGGTCGATTGATCGCTTGAGTGAGAGGATCCCCATCGGACAAGGCGGCACCACCTGCGCGATCCGCTGCTTGCGCGAGTAGGAAGGCCCAGATCTCGTCCTCGCGGCCTCCGAGCCCGACGTCGCTTCGAGCAAGTTCAGCTGTGAGGTCGACGGAGGCCGAGACGGCACCACGCCAGTCCGGGTCGTAGTCGAAAGTCCGATCACCCAGCTCAGTGGCCGCCCAGGGATGTGTCGTCGTCAACATGACCACGTCGATCAGCTGGTCGATGGGAAGACCCTCAAGGGGACTGTCGGCTGAATGGTGGAACTGGCTGGTCTGAAATCCGAAAGGAGTCAGACCATGACTGACACGATCGATGACGTGGCAGCCGAAGCAGTAGGGCGGGAGCCGGTGGAGCCGGCTTTCGATGAGCAGGGCGTGGCCGAGCAGCTGGTGGCCCAGGCCCGGGAAAAGGGCATCGAGCTGGTTGGCCCGGACGGTTTGTTGAGCCAGCTGACCAAGCGGGTGCTGGAGACCGCGCTCGAGGCGGAGATGAGTGATCATCTCGGTTACGACAAGCACGATCCGATGGGCCGCAACCGTGGTAACTCCCGCAACGGGGTGCGGTCCAAGACGGTGCTGACCGAGATCGGCCCGGTGGAGATCGAGGTGCCCCGTGATGTTGATGCGACCTTCTCCCCAACGATTGTGAAGAAGCGGCAGCGGCGGCTGACCGGGGTGGATCAGATCGTGTTGTCGCTGTCGGCCCGGGGCTTGACGACCGGGGAGATCTCGGCCCACTTCGCCGAGGTTTACGGGGCGAGTGTGTCGCGGGAGACGGTCTCCAAGATCACCGACCAGGTCCTGGAGGAGATGAGCGCTTGGATGAACCGGCCACTCGATGAGGTGTATCCGGTGATCTTCATCGACGCCATCGTGGTCAAGGTCCGCGATGGGCAGGTCCGCAATAAACCGATCTACGTGGTAATCGGAGTTACCGTGAACGGGGAACGCGACATCTTGGGCCTGTGGGTTGGTGACGGCAACGAGGGCGCCAAGTTCTGGCTGCAGGTCCTCACCGAGCTGAAGAACCGCGGCGTCGCTGACGTGTGCATCGCGGTCTGCGACGGACTCAGAGGGCTGCCCGAGGCGATCAATACCGTCTGGGAGCTCACCACCGTGCAGGCCTGCATCATTCACCTGATCCGCAACACTTTCCGCTACGCCTCACGGAAGTACTGGGACCAGATCGCCCATGACCTGCGACCGATCTATACCGCCGCCACCGAAGCCGAAGCTAGCGCCCGGTTCACCGAGTTCGCCGACAAATGGAGCAGCCTCTACCCGGCCATCACCAAGCTCTGGGCGAACGCGTGGAGTGAGTTCGTGCCGTTCCTGGACTACGACGTGGAGATCCGCAAGATCATCTGCTCGACGAATGCGATCGAGTCGATCAACGCCCGCTATCGGCGAGCTGTCCGAGTCCGCGGTCACTTCCCCAACGAACAAGCCGCGCTGAAGTGTCTCTATCTCACCACCCGGTCGCTGGACCCGACCGGCAAAGGCAAGGCACGATGGGCCACACGGTGGAAACCAGCCCTGAACGCGTTCGCGGTCACATTCGAAGGCCGCATCCCGACAAGATGATCACCGACCAGATCAGATCCACCGTTTATCCCAGTGGAAGCATGAGCGAGTCCGGCGGGCTCGCTCCACCATATTTATTGCCTCGGTGGCTACTGTCAGTTCTGCGGCCTGCCGGACTCCTAGGGTCTTCCGGTTTGGCTTAAGAGGAGCGTGTCATCGCCCTGACTG
>JBKPTR010000117.1:0-20273 GCA_046735615.1 Actinomycetota bacterium
GCCTTGGAAGACGGATACCTCGACGGCATGCGCGCAAGCGTCGGGTTTCGAGTGCCGTTCCGGTACGCCCTCGTCAACGGCTGGTACTACAACACCCCGCCGATCCCCTCACCCAAACTGTTGACCCGGGTGTTGTGGCAGGGCCGCGGCCGGGCAGTGCGGATCCTCTACAACGCGCTGATCCGGGTCAACCAGAACCCAGCGGCTGCCGATCGCGCCGCACTCTCCGATCTGGACGACCAGTGGCGAAACAACCATCTGCCCGCCTACCGGCAGCTGATCACCAACGCGCAAATTCAGGCCACAACGGCATCCCCGGACCGGTTAATGCAGCTGGTCGACCAGCTCGGCCGAGAAGCCGGCATCTACCTGTGGTATCTGGCGATCGTCGGCGGCTCGGCATGGAAGATGGAGGCCTGCCTGACACGCTTCTGCCGTCAGCACCTAGCACAGGTGCTCTCTGAGGTGAAGGGCGGCACGCAGGCACTGCTTCGCGGACTGCCGGGCACCCAACCCGTCAGCACAGCTCATGCAGTGCAGAGCGTCGACTGGTACCACCCAGTCGCCGCCGAACTATCAACGGCGGATATTCCACTGCCAGACGACCAGCGCCACGCACGGTTAGCCCAGCAGCGCGCCACGGCCGAGCAAGCCTGCCGGGCCGCACTTGCCGGTCGACCACGACTACTCACCCAGTTCGAAGAGCTGTTGCAGGTCAATCAGCGGTATGCGGTCATCCGAGAGGAACAAGCCCGCGACTTCACCCTCGGATGGCCGGTCCTACGTGCCTGTGTCCGCCGGCTCGGCGAACACATGGTCGCCACCGGTGCGATCGAACAGGCTGACGATGTGTTCTTCTGCAACCACGAGGAAGTGACCACCGCCCTCCGGGCTGAGAGGAGTGAGCCGATTGTTCTCCGCGTACGGGAGCGCCGCCACCTGTGGCAGCGCCAACGCAACCTCGCCGCGCCGTTGACCCTGGGGCAACCGGTTCGACTGATCGGGGATGTGATCGGCCGCGCCGTGCAGGAGGCCCGTGGTGAGCGAGAAGTCGGCGAGAACGTCATCATCGGGCACCCCGCATCGGAGGGACGCGCTACCGGACCGGTACGCATAGTGCAGGGCCCGCAAGACTTCGGCGGGTTCCGCGACGGCGATGTGCTTGTCGCGAAAGCTACCGCTCCGGCATGGACGCCTCTGTTCGCCCGAGCAGCCGCCGTCATCACCAACAGCGGCAGCCTCGCTGCGCACGCCTCCCTGGTGGCCCGCGAATACGGAATCCCCGCCGTCGTGGCCACCGGCGACGCCACAGTACGCCTGCATCCAGGGCAGCTGGTGACCGTCGACGGCAGCGTCGGAACCATCACGCCTCACACCGAACCCACCGCCGATCAGCGGGACGGTCAGCGCGTGGAATCTGACCGCGCGTCTGTCGCAGGGGCAAATGTCGACCTTGGTCCTCCACCTTCATAGGTCGCCGTGCGGCCGCTTCAAGACAAGCGCGCAGCGCATCGTTCAAGATCACATTCGAAACCCTCACGCCACGGTGATGCCCATCTCCTGACACAGGGCATTCAAGCGTGATGCAATATCGCCACGGATGCGGCGTACCTCCTCCAAGGGTTGCCCAATGGGGTCGGCCACTGGCCAGTCCATATATCGGCGGCCGGGGTAGATCGGGCAGGCGTCTCCGCACCCCATGGTGATCACGTAATCAGCGGCCCGCACCACTTCGTCGGTGAGGGGCTTGGGGAACTCTGCGACCACGGGGACACCGATCTCGTCCAGGACCTCCACCACCGTTGGGTCGATCTGGCCGGATGGGCGCGAGCCTGCGGTGCGGACGTGCACCTCGTCTCCGGCCATTTGCCGCAACAAAGCCGCGGCCATCTGGGACCGTCCGGCATTTTGCACGCAGATGAACAAGACCTCAGGCGTTCCTCGCAGGTCGCGGCCGCTGGCCACTGCCAATGCGCTTAGCCTGTCTTCGACAAACCGTGTGGTCAGTGATGGCAGATGTTGTGAGACTCGGGCGCGTTCTGCCAGCAACCGGTAGCTGTCGGCGACGTACCGCTCGACGGTTTCCTTGGAGAACATCGAGCTGAACCGGTAGGCGAGCCTTTCGGTGATCCGTCTCAGTACCGGGGGGAACTCGAGATCGTCTCCGGATCTATTGGGACTGACCAAGAGATTTGCCGCCGGATGGGCTGGTCGCCCCACAGCTACCACGAGTCGACTGAACCTCATCCAGGTGTCTGCCGTGGGCGTGAAGATACCCGGGTTGTCCTCCACCTCCTCTAGGAGCTCGTGTGCGGTGAGCACGGCGATGTGCTTCTCTACATCCGTCCGTTCGAGATCCAGCTCGGCGGCTAGCGAGGCGGCATCGGCTGTCCCGTCAGCTCGGGCTGCAACCCCGCTCAGGACCCGCAGTCGATCGGGCTCGGCCAACGCATCTAGCTGCTGCGCCCGAGCGGCTGCAGCCACGCTGTCGAGTGGAGTCGCGTACCATCGCGGCCCGGACTTCTTGGGCTCGTTCATCGGAGGAGATCAGCGACGGCGGCGCGACGATCCTTCGCGATCGAGTACCACACGTGCCGACCGCGCTGCTCGCGGTCCAGCAGGCCGTCCTCATGCATTAGGCGCAGGTGGTGGCTGATTGTCGGTTGACGCAGACCAAGGTATTGCGTGAGCTCGCCAACGGTGACCTCTTGACCCGGGCTGCCGTTTATCATGCTGAGCAGTTGGAGTCGAGTCGGGTCGGCGACCAGCCGCAGCGTCCTGGCGAGGGCTTCCGCCGCCGGCCGGGTGAGGGGTCCCGTCGTGCTGTCACCAGCGGTGGTTGGCCGCTCCTCACCGCCGCGCGCGGCCAAGGGAACCATGAACGAGAGCCTATCTTTCGGCCTACGTTCCAGCGCCTAGGAGCTCATCCCACATGAGATGCTCCGTCGTCACGCTTTGTACCGGTCACGATGAAGATCACGGACTGGGCGATCGTTACGGCGTGATCAGCGAACCGTTCGTAGTAGCGGCCCAGCAGTGCTACGTTGACCGCCGTTTCCACCCCGTGAGGCCAATCGTCGAACAGTGCCCGAAACAGCGCACGGCGCAGGCCATCCATGGCGTCGTCGTCGACCTCGAGTCGAGCCGCGTCCTGGGCGTCGCTGGTCAGCAGCGTGACCCGGGCACCATCAGCGATCCGGCCCGCGACGTCGCCCATCCGGCGAAATATTCCCGACAGCTCTTCAGGGATGACCGGAGCTGGATGAAGGCGTTCGGCAGCGGTGCCGATATGGTGGGCCAGCGCACCCATCCGTCGGCACTCGGCGCTGATCTTGATGGCGGATACGATCATCCGTAGATCAGCTGCCACCGGCTGTTGACGAGCCAGGAGTTGGAACGTGCGGCGCTCGATCAGTAGATGGTCGTCTTCCAGTTTTTGCTTCAGCGATACGGTCACCTGGGCTGCCGCCGGGTCCTGGTCAAGCAATGCAGTGGTCGCAGCTTGAATAGCCTCGGTTGCCGTCTCGGCCATAGTGACCAGCAAGGCACGCACCATCCGCAGGTCGCCATGAAACTCGAGTCGAGCCATCCCGGGCTGGGTCACGGCTGATCTCCGAAAGGGCGGACATCGACCAAGCTGTCCAGCATCCGCAGCCCGCGCGTCGTGATCTGCGGCGGTCCGAAGCCGAAGGCGCCCAGTCGGACGAGGCCATGGAAGACGAGGAGCGTGATGGACAAGCTGACCTGCCGTGTCCCTAGCATCCATGGCGCGAGATCGCCGTAGAGGAGATCGCGGTCGACCAGTCCATCTCGAACGGCGCGGAGCACTCCTAGCTCACGAGGCTTGATCCGCCACCACCGCCTCTGTCTGGTCGGGCTGGCCCGCAAACGCATAGATGTCAGTCTATATGTTGTCATAGCGGTCCTGATCGTCGACGAGGCGATACCCGAGGCCACGTACGGTTTCGAGGACCGGTGGCCGCCCCGGTCGGTTTTCGCTGAGCTTGCGTCGCAGGTTCTGGACGTACTTGCGAACCCTCACCGGGCTGACCATGTGTTGGCCGTCACCGATCACCGCTGCGATCTCCGCCGCGGAGACGAGGCGCGGGGCCTCGGCAAGCAGGTATTCGACGAGGGCGAACTCACGCGGTGCCAGGTGCACGGCCGTGCCCGCCACCCGCACCTGGTGTGCCTGCACGTCGAGTTCGATCGACCCGTACTGAAGGATGGCGGCCGACTCCGTCCTGGTAAGGCCGAGGTGGCGGATCGCTGACGTCAGCTGGTCTGGTTTGAACGGAAGCAAGACCAAGCCGCGAGCTCCTGCCTCCAGGCCATGGAAGGCACGCTGATGGGAGTCCTCGTCGTTCCACAGACCGATGATGACGGGAATGTCGGACCAGGCGACGATGGCCCGGACGAAGCGTCGGAAGTCCACGCCGATGAGATCGGTCGGCGCTAAGACGGCGGCAGGATCCTCAGCCATTAGTCCGAGCAGCGCCGAGGCACCGTCGGCATAGGGACGCAGGTCGATGCCACTCGCGAGCAGATGGTCGTAACTGCGGCGCGTGAGCATTCCAGACGGCGACTCGACGGCGATCACACGGTATGGCCAGCGAATCGCGCCCAGACTGGTCAACGCGCCGCTGCGTGCCGCCTGCGAGGTCATTGGGGCTCTATCGCGAGCTGGTCTTAGCTCATCCGAAGCGGCCCGAGATATAGTCCTCGGTGCGCTTGTCAGAGGGATTCTCGAAAATCTTCGTGGTCTTGTCGTACTCGACCAGCATCCCGGTGCGGGCACCAGTGTCTTCACTGGCCATGGCCGTGAAGAATGCAGTCCGGTCTGCGACGCGAGCGGCTTGTTGCATGTTGTGGGTAACAATCACGATGGTGTACACCTGGCTGAGCCCCTCCATGAGGTCCTCGATCCGGGCGGTCGCGATCGGGTCAAGCGCGGAACACGGCTCGTCCATCAAGATCACCTCTGGCTTGACGGCGATGGTCCGGGCGATGCAGAGCCGTTGCTGTTGACCACCCGAGAGGCCGAAGGCGGACTGCTTGAGCTTGTCCTTGACCTCGCTCCACAAGGCCGCCTGGGTGAGTGCCTCCTCGACCAGATCGTCCATATTGGACGGTTTCATGCCGATCACTCGCGGACCATAGGCAACGTTGTCGTAGATCGACTTCGGGAACGGATTGGGCTTTTGGAAGACCATGCCGATCCGCCGCCTCACCTCGATCGGATCGACGCTACGGCTGTAGATGTCTTCACCGTGGTAGGTCACTTGACCGGTGACGCGGGCGCCGAGAATCAGGTCGTTCATCCGGTTCAGAGATCGCAGCAATGTCGACTTGCCGCAGCCCGACGGCCCGATCAGGGCCGTGATCTCGTTGTGACCAAATGCAAGGTTGACACCGGATACGGCCCGAAAGTCGTCGTAGTAGACGTCCACGTTGGTGCACTCGATCACCCCATCCGGGGTCCTGGGTAGGTCGTCGTCGCGGTAGTGGTGGTGCGGCTCGAAGTGGACCTCGGCATGGGGTTCGTGCTGAGGGGTGATCGCGGGGTCTGTCTTTGCGAGCTCTGCCAGTGCGGGGTCGGACTGTGCGGGGTCTGCCTGTGCGCTCATCTGTTCTGTGGACTCCTTCGGTTCGGTTACCACCGGCGCTGGAAGTGGTTACGGATGTAGATGGCGAGCCCGTTCAAGGCCAGCAGGAGGACCAGCAGCACAATGCTCGCCGCGGCAGCGAGGACGCGGAACTCTTCCTGGGGACGACCGGTCCAGTTGAAGATCTGGATCGGCAGAGTCGTGAAGCCGCTCAGCAGTCCGTTCGGGTCGAAACTGACAAACACCAACCCCCCCAGCAGGAGGAGAGGCGCCGCCTCGCCCATTGCCCGCGACAACGCCAGGATCGCTCCGGTGGCGATGCCGGGCACGGCGGATGGCAGGGTCTGCCGCCACATTGTCTGCAGCGGCGTGGCTCCCAGGGCCAGCGATCCTTCACGGATCTCCACCGGCACGGAGCGGAGCGCCTCTCGAGTGGCGATGATGATCACCGGCAAGATGAGGAGGCCGAGCGCGGTGGCACCGGCGATGACCAGGTTCTTGTTCTGCACCTGCAGCAGCGTCAGCACCGCCAATGCCAGCAGGCCATAAACCACCGACGGGATGGCGGCCAGGTTCTGCACGTTGACCTCGATCAGGTGGTTGAACCGGCTTGTCTTGTCAGCGAACTCCTCAAGCTGGACCGCTGCCGCAATCCCGAGGGGAATTGTTAGCACCGCGGTCGTGACGATCACCCAGATGGAGCCGAGGATCGCCGGCCGCGCTCCGGCCCGAGCCGGCGATGAGGACGGGTACTCAGTGAACAGCCGCAAATCCAGCCGAGACGCCCCCTCGATCAAAGTCGTGATCACCAGCACAAGCAGCACGGTCATGGCGATGAACATGGCCAGCCACAGCAGCACCAAGAAGACCATGGCCTTCGGGTTACGTTCGCCGCTCTTGGCTCCGGCCTGCAGCGACCGGTTCGGGCGCAGATTGGTGGCGATGCTCATCAGTACACCTCCCGGAACCGGCGCACGAACCGGATGCTAATGAAGTTGATCAACAACGTGATGGCGAAGAGCAGCAGCCCAACCGCGAACAGTGTGTCGTACTCGATCGAGCCAACACGAGAGTCGCCCAGCGCCGCGTTGGCAATGAAACCTGTCATCGTCTGGCCCTGCTGCAGTGGACCGGTAACGATGCGGGCCTGACCGCCCGCGGCGATTGCCACGATCATGGTCTCCCCCACCGCCCGGGACACACCTAGGACGATGGCGGCGACGATGCCGGAGAGCGCGGCCGGGAACACGACCCGCATGCTGGTCTGCATCCGGTTGGCTCCCAGCGCGGCCGAGCCTTGTCGCATGCTGTTCGGAACCGCGGACATAGCATCCTCGCTCAGCGAGGCGACGGTGGGCACGATCATCACGCCCATGACCAGACCGGCGGCCAGCACGCTGAACGATCCGGTCGGAAGGTTCAACCAGTCCCGGAGGACCGTGCCCTGGACGAAGGCGAGCGCGAACAGACCATAGACGACGGTCGGAACGCCAGCCAAGATCTCCAGGATCGGCTTCAGGATCCGACGCAACCCGGGTCGGGCGTACTCCGATAGCAAGATCGCCGCACCGAGCCCGAGCGGGACTGCGGTCATCAACGCGACCGCAGTCGTCCAGAGGGTCGCAGTCACCAACGGAACGACCCCGAACGACGCGCTGGCGAATCGAGGCGCCCACCTTGTCCCGAACAAGAAGTCGCCGATCGAAACCTGGCGGAAAAACTCCACAGCAGGAACGATCAGCGCAACCACAATCCCCACCGTGATCACGATCGTCAGCCACGCCGCGAGTCGCAACACAATCTTCGCGGCAGCCTCACCAGGCCGCCGCACCGATTTGGTCAAGGACGGCCGCCGCCCAGGCGGCGAATGCGGGCTCACGGACCGATCCATGAGTGCCCGCGACCCAGCCACCGGCTGGGTCGCAGTCAGGTTATCCATGATCGTCAGGCGGCGATAGTGCCGAGCTCGTCCTGCGCAGTCTTCTTCTGCTCAGGCGTCAGCCCGACAAACAGCGCCTGCTCAGCCACCTTCGCCTCATTCTCAACGTAGAAGTCCACATAGGAACGCACTGCCTCACTGTCCTTGTAGGAGGAGTGCTTCACGTAGATGAACAGCGGCCGTGCCAACGGCTTGTAGGTCTTGTCCTGGACCGTCTCCTTTGAGGGCGCCACGCACCCGCCACCGCCGTCGACCTCCACAGCTTTGACGGCATCAGAGTTCTCCTCGACGTAACTCAGGCCGAAGTAGCCCACCGCGCCCTTGTCGCCCTTCACACCCTGGACCGTCACATTGTCGTCCTCGGATGGGCTGTAGTCGGTGCGGCTGGCGCCCTCCTTGCCGTTGATCGCCTCAGTGAAGTAGTCGAACGTGCCGGAGTCCGTGCCAGCTCCAAACAAGGTCAACGGCACATCCGGGAAAGATGGGTCGATCTGTTTCCAGTTCTTGATCTTGCCCTCCGACTCCGGTGACCACATCGTCTTCAACTGCGCCACAGTGAGGCATTTGGCCCAGGTGTTCTCTGGGTTCACCACCACCGACAAGCCGTCGTTGGCGACGATCACCTCGGTATATTCGATGCCCTTGGCCTTGCACTCCGCAGCCTCTTCGTCCTTGATCGGCCTCGACGCGTCGGAGATGTCGGTTTCCCCAGCGCAGAACTTCTTGAATCCACCCCCGGTACCTGCGGTGGCGACGGTCACATTGACGCCCGGCTGAACCCCACGGAACAAATCGGCGGCTGCCTCACTCAAGGGGGCGACTGTCGACGACCCGTCCACCGCGACCGTCCCGCCCACCCCACCATTGCTGGCATTGCCGGCATTCTGGCCACCACATCCACTGACCAACAGCGACGCGGCAGCCAACGCGGTCACGCCGGCAAGCTTCAACGAACTAGAAGACACGTCAAATTCCTTCCAAAATCCGTTCACCCCTGACAGGTGGTCGGCGTAGCCGCCAACGGACTGATAGAAGCGGCTCTATATGAACAGCAAGCAAACAGACTGTGAAGAGGTCAGGACCTATAGATGCACATCTATAGTGGAAACGAATGAACGAAGCTGCGTCGGGCTGCCCGAATCCCAGCTGATCCAGTTGGGGCAGATCGCGGCGAGGGAGCCGAACACCGGACCCGACAGACTGGTGATCTTCTAGCTAAGCGCGGTATTGGCGTGGGCGTTACCGGCGCCCAGCCGCTGATTAGCGGCGGAAGTGAGGTCGAGTTCGTCGATCAGCTATCGGACGCGGCGTTCGATGTCGTCGCGGATGGGGCGGACGCCCGCAGTGTCGAGGCCCGCGGGGTCGTCGAGGTCGTCCCAGGATTCGTAGCGTTTGCCGGGGAAGATGGGGCATGCATCTCCACAGCCCATACTGATCACGACGTCTGCGGCACGGACGGTTTCGTCAGTCCAGGGCTTGGGGAACTCGTTGGAGATGTCGATGCCGCGTTCGGCCATTGCAGCGATTGCGGCGGGGTTGACTTCGTGTCCAGGCTCGGATCCGCCGGACCAGGCGACAGCATCGTCGCCGGTCAGGGCCTCAAAGAATCCGAGCGCCATCTGAGATCGGCCGGCGTTGTGGGTGCATAGGAACAAGACGGTGGGCTTGCCTTTGAGATGGAGGCCTTCCAGTTTGGCGACGGCGCGTAGCCGTTGTCGGGCGAATCGTTCTGCCATGAGTGGGAGGAACTTGGTGACCGCCGCACGCGCTGCGAGCTGGTCGTAGGAGGAGTGAAGGAATCGTTCGATGGTTTTGCTCCCGAAGGTGCCGGTGAACTCCTCGGTGAGCCGGGCGGCGGCCGTGCGGAGCGCGAGTGTGATGTCGATGCTGAGGGTGCTCCAGGTCGGTGTGGTCACGATGCTGTCTCTGGCGGGGCGTAGATGTCGGCGAGGTGGTGGACTCGGCGGTTGATGTCGGTGTAGGCCTGCTCGAAAGCGGCGTTGGTATTGATCGGCACAGGGTCGGGAATCGACCAGTGCAGCCGCGGAAGAGCCTGGCCGAGCTCTTCGTGGGCGTTATCGCAGACGGCAACGATGAGATCATCCTCCCGAAGGACATCGTCGAGTGGCTGGGTGTGGTCGCCTTCGATGTGGAGTCCGTGACGCCCGGCAACGGCGAGGGCTCGGGGGTGGATGCGCGGGCCGGGATGGGTTCCGGCCGAGGTAGCTGGGATGGTGCTCAGGTGGTTCCAGATGGCGGCAGCGAGCTGGGAACGGGCCGAGTTCGCCGTGCACACGAACAGCACCCGGGGACCAGCGGGAAAACCGTTTGGCACACGGCCGGAGATGGCGGCCGCCCAGACCGTCGGATGATCAAGTCGTAATTGGACGTAACTGCGTCGCCGGTCACCTTCGGACCGAACCCGACGGATGATGCCGGCATCCTCGAGCACGCCGAGATGATGGGCAAGCAGGTTGCTGCCCAAGCCGGCGTCGGCGGCCAGCTCGCCCGGTGAGGCGTCGCCGGTGACCAGGCGGTCTACCAGGGCCAGCCGGACCGGCTCACCGAGCGCGGCGAAAACGGCTGCGCGACCGTCCAGGCTCTGTCCCACACTTGCCTCCATCAGTATTGAGTCAAGTATTGTTGAGATATGTCAGACGTCAAGCCCACCGGTTTAGCTACCTGGCGCCAGCTGCTGGCCGAGCTGATGGGCACCGCCCTTCTGGTGACGGTGGCCGTGGGGTCCGGTATTGCCGCAGCGAAACTGTCGCCGACCGATGATGGTCTCCAGCTGCTGGAAACAGCACAGCGACTGTGTTCGGGCTCGCGGTGCTGATCTTGGTGTTTGGACCGGTCTCCGGCGGCCACTTCAACCCAGTCATATCGGCAGCTGACTGGCTGCTCACCCGCCGGCCGGGCAACGGCTTATTCGCCGGCGGTGTTGCCAGGTACGGGGCCGCGCAGCTAGTCGGGGCCCATCCTGGGTGCGCTGCTGGCCAACATTATGTTCGACCTACCCGCGCTGCAGATTTCAGGCAAAGACCGGATAACTCTCGGTCATGGTCTGGGAGAGATTGTGGCCACGGCGGGCTTGGTGCTGCTGGTATTCGCGCTGGCCCGGACAGGGCGGGCCGCTTTGTCGGCGGCCGCGGTCGGCGCCTATATTGGCGCAGCGTATTGGTTCACCAGCTCCATGTCCTTCGCGAACCCGGCAGTGACGGTAGGCCGGATCTTCTCCGACACATTCGCCGGTATCGCGACGGCGTCGGCCCTGTTCTTCATGGCCGCCCAGCTTGTCGGCGGGCTCATCGGCCTCGGTCTGGTCGGGTTCTTCTTTCCCGACGCCCCGGTCACGGCCGGCCGGGCCGTCGTGCCGCATCCGAACCACGTCCCTGAGGAAGGTTGAGGCTCCATGTCGAAGCCAAGTGCGTTGTTCGTCTGTGTCCAAAACGCCGGCCGGTCGCAGATGGCCGCGGCGTTCCTATCTCACCTTTCCGCGGGCGCGGTTGAGGTCCGCTCGGCTGGATCGGAGCCCGCCGATCGGGTCAACCCGGCGGCGGTGCAGGCCATGGCTGAGGTCGGCATCGACATCGCGGGTGAGAAGCCGAAGATCCTCACCGACCACGCCGTCCGCGAATCCGACGTGGTGATCACCATGGGCTGCGGCGACACCTGCCCCTTTTATCCGGGCAAACGCTACGAGGACTGGGAGCTGGACGATCCGGCCGGCAAGGATGTCCGGGCCGTTCGGCCCATCCGCGACGAGATCCGACGCCGCGTCGAGGCGCTGCTCGACGACCTGGTTCCGGCAGGCCAGAGCTGACGATCGCCAGATCGAAGTGGCTCGAAGATATCCCCCAGAACGAGCGGCAGCGCCGAGTTGCGGGATTCAGCGGGACGGCGAAGCAATCAATCCGGCGAGCGTGTTCAAGGTGTCGGGGACGAGCTTGTAGTAGGCCCATTTCCCGCGTTGTTCGCGGCTCAGGATGCCAGCCTCCACCAGCAGCTTGAGATGGTGTGACACTGTCGGCTGGCTCAGACCTACCGGTTCGGTCAGGTCGCATACGCACGCCTCTTGATCCGCGTGGGCCGCGACCAGTGAGATCAGCCGGAGCCGCGCCGGGTCGGACAACGCCTTGAAGCCCGCCGCCAGCGTGGCCGCCTCGTCCGACTTGATCACCTGGCGGACCACCGGCGTACAGCAGTCCGCGAGCAACGGCAGGGTCGGACGGTCGGCCGGAAGGAGCTGCGCAGTCGGCATACCCCCAGCATGACACATATTGACAAATCTCGATGCGTGGCTACACTCGTATCGACAATTGTCAATGTGAGAGAGGTCCGACCATGTCAGAGACAACGACCAGCGAGCAGCTGCGTGAGCAAGTGCGCGAACGCTACGCGACGGCCGCCATGACCGTCACATTGGGCCAGGGCACAGCATCGTGCTGCGACGACAACTGCGGCGAAGGCGGCGCATGCTGCGACCCAACGGTCCTGGAGGTCGACGACATGTTTGGCAGTGCACTTTATGCAGCGACGGACCGGGACAGCCTCCCGGTATCAGCAGTCGCAGCCAGCCTGGGTTGCGGCAACCCCATCGCCGTGGCTGAGCTCCGACATGGTGAGAAGGTGCTGGACCTCGGCTCGGGCGGGGGGATCGACGTACTGTTGTCGGCCCGTCGGGTCGGCGATACCGGGTTCGCCTACGGCGTCGACATGACCGACGAGATGCTCGACCTTGCCCGGGCCAACGCCGCTCAGGCCGGCGCCAACAATGTCGAGTTCCTCAAGGGCACTATCGAGGACATCCCGCTGCCAGATGAATCGGTGGATGTGGTGATTAGCAACTGCGTCATCAACCTGTCGGTCGACAAGCCGAAGGTAATCACCGAAATGTTCCGGGTGCTCAGCCCCGGTGGCCGGATCGGCATCAGCGATGTGGTGGCCGAGGACCACATCAGCGTCGAAGCACGGGCAGAACGAGGCTCCTACGTAGGCTGCATCGCCGGGGCCTTGTCTCGGCAGGAATACCTCGACGGCCTCACCTCTGCCGGCTTCACCAACGCAACCGTCCGTTTCACGCACCAGGCCGCCGAAGGCATGCACAGCGCCATCATCCAAGCCACCAAGCCGAACAGGTCAGCATGATCGACAGCAACCTGACCACTGACGTCGACGTGCTAGTGGTCGGCGCCGGCCAGGCAGGCTTCGCCGCCAGGATGGCCCTCCGACCCGCCGGGCTGAGCTTTATCATCGTCGACGCCAGCGACCAGTCGGGAGAATCCTGGCCCCGCTATCACGACAACCTGACCCCTTGGTCGAGGCCGTAGGGATCGGAACCTGTGAACCAGTTGGGTGAGGAGTGCGGCAAGGCTCGGCAAACTATTCATAACTTCAGCACCGCAAATAGACCCAATAGGCCGTACCGATCATGAACAAGATCGCCGCCAACCCATTGATGATCCACCCGGACAATTATTGGTTACTGGAGTCAAGCACCTGCGGCGCGTGTTAACCCAAGACCGGCGCGAGGGAACCGACGTTCCCGATCACTGCGATGAGATCTGCAACCAATGCCCGCATGACAGAGGTTCGGGGATACTGCCAGCCGACCTACTCGACCTCGCACACGCCGAGCAGGTCGGGCCCTTGGCCGCGAGGATCGCCGAAGAAGCTGGTCGAGCTTGTGATCGTGTATCGATGATCAAGATCATCTGGTCATCCAGCACATCGTCATGGGGCCGGTCAGGTGTCGGGCACGGTCGCCGCCATCATCAAGGTCTTGTCCGTTGCCCAGATTGAGTACACGGCGCGACGCCTCCAGGGTTCATGACCCCAACGAGTCAGCTCGGCGCGAGAGTCACCGATGCTTGGGCGCGCGTAGGCCGAGCGGGGTTACGGTCGCGCGCCGAGGGTCCGCCCGTTGGGCAGGGTCACGCTGGTGATGCACGACACCGGGCTGGTGTGGCCGGCGAGGGGATGGAAAGGGGCGAATCACTCCGAAAGCGCCTAGCGGCTACGTCGAGCAGTTGCCTGGCTCTGCTGGTGATCTAACTCCTCCTCATAGACCTCGAAGCGGGTAATATCCAGCGCTTCGGCCAGCGTGATGTTGCCTTGGACGCGTGCGGTGTGTGCCGCGGCGCGGAGTCCCTCTACCCAGTCGGCTAACTCAGCTAGGTCAGCCTTTTGCCGTACCCCCACGCCGCCTCAGGCTATCTGTTTCGTCTGTCGGTCGCATGCTCATGGGTTGTGTCGATGCCGCGGAGATCGGATCATGCGCCATTCGTGGCATAGCACTTAGCCCCGCGACGTTGGCGGCGCCCCTGCTGCTGCAGCCGCGCCAGTGCCAGCGACAGGCGGGATCGCGCTGTCAGGCGTCGCTCACAACTCGACAAAGCAACCCAGGCATCAGCACGAGCACCGAGCTGACAGCCCCGCACAGCCTCCCGCTTGGGCTGACCGGCCCAACTGCACCGATTTGGCCGCGGTGGCGCCGAAATCTTCGAAGCTCCCGGGCACTCGGCGCTGGGGGTCAGTGCCGCAGCACAATGTCGGGGGTTTCGGTGGGCTCCCAGCTAGCATCGGCGGCGTGGCCGCATCGCATGTCCTTGTCGGTTCTCCCCGGCGCGGATCGATGCGGTCAATCGTGCGCTTCCTCGATCGACTGTCGGATCTGGGCGCCGGACCGGAGGATTCTGATGATGAGCGCCTCCGCCATGGGACCCTGATCTTCGCGTCGATGGTGATCACGCTGATCTCACTGACCTGGGTCGCCACATACTTCGCCTACGGCTATCCCACGTCTGCGGCGATCCCGGCCTTATACCAGCTGATCACGGTGGTCGGACTAGTCGTGTTGGCGCGGACCCGACGGTTTGGAGTGTTTCGCACTACGCAGCTCCTCGCGTTCCTCGTGCTGCCTGCCCTGCTCCAGGCCTCGCTTGGCGGCTTCGTCGCATCGAGCGCGATGATCTTGTGGGCGATCTTTACACCGCTCGCGGCGCTTGCCCTACGGGGGCTGCGGCGCTCGGTGGTGTGGTTTGTGGCGTTCTTCGCCGAGCTGGTGGTGCTCGGGCTGCTCGACCCTCGCCTCTCCCAGGACCCGGCGGCGCTTCCGACGGGCCTGGTGATCACGTTCTTTGTGCTGAACGTTATGGGGCTGACCTTGAGCGCGTATGTGATGCTGGGGTATTTCGTGGAGCAGCGGGAGCGGGCGCGTCGTGCGCTGGAGGCGGAGCGGGAGCGGTCGGAGCGCCTCTTGTTGAATGTCTTGCCCGGGCCGATCGCCGAGCGCCTGAAGGTCGGTACCGGGGTGATCGCGGATTACTACGAGACGGTGAGCGTGCTCTTCGCGGACCTCGTCGGCTTTACGGAGCGGTCGTTGGTCCTGGCCGCCGACGAGCTGGTGGTCCTGCTGGATGAGATTTTCTCCGCGTTCGACCGGCTCGCCGATGCGGAGGGCGTCGAGAAGATCAAGACGATCGGCGACGCCTATATGGTGGCGGCCGGGTTGCCAGAGCCACGTCCGGACCACCTCGAGGCGGTCGTCCGCCTGGCGCTGGCGATGCGGGATGAGATCGCGGCGATCGCGGAGCGGACCGGACGGGGTTGGCTTGCGGTGCGGATCGGGATCGACACGGGACCGGTGGTGGCGGGGGTCATCGGCCGGCGCAAATTCATCTACGACCTCTGGGGCGACACCGTGAACACGGCAAGCCGGATGGAGTCCTACGGGCTGCCCGGAGAGATCCAGGTCACCGACCGCGTCGCGGCCGCGCTCGGCCCCGGGTTCGCCGTGCGGTCGCGCGGAATCAGCGACCTGAAGGGCAAGGGACCGATGGCGACGTTCCTCCTTGGCGGCGCCGACTAGCTGATATTCGGCAGCGCCGGATGGCGTGGACCCGATGAAATGAGCGCCACTCCAATCCCTGCATCCCCAGCGGTCCTGCTCCCAGACCCAGCAGCGCAACGGCAAGCGGTGCATCACACTTCCGGTTTCTCGAAGCGCGGCGGCCGTCAGAGCGCCACCTTCATCGGCCACAAAAGCACAGCGTGGTTTAGGAGGTGTACGTCGCCAGGCGTACGGCAACCGCTGTGATCTAGGCGAAGACGTTGCCCCACGGCAAAATCAGGAAGACAACGAACAGCGCACTCGTCGCCAGGGACGTAACTGTGATTGGCCACCAGCTGGCGTCGCCGCGCCCCGCGAGAGCCATCGTCAACGGTGCGAGCACGTCCATCGCGATGATCAACAGGAACGCGATAGCGTGCACCCAGCCGTTCCAGGTCTCGGGATTCCCGCCACTCAGCATCGGGGCATCGATTCTAAGGCGGCCAGCATCAACGCCACACCAAGCAGGCCGAGAGGCATGGCGGCGAAACCGCTCACCCGATTACGCGGCAGCTGATCGCGTACCGCGACAGCGACGACGACGATCAGCAGCCGAGTGATAACGAACGTCGCAATCTGCGCCCACCCGTGTGGCCCGCGTGCCAGCGACCTCGGCCACGGAACCCACCCGGCGGCCCAGGCCTTAGGCTGCCCAGGACGCCAGTGGGCGCCGCAGACCGGTCGCGGTAGGGCTGACGGTCTGCCTGCCTGCGGCCAAGCAGCGCTCGAGCTCGGGAGGTTAGCCATCACCTGGGAGGACTCATGGCAGTGCCGCTGATCGGCCGTTGGCTGGCCGCAGTTGTCGGCGGCCTGCTCGTCCTCACGGTGTGGGGCAGTGTGATCGGAACGCTGATCGTGCCCCGCCCGGTGGGTAGCTGGCTGACCCGGTGGGTCGACCGTTTGGTGAACGGTGCGTTTAGCCTGGCGACCGCCGCAATCGCCGAGTACCGGCGGCGTGACCGGGTGCTGGCCGGGCAGGCGCCGGCGATATTGCTCGTGCAGCTGGCGGCCTGGCTGGGGGTGTCGCTGCTCGGGTACTGGCTACTGATGTGGCCATTGGTCTCTGGCGGCCTGGGGGCAGCGTTCACCGCAGCCGGGTCCTCGCTGTTCACCCTTGGGTTCGCGGAGCCGGCAGGGGCTGCGCCCGCGGCGATCGTGTTCGTCGCCGCAGCGACCGGCCTGGTGATTGTGACCCTGCAGATCGCCTACCTGCCGACTTTGTACGCGGCGTTCAATCGCAGGGAAACGGAGGTGACGCTGCTGAACGCGCGGGCCGGGGTGCCGTCCTGGGGCCCGGAACTGCTGGCACGCACCCACTACGCACTGGGATCTGGGAACTCGACTCTTGACACGCTGCCCGATCTGTATGGCCAGTGGGAACGCTGGGCTGCCGACGTCACCGAAAGCCACACCACCTACCTGCCGCTGGTGCGGTTCCGCTCGCCCCGGCCGCTGTCGTCCTGGGTGATTGCGCTGCTGGCGGTGCTGGACTCCGCCGCGCTGTTCCTGGCGCTGTCCCCCAAGGCCGCCCCGGTGGTCCCCGCTCGGCTGTGCCTGCGAAGCGGCTTCACGTGCTTCAACCAGGTCGCCCGGGCGATGGGCATTGCGGTGCCCGAGGAAGCCGACCCGGACGGCCGGATCAGCCTGAGCTATGAGGAGTTCCTCGACGCGGTCGCCCGGATGCGCCAGGTCGACTTCCCGATCGAGCGTGAGCCCGCCGACGCGTGGACGGATTTCGTCGGTTGGCGGATCAACTACGAGCGGGCCGCCTATGCCGTGGCCGCCGCCGTCGACGCGGTTCCGGCGCTGTGGTCGGGTCCGCGCCGCCACGGCGGTCCCGCCATCGCGCCCATCCGCCCGCGACCTGGCCGACCGCCCAAGTGAGCCGCCCTGATATGCCAGCCGCCGCGGTAGCCGATAAAGGCTGGGCCGAGCCGAGCGGTATCCGGCTCGGCCTTTCGCTGAGAAGGCCTACCCGCCGTCATCACGGCGTGAGCATCGTCCACGCCTGGAATGGTTCAATCGATCTTGTACTCGATGTCGCATCCCCAGCCGTAGCCGTAGCATTTCTTCGACTGACCTTGACTGTGAGCTCAAAGTCGGATTTGTTGATGTTCGCCTTTCGCCCAGGTTTCGCTCGGCGTCGTCCGGCTCGTAATCAGACTCCTTGTCCGGTGTGTAGTTCAAAGCTATGGCGATGCCTAAGGCATTCTCAACGGCGATCATCATCGCTGGTGGTTGTGCGTCCCGCAGGAGTTCACAACGACGCTGCCTCGGGTGGCCGTGCAGGTGCGGCAACAGTTCGTGGATGCGTTCTACGCTGGCCAAGCCCACCGAGGGTGCACCGCGAGACGAATTTCCGCTACCACACCCGGGGTCAAGCGTTTGGCATAGGTTCGAGCGTTATGGCAAGCCCGCTGCTGGAGATCAAGCCCAAGCCCAATTGGGCTCAGCACAGCGCTCACCGGACCCGATCTGGGCAGTCACTGATCTCTCGGGCGACAGTCGATCTCGAGATTGGAGCGATGACGTGCTGGAGGCCACCGAGACCTGGCTTTGGGCGGCGAACCTCAGCCAGCTGCGCCTAGAGCAGCTAATAAGCGCATCCACGTAGCCAAAGGACGTAACAGAGTATTAAATTTAGCCCCACATGAAGTCGCATTCGCGCAGCATCGTTGTGCGCGAAGGGTAGCGGTAGGTTGCTTTGGCATCCCAGCCTGAGACGGCAGGACTAATGACAACCATCGGAATTAGCGAGGTCGAAGGCCTCGCTCGTGCGGCGAGAGAGCTGTATGCCGCCCCGAACGAAACAGAACTGCTTCGGCTCGCTGTTGATCTTGCCGTGAGGATCATTGATGGTAGTGATCATGCCGGCATCTGTGTCGTGCAGGGTCGCGAGCTCTCCACACCTGTAGCTTTCGATGACGTGGTGCGGCGCGGCGATGCCCTCCAGTACCAGCTTCACGAGGGCCCGTGCCTGGACGCCGTGCGCTGGCAGGAGACCGTGATCAGCCAGAATCTGAGCGATGAGGCTCGGTGGCCAGAGTGGACCCCACGCGCGGTGTCCGTCTTAGGCATCAAAGCGATCATGTCGCTCTGGCTCTACACGATTAACCCTGACGGTGCTGATTCATACGGGGCGCTCAATCTGTATTCGGATTCGATTGACCCCTTCGGGCCCAATGAGTACGCGATCGCTCAGGCCTTGGCCGCGCAGATCTCGGTTGCGGTTGCCGCGTACCGGGAGATTCGTGGCCGCGGCATTGCCATGACGAGCCGCACCATCATCGGGCAGGCGGAGGGAATCTTGATGGAGAGGCTGGGCATCGATGCCGATCAAGCTTTCGCGTACCTGCGACGGGTCTCTCAGTGCGAGAATCGCAAGTTGATCATGATCTGCAGCGAGATCGTCGAGACGCGACGGCTGCCGCAATGATCACCTGGGTAATCCCAAAGTCTCCGGGCCGGCCAACGACCCCGGGGGCCGGGCCTTTCGGCCTTCCAGGCCGGTTCGGTCGACTCGGCGGTGGTAGCCGATTCCGGCGGGTCCGCCCGGCAGCGCCGGTCAGCCTTGTGACGAGACCGTGATCGAATGTCGCCCGCCTGCTCACGGAGGCGATGCCTTGCTTCAAGATCTCCAGGATCGGCTTGATGTCCAACGTCGCCGGCGGTGCCGGATCAAAGACCACCTTCACGTTGCGGGCAATGCTTGGCCCGGAGATTCCAAGCAGCACCAGCGTTGGCCGTCGTCGCCGCGAATATCGACCCACAACAGCGGCTGCGTGGCATCTTTGGCGGCCTACTTTTGCTGTTTGGTCTGCTCTCGCGATGCCTTCGCGGATCGTCTCACATAGATCAACGAGAAGCCGGCCACCAGCAGCGACAAGATGGACACGGCAGCACCGAGGGCCACCCAATATTCAGGCTTGATGTCTCTGATGATGTTTCTGATGATCTCCATGCTTCCAACTCGGCTAAGAGCGAGCACGGCTTGCCATGCATTTTCCGGGAGCAGTCTTGCACGCAGCGCACGAGCGTAAGCGGCAGAAAGTAGAAGCTGCAGAAGCGATCACTTCGTGTACCGCTGCCCGGCTGCGCTCTGGTCTTGTTCCCAGGTGAGCCACACCGGCGAGCGGCTTGGTCCTGCACTATGCACCCGCGCTCACGGCTATACACAGGGATCTTTGCGGTTTGTCAAAGCATCAACGTTGCCAAGTCCCCCAACACTTGGGTGATCGCGGCTTTCCCTGTGATCACGGGTCCCGCGACAGCTCCAACAATCCGAGCGTCGAGAGGCTGCAAAATTCTCAGTCACATCCGAGCCTGTTCGACGGGAGAATTCGAGCCCAGCCGCGATGTACGCCCGACAATCCTCATCGTGGCCGAGGACAGCCTCGACCCGGCCCAGTGTTTACAAGCGAGAAGCAAAAGGCTTGCCCGGTCTCAGCATCGAGCTGGGTGAACTCACCGGGCCGCGGCGTACGCCGCTGCGATCTTGCCGCGGCGGAGCTCGACCTCGGCGAGCAAGGCCAAAGGAAAGGTGAGGTCCGTCGGGGCGCCAGCCGTTCTCGCCGTACTGAATGCCGTCGAACATTCTGCGGGCGTACACCCACTGCTCGATCCACACCAGCGATCTGGGCGGTTCCGCCGATCACGAACGAAAGCTCACCAAGCGGATCGATGGACTCCAGCTATCCGAACAACGACTCAACCAGCGCTCGAGATCCATGATCGTCGCGCTACTGGGTGACCGGCCCCGGAGCGGGTCCAGCCCGATCGGCTACGGCAGCTGATGGATGGCGAGCGGCAGCACCGAGGTTGCTCCCGCATCGGCGAG
>JBKPTR010000118.1:0-11207 GCA_046735615.1 Actinomycetota bacterium
ACCGTAGAGAAACAAGACTGACACCGCCGAGAACGCCAACACGCTACGCGCGTACACACCCCAGGACTGCTCGCTCTTCGGATCCGCCCCAACAAGACGGTACGCAAACCGCTCCGGCGCCAGGTCTCGCGGCGAGGTCGCGATCCAATACAACAGATCACCCAATGGTCGATGCACGACGGCGAGAGCCACCACGAGCGTTGCTATGAAGAGCAGTCCAGCAAGCGACTCAGACATCAGAACCTCTCCGGAAACAACAGCGCCAAGATCAGGAACAAGGTCAGCAACACCGCGACCACGAGGCCCACAGCGTTTGCAGCACTCATAGGCGCTGCCCAGCCCGGACTGCGAGGGTCAAGATCGCGAACGCCAGCACCGTCAAGACCACGAAAACCACGTCAGGCATCCACGGCTCCGATGGCTACGATTCCGGTCCACACGCCTCTTATCCGACAACGGGGTCCGGAACTCGCCAAGCCCTTTTCACGCGTCCTTTACGCGGAGCGGCTCAAAATTCACAGTTTTCATATGCAGGCCATCAGCTGCATTCTATTTCGGAGGGAGCTGCGCTGGCGCTGCATCGCCGATCCGTTGAATCTCTAGCCATCCGGCAGCTCGGCACCAGATCTACCCACCGGATGCCATCAGTCTTGCGAAAGATGTATGGCGGCTCGGCGCCGAATGAGGCTCGGATTGACAGTTTGCCGAAAAGCGATAGAGACCCACTTCGAGCAGCTGGGTCGTTCGGCTCTCTCGGTCACCCGACATGGACGTAGGGCCTGCGGTCCCGATCTGGTTCGGCACGGCGGATGACCTCGCGGGTGACAGGGGCGACTTCTCCGACACCAAACAGCAGGAAGCGGATCAGATTCGCTGCGGGATGACCTTCAGTCCATTCGAAGTAGATGTGCGGCAGCCGGCCGGTGCGGTCCCGCACTGCCAGCAGCAGGGCGGCGAGCGCGTTCGGGACGGTGGAACTGCTGAGGGTGAGAACCCGGTAGCGACCGTGTTGAACCTCACCGGTCACGTCGAGGTGGCTGGCGAATTCCGATGGGTCGGTGACGGTGATCTCGATGAAGATCACGTCGTTGGGGTCGGTCAGGTCGTTGTCGCGGCTGACCTGGCGGAGTTTGTCGCTGTACTCGGCGCGATCACGGCTGTCGGGTTCGTTCGCCACGAACCTGATGGTCCGTCGCGCAGTGTCGCGGATGAAGATCTGCGCGGTTTTGTCAAAGGTGACGTCGGTGACGCGTAGCTCGAATGAGCGGGCGAACCGGGACGCCAAGGACACAATGAGGATGGCAGCGATGAAGACTGTGGCGATCTTGACACCGTCGGGACGTTCCAGAATGTTCGCGCCCGTGGTGTAGAGGAAGATCAGCGACACCACGCCGAATCCGACGGTGAGCCCGGGTTGCCGTGCCTTCCGGGCTGCTAGCGTGACGGCAACGGCTGCGGAAGTGATCAGGACGAGAACTCCGGTGGCGTACGCGCCGCCTTGGGCATCGACATTGGCGCGGAAGATGATCGTGATGATGAACGCGCCTAGGGTCAGGATCAGCACCAGCGGACGCACGGCGCGAGCCCACTGCGGGGCCATCCCGTAACGCGGCAAATAGCGCGGAATCAAGTTCAACATGCCCGCCATCGCCGACGCGCCGGCAAACCACAAGATCGCAATTGTTGACGCGTCGTAGACGCTGCCGAACGTGCTTCCCAAGTACTCATGGGCCAGGTATGCCAGTGCTCGCCCGTTAGCCGCTCCGCCAGGTTGGAACTCTGCCGGCGGGATGAGCAGCGTAGTCACTACGCTGCTGGTGATCAAAAAAACGCTCATGATCACGGCGGCCGTGGTCAACAGCCGTTTGGCGCCGCGGATGCGGCCCGCCGGATGAGCCGGCGTATCGTCTGCGTCGCCATGGATGTGCGGCATCACCGCCACACCGGTCTCGAAGCCGGACAAGCCGAGCGCCAGCTTCGGGAAGATCAGCAGTGCGATGCCGACGATCACCCACGGGTTGCCATGTTGATAGACAAGGGCTGCGCGCCAGTCGGACCACAGGACGGGTTGTGCCATCACCTGCCCGAAAGCGACGGTGATCACGACAACGTTCAGGGCGAGGTAGATCACCACCAAAATCACCGCGACGCCAATAGCCTCCTTGAACCCACGGAGGAACACCGCACCGAGCAGCGCCAACAAGAACAAAGTCACAGCCACCTGATGGCCGGCCAGGAACGGCTCGAGGTGCGGGTTCTCCACCAGATGAGCGGTCGCGTCGGCAGCGGACAGCGTCATGGTGATGATGAAATCGGTGGCGGCAAAGCCCAGCAGCACCAAGACGAAAATCTTGCCTTTCCAAAACGACAGCAGCCGCTCCAGCATGGCCAGCGACCCCTCCCCGTTCGGGCTCTCCCGAGCCACCCGGCGGTATACCGGTAGCGCGCCGAGCAGGGTCAGGGCCACCAGCACCACGGTGGCGATTGGGGAGATCACGCCGGCGGCCAGGGCGGCGATGCCCGGCTGATAGCCGAGCGTGGAAAAATAATCCACGCCCGTCAGGCACATGACCTGCCACCAATGGTGGGTCTTCTCCGTCTGGTGCGGGCTCGGATGCGGCGCCAGATGGGTTTGGCGCTCCTCGCGAACACCCTTCATTAACCACGACCGCACGGAGCGAGGGGCCGCCCGCGCTTCCTCAGTCCTGGTCACCCTGCTCCTGTTACCGAAATGCCTCTGGAAACAGTCAACCGCGGCGCGGCCAGCCAGCAATCGCCCTTTAACGGAATTTTGACGTCAGCGGTCGACGAGTTGGTGTGTAGAAGCTGCGTAAAGGGATCTGTTGGGTCGCGCTCGTTGATCGCAGACTTGACTCGTGAGCATGATCTTCAGCAGCAACGAGCGAGCCGGAGGGGTGGGTGGCATGGTGTTATCTGACTGGTTGACCCGGCACCGCTCGGCTGTCTGGGTTGCGGCAGTTTTCCTCGGGCCGGCAGTCGCCGCTCTGTTAACTCTGGCCCGTCCGCAACTGCACGAGAATCATGTGACCCTGGTACTCGTCCTTACCGTCGCTGTGGTTTCGGCGGCTGGGCTGCCTCCGGCTGGGTTGGTTGCCGCAGTTACTACTGCCGTTGCCTACGACTACCTCTGGACCGAGCCCTACTACAGCTTTAGAATCTTCGACACCCAAGACCTTCTGACCGTCCTACTGCTGGTCGTCGTGGGCGGTGCCATCGAGCAGCTCAGCTGGTGGGCTGGCCGACAGCGGGCCGTTGCCGTTCGCCGGCGTGACTATCTGACCGCCCTTCGGCGCGCAGCCCAACCCATCGCGCCGGAGACACACGCAGCAACGCTCGAGGCGATCTTGGACACAATCTGCACCGTCCTGGATGCCGACAGCTGTGAGCTAGTGCTCGACGACCCCTTGCCCGGCACAGTGCTTCACGGCGACGGCAGCGTCACCCGAGCCGGCCGGATCATCGATGTCGACACAGATGGGCTACCCACCGATGACGTCATTGCAATCCCCGCGCCTACCCCTCATGACCGTCCCGCCTATTTCGCCGTCACCGCGGCCACCCATGTTGCCCGTCCACGGGCGGAGCAGCGACAAGTCGCCGCGCTACTCGCTCACCTCGCGGCCCAGTCCCTGACCGCAGCTTGACCGTGAATGCTGTTATAGCCGGTTCCCCTGAGGGATTGCGGTCGGTGTGAGCGTCCTCCGCGAAGGAACCAAGCGGCTGCTCGTCGGGCGGCCGATGCGCAGTAGCCAGCTCTCAGAAACCCTGCTGCCGAAGAAGCTGGCGATGCCTGTCTTCTGCAGCGACCCGCTGTCCTCGGTCGCCTATGCAACCGAGGAGATTCTGCTCATCCTGAGCCTGGGTGGGCTCGTATTTCTCCACCTAGCATGGTATGTCGCGGCCGTCATCGTCGCCCTTCTCGCCGTGGTGATCGCGTCTTACCGGCAAACCTGCCGGGCGTACCCGAACGGCGGTGGCGCCTATACCGTCGCCCGCGCCAACCTCGGGGAGTGGGCCGGGCTGGCAGCTGGCAGCGCGCTGTTGGTCGACTACGTGCTCACTGTCGCCGTATCCGTCGTCGCGGGAGTAGCAGCGATCACCTCGGCCCTTCCCGAACTATCCCCGCACGCCGTCTCCTTGTCGGTTGGTTTTGTGGTGCTGCTCACTGTCATGAACCTGCGCGGCGTTAAAGAGTCCGGGAAAGCGTTTGCGGTCCCCACCTACGGCTTCCTGCTCGGCATTTACGCCATGTTCGCAGTCGCCGCCTACCGGCTGCTGTCCGGGGAGCACCTGCAGGCACCCACGGCAGGACTGCCCATCTACCCTGAGCAATCGTACGCAGGCCTAGCTGTGATCTTGTTGGCGATGCGGGCATTCGCCTCCGGCTGCACCGCCCTCACCGGCGTGGAAGCGATCAGCAACGGCGTGCCCGCCTTCCAGAAGCCGAAAGCGAAGAACGCCGCTGACACTCTGGCGATCATGGGCTTCTTCTCGATCACCATGTTCGTCGGCATCACGGTGCTTGCTCTCATTCTCAATGTTCATGTGGCCGAGAGCCCCACCGACCTGGGACTGCCCGCTGACACACCTACCCAAACCGCGCTCGCTCAGATTGCCCAAACAGTCTTCGGGACCGGTCCCCTCTTCTACTACCTGCAAGCTGCCACGGCTGCCATCCTGATCTTGGCCGCCAACACGGCTTTCAACGGCTTTCCGCTGCTGGCCTCGCTACTGGCAAGCGACCGGTTCTTGCCCCGTCAGCTGCACAATCGCGGCGACCGTCTCGTCTACAGCAACGGCATCATCTTGCTTGCTCTGTTCGCGATCGCCCTGATCGTCGCCTTCAACGCCAACGTCAGCTCGATCATCCAGCTGTACATCATTGGGGTGTTCGTCTCTTTCACCCTCTCCCAGCTCGGCATGGTCCGGCACTGGCAGCAGGAACTGACCAGCGGCACTTCGAGTAGCTCCCGGGCGAGGATCCGTCGCTCCCAAGCGATCAACGCTACTGGAGCCACATTTACCGCCATCGTTTTGATCATCGTTCTGATCACTAAATTCAGCCACGGAGCCTGGATCGTGACCATCGCCATGCCGCTGCTCTTCGTCACCATGCAAGGCATCCGACGCCACTACGACCGGGTCGCCGCAGAAATCACCCCGACCCCGGCCGGCGTCGGCCTGCCCAGCCGCATTCATGCGATCGTCCCCGTCAGCCGGCTAGTGCTGCCCACCCTGCAGGCCCTCGCTTTCGCGCGCGCCACCCACCCGAGCACACTCACCGCCGTCACCGTTCAGGTCGACGAGCATGAAACGCGGGCGCTCACTGACGAATGGCGTGCCCGTGACATCCCCATCGACCTGAAAATTATCAACTCGCCCTACCGAGAGATCACCACTCCGCTCCTCGACTACATCCGCGACATTCGCCGGGAAAGCCCTCGAGACGCGGTCTGCGTATTCGTCCCCGAATACATCGTCGGCCACTGGTGGGAACACCTGCTGCATAACCAAAGTGCGCTGCGCCTGAAAGCACGACTGCTCTTCACCCCGGGCGTCATGGTCGCCAGCGTCCCCTACCACCTAAACAACTCACACAACCAGATCGCCAGCGACGCACCGGCCTCCAGTGCCACCCTTGCGCAGGGTGCGACCCGCCACCAGCAACGCCGTTCGCAAGATCAAAACGTCACATAAATTCGATGATGATGTTCTGATGGTTTGACGGCGACTGCGAAGGTCCTATGTTGCCGTTGGTCGCGCCGGCCCAACAATTGAGCTGGTCGCGCAGCTCTCGGGTCTAGGCGGGCGCGTAAGGGTGCGCCGTCAACCTTTTCACTCCGACGAAGCAGCACGGCTTGATCAACTTGGAGTTGTAGGCCGACGTCGCCTTGATCATCTCTGTCACATGGCGCCCGCCGTCGGGCGGTGCCTAACCCCAGTCACCTTGATCGCTCGCCGATATATCTCGCTGTTCTGAGTGGCCACTGCCTTGATGGTCAACCGCTCATGCCGCGCCCGACCGATTGACTCAGAACCTTCACCGAATCCTCAGCCGCCTCAGCCAAACCCCCACTGCTGCTCCATGAGGCTGCCGACCAACGCGCCATCTCGGCGACCATCTCAGCGTCCAGACGCGCAATTGAGGAGACGACGGCGTACGTGCGGCCGAACGGGAAAGTCGAGTGCAGCCCAACTTCGACCAGCAAGCGCGGATGAGGCACCGACTCACCGGACAGGCCCTCATAGCGATCTGAGGAGTGTTTGATCACCGCCGTTTGACCTCACCAGCAACGCCGATACCGTTCCCGCATGACCAACCTGATGCCCGGCGGAGCTGGCTAATGCTCCACGTACGCCTCATCGCCCCACCGGAGTCCACCCCACAGGTGCTGCAATTGCTCGAGGCCAGCCCGGCCGTGACTCACCTCTGCGTCAACGAGCAGTCGGCGCGCAAACCGGCAGGAGATGTCGTCAGTTTCGACGTCGCCCGAGAAGGTGCGACCACCGTACTGGAGGCCCTAAAGGGCTTCGGCTTGGAGCACAAGGGCGCAATTGTGGTCGAAAACCTGGACATCAGCATCTCCGAGTCCGCGATCCGGGCCGAAGAAGAAACCCCTGGCGAACCCGCTGACGCGGTGGTCTGGGAGCAGCTTGAACAGAGCGCGGGCGAAGAAACCCGGCTCTCCATCACTTACCTGTGTTTCATGATGGTGGCGACCATGATCGCCGGCATCGGGGTCATGCTCGACCAGCCGATCCTCATTGTCGGCGCTATGGTGGTCGGACCCGAGTTTGGCCCACTCGTTGCCCTCTGCATCGGCATCGTCACCCGGCGCCGACACCCCGCCACCCGCGCGTTAGGCACCCTAGTCCTAGGCTTTGCCATCGGTATGGCTGCGACAGTGATCTTGACTTGGATCCTGACCGCCGTCGGACTTCTCAACGAGTCCATGTTGATAGCCGAACGGCCACTGACCAGCTTCATCTGGAAGCCCGACGCGCTCTCCTGGATTGTCGGTTTCCTCGCCGGCATCGCCGGCATGCTCGCGCTTACCTCAGCCAAGTCCGGCGCCCTGGTGGGCGTTCTCATCTCAGTGACGACGATCCCCGCAGCAGCCAATGCGGCGGTTGCGCTCGCCTATTGGGTACCGAGCGAGGCCATCGGCTCGGCGGTCCAGCTCGTGATCAACCTGTCCGCCATCGTCGTTGCGGGAACCCTCACCTTGTTCGTGCTCAGGACACGGGCCGAGCAACTCGCCCGGCGGGAGACCAGCAACCCACAACCTAATGAGGGCTTGGCTACGCCCGGTCGGTGATCTTCAAACTCCTCAAGAACGCCGAAACGCCCGAAGTCAGTTCATTCACCTGGTCGGCCGGCTCAAAAGTTGGCGGTCGCCGTGCTGACCGCGCTCAGTAACCGCGACGACGCGGCACGCCGCGCCGGTGCGGCGCTGCAAATGGTGACCCGCGACGAATAACTGTCGATGCGCGCGCGGCGGTCGAGTGGTGGGGCAGCAGCGTCAGCGTGCGAGAGGTCTTCGCGACGCCAACTCGCACGACCCGCAGGGCGCAGCGGCCAATGAGCGCCAGATCGCTCCAGATGCGGTGGTTCTCGACTATAAAGCGCCGCCCGCCTCAGTCTGCTCCAATAGTGCTGGGCGCAGCATTTTGTTCACGTTCGGCACCGTGGCGAGCGTTCGGGATTTGTCGGTCAAGATGGCGGTGTCTTTATGGACTTGATCGCTCGCCGGATAGCGTCGATCTCGGGCTCTGGCTTGGATTGCGCGGGCCATAGCGCCCTCAGCCCGACCCTGGCCGCTCACGTTCAAACCGTAGCGGTGTCAACACTGAATCTTTAGGGACGAGAGCGCCGGGAAGCTGCACGCCCGGGGGCTTCCCCCTACCGGCCATCATCGGGCCGGAAATGAGGCTCGCCTCGAGTGTGTGACCCAATGCCGGGTTTGATCTGTCTTCCGCCCGGAAAACCGAAGTCGCTCCGCCGCCGACGCGTCGTCCATGATGTGGCGGGTGCCGCTGCGCTTGTATGCGATCAGCCTGCTCGCTCCGTTGCTGATCTTGTTGATCGCGATCACGATCCTATGGCCTCGCGCCGCTGCAGGCGCTTAGCCAGCATTGGTTGCTGCTGTCTACCGCATTCGTGCCGGCGTTGGCGATCATGATCTTGCTGAACAATGTCGCCGAGGAGATCGGATGGACTGGATTCGTCTTCGCACGACTCCTAGATCGTCACGGCCCGCTCCGCGCCGCCCTGCTGACGACCCTGTTTTTGGCTGTTCCACGTGCCAAGCACCTATGTCGAAACACGGTCATGGGTGACCACGGCCCTGGTGCTGGGGATCTTCCTGCTGGCGCACATGGGCAGTCGAATCATTACTGGCGGGCTTACAAGAGCGCCGGCTCCAGCGTGTCAATCGCGGGATTGCTCCACGCCATGCATAACCTCGTCTTGAGCTCCACTGGCCTTGTGACGGTGGTCGGTTTGCCGCAGTTCCAAGTGTTGCTGATCATGGTCGGGATTGTCGGGTGCAGTCTCGGCCGGCGTCTTAGTGCGCGCGGAGGGGTATTCCTTACTACCTGCATATGCGCGCAGATAAAGAGTCGCCCCTCGAGTTGCCGGAGGAGCAGGTCGACCTGGCTGTCGAAGTGTTCCGGATGTTGGCGGATGCGACCCGGGTGCGGCTGCTGTGGGCGTTGACGGATGCTGAGCTGTCGGTGGGAGAGCTGGCTGCCAGGCTAGGCAAGAACCCACCGTCGGTGTCCCAGCACCTGGCCAAGCTGCGGATGGCCCGGCTAGTGCGCACCCGCCGCGACGGCACCACGGTGTTCTATCGGGTCGAGAACGACCACGTGTCCCGGCTGGTGCGCGATGCGATCTACAACGCCGAGCACGCCGGAGGAGGGGTGCCCCGCCACCACGACCAGGACGTGACAAGGCTGGACCGAAAGGGTCCTCGTGACGAGTGAGGATTCACGCGGACACGACCACGCTCCGGCCGCCGGGCATGGGCACAGGCACGAACATGGGCGTGCGAAAGGTGGGGTGCGCGGCTTCCTCGGGGGTTTGCTGCGGCCGCACCCCCACGATGCTACGGACTCCATCGACCATGCGCTGGAGGCGAGCCGAGACGGGATCCGGGCGGTCAAGATCAGCCTGGTGGCGTTGGCTGGGACGGCGGTGGCGCAAATGTTGGTGGTGGTCGTGTCCGGGTCGGTAGCGCTGCTGGCCGACACCGTGCACAACGCCAGCGATGCGCTGACCGCGCTGCCGTTGTGGGTCGCGTTCGTGGTCGGCGGGCGACCGGCGACGCGCCGCTACACCTACGGCTACGGCCGGGCGGAGGATCTGGGCGGGCTGTTCATTGTGGCGATGATCGCGTTGTCGACGGTCCTGGCCGGGTGGGAGTCGGTGCGGAGGCTGATTCACCCCGAGCCGATTGCGCACCTGGGTTCTGTTGCGGTGGCCGGACTGATCGGGTTTCTCGGCAACGAGGCGGTGGCGCTCCTCCGGATCCGCGTTGGGCGACGCATCGGGTCGGCGGCGCTGGTCGCCGACGCCTACCACGCGCGCACCGACGGGTTCACCTCGCTGGCGGTCGTCCTGGGCGCCGCGGGTGTCGCGCTTGGCTGGCAATGGGCCGACCCGGTGGTCGGACTGCTGATCACACTAGCGATCCTTATGGCGCTGCTCACCGCGGCCCGGGACGTGTTCAGCCGGCTGATGGACGCCGTCGACCCGGCGCTGTGGACCAGGCCGAGACCTCTCTGGCTGCCGAGCCGGGCGTGGAGCAGGTGACCCGGGTTCGGCTGCGCTGGATCGGCCACGAGCTGCACGCCGACGCCGACCTGGTCATTGCTCCGGCAACATCGCTCGACCGGGCCCACGAGCTGGCCCATGCTGCCGAGCACCGACTCATCCAGGCCGTACCCAGGCTCACCGCCGCTGTCGTACACGCCTACCCGGCCAGGCAGGCCAACCCCGCCGCCACAAGGCCAGTGAAAGCGCCAGTTCGGCCGTGACCCGATCGAAGGAGTACTGATGGCACACGGCCACGGAGTGCTGCTGATGCTCGGCGTCGCGGGTTACATCGTGATGGGGCGATCGCCTTGGTCTGGATGGCACCCTGCTTGCCGCAAGTCGGATGCTGATCATGGGTTGGGGGCTGGCGATCAGCCTTTTGTCGATCCGCTGCCCGGCGTTCATGGTGGGCCCGTTCTTCGCGCCGTATTGCTTCGGCATCCAGCGCCGACCGCCGCGCCGCCTGTCTCATGGCCTGTTGATTCATCACCGTCTCGTCATCGACACCGGTCCTTTCATTCAGCCGTAAGCAGCTACCGACGCCAGCTTGCGCGCCAAGACGAGTCGAGCGGTCACCGGGATAGATCCAGGTCCGTTTCACATACCCCCTCCTGATTCAAAAACTCGATGTTCGACACACCCTGGTGCACAGTCGCACCAGGATAAACGGGACAGCCCTTCTAAGCGCCTGACCCGGCTGAAGCCCAGGCCCGTGGACAGTAACGCGCAACAAGATCAGCTTTGGCGTCACCAGACCGACACGGTCATCATCGCCGTCGCGCAGGTCGGGGTCGCGCAGATCATCGCGCACACGACCGTCGCGGTGCGTTCTTCGACACTTCAATCCTGGCAAACAAGGCCTGAGCCTGGTCGCCCCGTAACCGCCCTTGGGAAGCTGGCACTCGCCATCTTCGCCGCCCTCGTGTGCGATCCGTCTGGGAGCAGATGGCCGTAATATTGTTGTGCTCTGAGATTTGTCAAGGCTGTCTCGATGATTCCGTTGCTGTCCTTCCTCGCTCCCGTCCGGCTGTGGCTTTTGCTGCTGATCCCGTTGCTGGTTCTTCTGTACCTGTGGATGGTGCAGCGCAAACGGAACCGCAGCAGGCAAGTAAGCCAGACGATGTTCGACCTAGTCATCCCACGAGATCGAACCTGGTTGCGGCATCTCGCCGTCGGTCTGTCAATCCTCAGTCTGCTGACCTTAACGGTGGCCTTCGCCAAGCCCAAAGATCAGGTTTCCGTACCGCGGGAACGCGCCACCGTCGTAGTGACCGTCGACGTGTCATTGTCAATGGAGGCCAAGGATGTGGAGCCGAACCGGCTGGATGCGGCGAAGGATGGGGCCGAGCAGTTTGTGAACTCGCTG
>JBKPTR010000119.1:0-10101 GCA_046735615.1 Actinomycetota bacterium
CTCCAGCACACTAAGAGTGGTGTCAATCGAGGATGAGATCATCGTGCCGGCCGAACTGGCCGAGCTGCACGAAAAATACTCGGGCGAGGCCGGTCGGCTCTGGATCGCTGGATTGCCCGCAATGGCTGCTGCGGCTATGGATCGATGGGAGTTGATCGAAGACGGCCAGGTTGCATCTGGTGCCGTTGCGCTGATCATTCCAGTCGCCCGCCGCGATAGTTCGAAAGCAGTGCTCAAGCTGCAGCCGGTTGATGACGAGACCAGCGGCGAGCCTGCTGCGCTAAGGGCGTGGGCGGGACGTGGAGCGGTGCGGCTTTTGGAGCATGATCCCAGTTCGGGGGCGATGCTGCTCGAGAGGCTGGATGCCTCTCGAGACCTGAACACGATGATAGATGATCTTGCTGCCGCCCAGATCATCGCGGAGCTGCTGGCGCAACTCAACTCTGTGCCTGCGCCAGCAGGTATGCGTCACTTGGGGGATGTTGCAGCGGCCACTCTGGCTGGTACCCCGGAGGCGATTCGGCTGGTCGAGGACCCTGACGAGCGTCGGATCTTGATCAACTGCGCAGCCCGGTTGCAGGAGTTGATCACAGATCGAATCGAGAATCGCCTGTTGCATTGGGATCTGCATTACTTCAACACTCTCTTCACGCTGGACGGCGTGGCGGACTGGAAGGCGATCGATCCCAAGCCGCTCAGCGGCGATTCGGGTTTCGAACTGCTGCCGGCGTTGTGGAACCGTTGGGATGATCTGCTCAGGAGCGGTGACGTGACCAGGGCCCTGTTGCGGCGTTTCGATCTCATGACAGAAGTCCTCGGACTGGACCGAGCGCACGCGGCTGGCTGGACGCTGGGACGCGTCCTTCAGAATGCGGTCTGGGATCTTGTCACATTTCACGAGCCGCACATCCTGCCTGCTCATCGGACAATTGCCGAAGTGCTCATGGGCATTCGCCAGTAAACAGCTGCAGCTCTGAAAAAATGGTCAGGTGCAGCGGGCCGAGCGACCGAAGTTTGCGGTCTGGGAGATCGGGGCGGTGGTGGCGGCACTCGCGACTCTTCTGTTGGTCATGATCAACCGCTACGGGCCGCACCGCGACGAACTTTACTTCGTCTCAGCCGGACAGCGGCTTGCCTGGGGCTATCCCGACCAGCCCATATTTGCGCCGCTGATAGCCCGGCTTGCTACGGAGCTGGCACCACAGAATCTGCTGGTCCTCCGCGTGCCGAGCCTTCTGGCGATGGCTTTGCTCGTAGTGTGCGCGGCCGCGTTTGCGCGCCTGCTGGATGGCGGCCGGGCTGCCCAGCTGCTCACTGCCAGCACGGTGGCCGCCTCGGTTGTCGTCATGGCGCTGGGTCATCGCCTCAGTACTGCCACCTTCGACACACTGGCCTGGACCGCTGTGCTCCTGGTTGTCGGCTACGCCCTGCGCGATGATCGGCCGCGGCTCTGGCTCCTTGCCGGTGTCCTGGCTGGGCTGGGTTTGAACAACAAGACTGCAATGGTCGTCTTGCTGTTCGCCCTACTCCTAGGCGTGCTGCTCGTGCCGGGTTGCCGCGGTCAACTACGCACGCCCTACCCCTGGCTCGGCGGCCTGATCGCGACGCTGTTCTGGCTTCCCAACCTCGTTTGGCAGCAGAGGCATGGCTGGCCGGTGCTGGCGCTCGGTGCCGACATCTCCGAGGAATTCGGCGGCGTGGCCGGCCGATTGGGTCTGCTCGGGCAGGCATTGGTGATGTTCTCCCCGGTGATTGCCATCGTCTGGATCTACGGGCTGGTTCAGCTGTTCCGTGAGCCAACCTGGGCGAAGCTGCGGCCAATCGGCGTGGCCTTTCTGGTGTCAACGATTGTCTTTCTGGTCGCCGCGGGCAAGGGCTACTACCTGGCTGGAGCCATAGTTCCGTTGGTGGCAGCAGGCTGTACGGCACTGGCCGCACGCTGGCCTGCTCGACGGCTCATAGCAGCCGGTGTTGTTCTGGCCATGTCGGCCGCCGTCGCCTGGCCGGCTTTCGTACCGGTGCTGCCGGTCCGCGCGTACGCGTCCTCCTTTTATCCCGCGCTCGACTCCGACCAGCTCGAAACGATCGGTTGGCCGGAGTTCGCCGACACCGTACGAGCCACGGTGGAATCGCTGCCGGCCGACGAGCGGACCGCAGCCGTCGTGTTTACCCGCAATTACGGAGAGGCAGGCGCCCTCGAGTGGTACGGCCTCGGAAGACCGGTGTTCAGCGGTCACAATGCCTTCGGAGATTGGGGGCCACCACCTGAGGCCGCACGCCCGGTAATTGTCATCGGCCTTACTGATCCAGGCGCGAACTTCGCGGACTGCCAGGTCACGGCGATGATTAACAATAATGCCGGTGCCGATAATGAAGAGCGCGGTCGGCCCATCTGGATTTGCTCAGGCCCGCAAGGCAGCTGGGCTGCGCGGTGGGCGCGTCTGGCACATCTGGACGCCTGACGCAACGCTTTCGGCGAGCCCGCAGAGTGCACGGATTTCGATGGAGCAATAACGATAGCCTTCGGGCATGGCGACCGTAGCGCTGCCCGGCGGCCCAACGCTGAACTACCGGGAGTGGGGCCGGCCAGACGGTGCAGTAGTGCTGCTGCTGCACGGTCTGACCTCATCAAGTCAGAGCTGGCGAAACGTCGCGCCCGCGCTCGGGGACCACTACCGGGTTATCGCGCCGGACGCCCGCGGGCATGGCGGCAGCGAGTGGACGCGGGACTACTCCTTTGAGCTGATGCGAGATGACGTGGCACGGTTCATGGAGCAGGTGGGCATCCTCGCGGCGATCGTTATTGGGCACTCGATGGGCGCCGTTACGGCCTACGACCTGGCGGCCACCCGACCTGAGCTCATCCGGCTCCTCGTCCTCGAGGAGATGCCGCCACCAGATCCGGCCATGCCGCCGAAGCCGATCCCACGGAAACCGGATCCAGGCGCCAAGTACGACTGGAGAGCGCTCATCGCCGTGCATCGGTGGCGGAACGCTCCGCCGCCTGGTTGGTGGGAACGCGCGACCCAAATCCAAGCCAGCACACTCGTACTGGGGGCCGCGAACAGCCACCTTCAGCAGGACCGCATAGAGGAGCTGAGCCGACGGATCCCCCATGCCACTTTCGCCACGATGAATTCCAACCATGACGGTCACGAAGCACGACCAAGCGAGTTCTTGAGGCACGTCGAACCCTTTATTTCCTATTTCGCGAAGTAGCTGCTCGTTTATGTCGACTCTTCAGCGTCTCAGTCGGCTATAGCCCACTGAGCTGTTGACGAGTCGGCGCAGCCACCTTCCCACCTATCCTTGGTGCCATGTCGGTCAAGGCTCTGGCGCCGCGTCGCAGCCCGCGTGATGGTCTGAGCCGTGCGCTGCGCCGGAATGGGATTCCCCAGGACCCCGATCTCAACGAGCCACTGCCGAAGAGACTCCTGGAGAACAGGCTCTTCTGGCTCACCGTCTTTATGATCTTGGTGTACGTCGCCATGCTGGTACTGCTCTACCAACAGGTGGTGCCTGATCGCGAGGTGCCCGGTGGCACGCTACCTGGGCTGGGCACCGAAGCGATCCCGATCGCGGCCAAGTACGCCGCGATTACCGCAATCCCGCTGTCCTTACTCTTCCTGTGGGCAGACCGATACCGCCCGCAACGGTTCTGGGTCTGGCTGATGACATTCGGTTGGGGCGCGTGCGTCGCGACCTACATCTCCGCGCAGGTCAATACCTGGGCAGCCGGGCATCTCAGCATCATCGGGGATGGCGATCCTGCGACCGCGGCCCGAGCCGCGATCTACGTCGCTCCGTTCGTTGAGGAGGCATCCAAGGCCACGGTGCTCTTCTGGCTAGCGATCTTGATGCGCTACCAATGGGTCAGCAGGCTCAGCGGGATCGTGCTGGCCGGCCTGTCCGGCGCGGCCTTTGCCTTCACCGAGAACGTCCTCTACTACGGTCGCGTCTACCGGTACGCCGCACGCACCTTCGGCCAGGTGCCTCCGCTCGAGGCACTTCAGAGCCTCTTCGTCATGCGCGGAGTGATCACCTGCTTCGGCCACCCACTCTTCACCGCAATGATTGGCGTCGGCCTGGCAATCGCGCTGCGATCCAAGAGCAAGATCGTCCGAGTCGTCGCACCGCTCGCTGGGTATGGCGTTGCGGTGTTTCTCCACATGGCGTTCAACACCACCGCAACCCTGGTCCAGGGCAGCAGTCTGCTCTTCGTCTATCTTGCCGTGGCGCTGCCGCTCGTCATTGGCATGATCATCTTTGTGGTCCGCCAGCTGTTCCGCGAGGGTCGGCTGATTCGGGAGCGCCTGATTGACTACGTCCGGCTGGGCTGGCTGCCAGAAGAGGACCCCAAGGCAATGTCGAGGCTGCGTATCCGGCTCCGGGCTCTTTGGCACGCCCTGTTCGCCGGTCCTGAAACGTTCATTGCGACGATTCGGATGCAGCGGGCGATTACTGAGCTTGCCTACCTGCGGGATGCTCTCACCCGCGGGATCATCGACGAGACCGGTCGCGTCCGGGAGAAGCAACTGCTGTCCAAGATCAGAACGATCCGTGGAAAGGCGATCATCCACCCGGAGGGCCGAGCAGCCTATCCTTCGCTGCCGCGTCGGCGTACGGGTGCCCTAACTGCGTACCCACCGCCCAGTTATCCGGGCCCGGCGGGTCTAGGTGGCAACTATCCGGCTCCAAGCGCCTTCCCGGCGCCGACCGGACCGCCGCAGAGTGCGCCGACTGCGGCTTCGGTGCCGGTGGGCCAGACTGCTATCCAATACTCTGAGGTCGATCCCACCTGGAAACCGCCCGGAGAGTAGGGAACGGATGGCCGGCCGTCAGCTGACGCCGCTGGAATCTGCGCTGACAGAGCTGCGCTCGGCGGTGGCGCAAGTGAATCTGCCCCTACCGTTGCCCGGAGCCGAGGAGCAGCGCAAGGTCGCCCAGGAAATCGTTCGCCAGCTCGACGACTATGTGATGCCCCGGTTGGCGACCATTGATGCGCCGCTCCTTGCTGTGGTCGGAGGCTCGACTGGAGCTGGCAAGTCAACGCTGGTGAACTCCCTCGTGGGTCGGGAGGTTAGTGCTCCCGGTGTAATCCGCCCGACCACGCGAGCGCCGGTGCTCGTGCATCACAGCAGCGACGCCGACTGGTTCACCGATGATCGAATCCTTCCTGGACTCGCCCGTTCCACGGGTGCGTCAAGGGAGGCACGATCTTTGCAGCTAGTGGTCGAGGACTCGATTCCGCCGGGCCTGGCGATTCTGGACGCACCTGACATCGACTCAGTGGTGGTGGAGAACCGGCAGCTCGCGACCCAGCTGCTCGCAGCAGCAGATCTCTGGCTCTTCGTGACTTCGGCCGCCCGTTATGCCGACGCGGTGCCCTGGGGTTTCTTGCGAGCTGCTGCGAACCGAAGCGCTGCAGTCGCCGTTGTCCTGGATCGCGTGCCGCCGCGCGCCATGACGGAGGTGCCGCCGCATCTCGGCCAGCTCATGAGCGAACGCGGTCTGGGTGACTCGCCGCTGTTTGCGGTGCCGGAGACCACAGTGGACTCAGAAGGTCTGCTACCCGCGAGTGCGGTCCAGCCGATCAGGGGCTGGTTGGCGGCGCTCGCGGCGGATCAGGCAAGCCGAGCCAAGGTAGTGCACCAGACCCTTGATGGCGCGATCACCGCGCTGTCGGCGAAGACGCAGGAGCTTGCTCGGTCGGTCGATGAGCAGCTCGAGGTGATCGAGCAACTGCGGGCCGAGGTTGACCGGTCCTATGCGGAAGCGGTTCGCACGGTTTCGGTGCAGACCACCGATGGAACCCTGCTGCGTGGTGAGGTGCTTGCACGCTGGCACGAGTTTGTCGGCACGGGAGAATTCTTCCGCGCGCTCGAGCAGAAGGTGAGCTGGCTGCGGGACCGATTGATGGCCGCTCTTCGCGGCGAGCCACCTGGTGCTGGGAGTCTCAAGATCGCGGTCGAGTCCGGTCTGGAGTCTCTACTGCGGGAGGAGGCGGCGGCCGCGGCGGAGCGGGCTGAGGCGTCGTGGCAGGCCAACGCTGCTGGCCGTGCCCTGATCGAAAGTTCTGACCTGGATCTATCGCGGTCTTCGGCTGACTTCGATCGAAAGGCCGGACGTGCCATTCGCGATTGGCAGGGCGCCGTCCTGGATCTGGTGGCCGACGAGGGGATGAGTAAGCGGTCCAGGGCTCGGTTCTATGCACTTGGTGTCAACGGTGTCGGGGTGGCGTTGATGATCGTCGTGTTCGCTCATACCGGTGGTCTGGTCGGTGCGGAGATCGGGGTCGCCGGAGGCACCGCGTTGTTGGCTCAGCGAGTCTTGGAGGCCGTCTTCGGCGATCAGGCGATTCGGCGGCTTGCCCAGACGGCCAAGGATGATCTTGATGCTCGCGTTCAAACGCTGCTGGCGGACGAGTTGGTGCGCTACCACATGATCTTGGACGGTCTTGGCGTGGAGCCCGCCGAGCCGGCGCGGCTGCGGGAGGTGGCTCGAGCGGTGGAGTCGGCCCGGGAGGGCGGTCTGCCGACCAGTGCGGCGGAGGAGGAAGCTGCGCTGCTGCCGGGTGAGCGACGCCTGGCCATCGATCCGCCGACCGTGACGCAGATGCCTACAGAGGAGGCCTCCGACGATAGCGACGTCGTCGATGCGGAACTCCTCGATGAGCCTCGAGAGGAGCTGCGATAGTGGCGAGCCGCGGTCTAGGGTTGCTCAGCCGCAGGGACGCCAGCGTACGCCTTGTTGATCATCTTCATGCGCTCAGCGAAGCCGTGGAGCTGTGCGATGGTCGCGTCGCGTCGGACGCGCTCGATGAAGCCCGGCGCGTAGTTGATCAAGCCGACCGGCGGCTGGCGATTTCTGGAAGTGCCACTGTGGTGGCCCTCGCCGGGGCCACCGGATCAGGTAAGTCGAGCATCTTCAACGCGTTGTCCGGCACCACTTTGGCAACAGTCGGCGTACGCCGCCCAACCACCGCACATGCCATGGCCTGCAGCTGGGGCGAGGAATCGGCCGAGGACCTGCTGGACTGGCTTCAGATCCCGCGCCGGCATGCGCTGGAGGCCGATCCAGAGACACCCACGGCGCTCGATGGTCTCGTGCTGCTGGATCTTCCGGATCATGATTCCACCGAAGTCGATCATCGGCTGGAGGTCGATCGGCTGGTGCGGCTGGTGGACATGCTGGTCTGGGTGGTTGATCCGCAAAAGTATGCCGACGCCGCAATCCATGATCGTTACCTGAAGCCGCTGGCCCAGCACTCCGATGTGATGATGATCATCTTGAACCAGCTGGACAAGCTCTCTGCGAGCCAGCGGGAGCAGTGCTTGAAGGACCTGCGGCGCCTGCTGACCTCAGAGGGCCTGGCCAAGGTGCCGGTGATGGCGGTCTCAGCCGCGACGGGAGAGGGCATAGATGGGCTCCGAGACGTGTTGGCCAAGCAGGTCGCCGAAAAGCAGGCAGCTGCGCTTCGGCTTGCGGCTGACGTCTCGGTAGCCGCAGCTACGCTAAGTGAGGCATCCGGTACCACCAAAGTGACGCCGCTCTCCCAAGCCAGCATCAACCAGCTGACGACGCAGGTCGCGATCGCGGCGGGAGTGCCTGTGGTGACCGAGGCCGTCGGCAAAGCATGGCGGTTGCGGGGCGGCTTGGCGACCGGCTGGCCCGTCTTGGCCTGGGTGGCCAAGTTCAAACCTGACCCGTTACGCAGGCTGCATCTTGATCGGCTCGGCGTTGGCCGGCGCCGCAAAGAGATCGATCCCTCTCGAGTCGGGCGTACGTCGTTGCCGGAGACGTCCGGTGTCCAGAAGGCCCGGGTGGATACCGCCGTGCGAGCTCTCGCCGATCAGGCGGCTCAGGGTCTCACTCGCGGCTGGGCCGACGAGATCAAGGTGGCGGCCCGCTCAGCGGAGGATGCGTTGCCGGACCGCGTCGACCGTGCTATCGCGACCACCGATCTTGATCTTGCTAAGCACCGGCGCTGGTGGCAGTTGATTCGGGTGCTGCAGTGGCTCTTGGTGGCGGCAGTACTCGGCGGTCTGGGCTGGCTCGCATTGTCGTTCCTCCTGGCGTACTTGCAGCTTCCTCCGCTTCCCGAGGTGCTGTGGTGGGGGCTTCCGGCTCCAACGGTGTTGGCTGTGGGCGGCGTGCTGGCAGGTCTGCTGTTGGCCGGACTGGCCAGAATCGGTGTCGAGGTGGGCGCTCGGCGGCGTATGGCCAGAGCGCGGCAGTCGCTGCGCGCGGCGATCGCGAAGGTGACTGGTGGGCTGGTGATCGACCCGGTGAAGGCCGAGCAGGAGCGGTATGAAAGCGCGCGATTGGCGCTGGAGCGCGCTCGGAGCTAGTGGCACTGCGGCTCCTTCTCATAGATCAAATTTCCGACCGTTGCGGACTTTCCGACACCTGATCGCGGGTTGGACGCTTCAACCTCCCGCAACGGTCGGAGATTGGCCGGGGTGTCATCGCGTTTCGCTGCTCGCGGCTGTATCCACAGGCGAAAGGCACCCCAAAGCGTCATCCACAGATTTCGCGGCGACCGCACGATTCATGGTCGCGTCCCCATCCTTCATGACGAAGACGCATTGTCGCCGAAGCGAAAGGACGAGCCGATGGAGGCACTCGTACACATCACGGGCTACGCCGGATCCGAGGTGGAGGTCCGTGGCAACGGAACCGTCTCGGCTTTCAGGATGGCCTGCACACCGCGCGTCAGAACCAAGAGTGGCTGGGCGGACGGCAACACAACGTGGATTGAAGTGAGCTGTTTCCGTCAACTTGCCGAGCATGTGGCCGTGAGCGTACGCAAGGGCGATCCCGTGATGGTTGTCGGCAAGCTGCGTACGAGTGTGTGGGAGAAGGACGGTCAAACCCACGAGCGGCTGGTCTTGGAGGCTGACACGGTCGGTCATGACCTGAACCGAGGGACGTCAGCATTTCAACGCCGACCGCGAGTCAGCTCTATCGACACTCGAGAGCCAGATGAGGCGCCACCGGACGACGAGCTGGAGGCGGCCGGGCCGAGCCAGGAGGAGCGCACCGCCCAAGCCGCTCAGGCCGCCTGAGGCAGTCCGTGCCGGTTCATCGGGGGCCGGTGTCAGGGCGGACTGAGGGGACTCAGGCGGTGGGCCCGGTCCGATCCGCGAGGCGGATCCGCGCCCACAGGTGACGCACCATGTCAGGCTGGCCCGCCCCCACGGTGGCTGCCGGTGGTGCGTCACCGCTCATCCCGTGGCTGGCATACTTGAGCGCCGCAGGTTTCCGCCTAATCTGGCGCTTCGCAAGGTTCCGGCTTACAAGTGAAGGTTCCCCGTCTCCATGGCTGAGTTCATCTACACGATGCATAACGTCCGCAAGGCGCTTGGTGACAAGGTCGTGCTTGACAACATCACCTTGTCGTTCTATCCCGGCGCCAAGATCGGCGTCGTTGGTCCAAACGGCACCGGCAAGTCGACGCTGCTGAGGTTGATGGCTGGCATCGAGAAACCCAACAATGGCGATGCCACGCTCGCCAAGGATGCGACTGTGGGGATCCTGCTTCAGGAGCCGCCCCTGACTGAGGGAAAGACCGTCCTCGAGAACGTGGAGGAGGGAGTCGCCGATATCAAGGCCCTGCAGGCGCGTATGGATGAGCTGGGCGTCGCCATGGGCGACCCGGACGCCGACTTCGACACGTTGATGGCCGAGATGGGGGAGGTCCAAACGGAGCTGGATCGTCGGAATGCGTGGGATATCGACTCTCAGCTCGAGCAGGCCATGGACGCACTGCGCTGCCCGCCGGCCGACGCGATGGTCGATGTGCTCTCTGGAGGCGAACGGCGTCGGGTCGCGCTTTGCAAGCTGTTACTTCAGCAGCCCGACCTGTTGCTGTTGGACGAGCCGACGAACCATCTGGACGCGGAGTCGGTGCAGTGGTTGGAAACGCACCTCAAGGCTTATCCAGGGGCGGTTCTGGCCGTAACGCATGATCGGTACTTCCTGGACAACGTGGCGCAGTGGATTCTCGAGCTGGACCGCGGGCGGACCCATCCGTACGAGGGCAACTACTCGACCTACCTCGACACCAAGAAAGCTCGGCTTCAGATCGAGGGTCGCAAG
>JBKPTR010000120.1:0-7909 GCA_046735615.1 Actinomycetota bacterium
AGGGCCGTGCTCGACCGATTTCGGGGTCGCGAGGTCGCGACGACCGGCGACGGGTTTGTGGCCGTGTTCGACGGCGCTGAGCGAGCCATCCATGCCGCTCAGCAGATCGGTCGGGTGGCGTCCGGCATCGGGCTCGAGGTCCGGGCCGCGGTCCACACCGGCGAGATCGAGGTTGAGGGCGGTAATGTCCGCGGCGCGGCGATGCACATTGCGGCGCGGATTGCAGACCTCGCTGAGCCGGGCCAGGTCTACGCCTCATGGGCGACCCGAGAGCTCCTGGCGGGCTCGCCGATCGGCTTCACTGACCGCGGCTTGCGCGAGCTGAAGGGACTGTCGGAAGGGCGTCGCGTCTACTTGGTCGAGCCGTCCGACTGAGCGACCGCCTCAAGTTCGCAGGGCCACTTATTGCGCGCTCATCCGTTTTGCGCGCCGAACTCATGATCTTGGTGTGTCAGTTGATCAAAGTGTGTCGACCATCAACACGAACTTGTCGGTACCGCTCACGAACTCGAGGCAGAACGTGCCGTTTAACTGGCCTAGCGGATGTCGCTCTTCGATCGCTCTTGCACCACACTGGTGGGCGTGCCTGAGCCGAGTCCTCGGGGTGTGCCCGCCCGCGATCCAGATCGTTTGATCAAGTGGTTCATCGGCATCGGGGTGCTGGGAGTTGGAGTCAATCTGCTCAGCGGTTTCGTTCTGGAGCAGAAGTGGGCCTGGCTTCCGCCGGCGGCGTTTGTTGCGGCGCTGTTGATCGCTATGCCGAGCACTGGTCTTCTGCGTCGGGAGCGTTATCGCACAGCGCGGGCTCGGGGCATGGCTTTACTCGCACTGACCGGCTATCTGGCAGTCACGGTGTGGGGATCAGTCACTGGGTGGCCCCTCGCCGTGATGATCTTGTCCGTGGTGTACCTCTGGGAGGCTGCGGTGATGCTCATGTGGTCGACCCTTCGAAGCCGCGCGGACCTTAACTATGTCGCCATGGGGACAGCCTGTTTGCTTGCGAGTTCGGCATTCTTGATGCTCGGGGTCGCGAACCCGCCGCAGGCATGGACGTTGGCCATGGTCGCCGGGTTGGTGGTTAGGGTCGCATTCCTGCTGCTCGGCGTCGCGGTGCTGCTGCTCGGGGTCGCGTTCCTGCTGGACAGATGGTCACTGGTTGGGATCCCGTTTCTGCTCTTCGGAGTCGCGGCCCTGCTAGGCGGTGTTGCGGCATTGCTGGACGGATGGACCCTGGCGGGCGTCGCGCTGCTGCTGGGCCCGGTTACGGCCCTGCTGCTCGGGGTCGCGTTCCTGCTGGACAGATGGACACTGTCTGGTGTCCCGGTCCTGCTCGGCGCGGTCGCGGCTCCTCTTAGCGGTGTTGCGGCGTTGCTGGCCGGATGGACGCTTGCGGGAGTCGCCTTCCTGCTGTTCGGAGTCGCGCTTTTGCTGGGTGGTGTTGCGGCATTGCTAGCCGAATGGAAGCTGACGGGAGTCGCCTTCGTGCTGTTCGGAGTCGCGGCCCTGCTGGGTAGTGTTGCGGCCTTGCTGGTCGGATGGACACTGGTGGGGGCCGCGTTCCTGTTGCTCGGGATCGCGGCGCTGCTCGGCGGTGTCGCGCTCCTGTACCGTCCTGAATTGCCGCGGCGGATGGTGGCATGGCTGACCAAACGAGACGATCTGCCACTCACGCCGGACGGCGACGTGCGCGATTAGCCTCACCGCTCACCGCTGCTCGGTGAGCGCCTCCATCTGCTCCATGATCACGCGAACGAGCGCGCTGTCGTCGCCGAGCCCGTTGTAGAGGGTCTCAAGCACTCCAGAGGCCGCGGTCGGCTCGTCGTCGGCCTCGGCTGCTGTGCGAGAGCGATCCGCGCCGGGATCTTTGATCGGGGCGCCGTGCCCGCGCAGGTGCAAGATCCAGGCCGCGATCGCGGTGGCACAACCGACTGGCATTCGCCCATCGGCGCGTTCGGCAAGCAGCGGGGGCACGATCCGCACCGGCAGCTTGACGGAGCCGTCGGCGGCGATCCGGCTCAGCTGGTCGCGTACCCGGGGGTTGGCAAAGCGTTGCAGCAGCGCCGCCCGATAGTCAGCAAGCGTGTCCGGTGGCAGGGTGAGGTGCCGACAGGACTCGTCCCACAGCGCCTCGACCCAAGATCGGCACTGCGGGTCAGCAATTGCCTCATCAATCGTGGCGTGGCCGCGGATGCTGCCGGCGTACGCGAGCAGGGAGTGAGACGCATTCAGTAGCCAGAGCTTGCGCTGCTCGTACGGTGTGATGTCCTCCACCAGTCGGGCGCCGGCGCTCTCCCAGGCCGGTCGACCGGCGGGAAAACGGCCCGAGATCACCCACTCGGCGAACGGCTCGGTCGGCACCGGCGATGCGTCCTCGTAGCCTTGAGCCCGCGCCACCAGGCTGCGGTCCTCAGCTGTCGTCACCGGCGTAATGCGATCCACCATCGAGGTGGCGAAATCGACGTGCTCCTCCATCCACCCCAGCAGAGTGTCATCGACTGCACCAGCAAGATCAGTGACGACCGCCATCGTCACTGCACCGTTCTCAGGCAGGTTGTCGCAGGACAGGATGCTTATCGGACCGGCGCCAGCGGCCCGCCGAGCCAGCAGACCAGCCACCAGCTTTCCCGGCAGACTGCTGACCGGCGCCTCGATGTTGTCCTGTAGGGCAGCGATGTCGGCGGTGATGACGTCGCGGCTGCGGTCAAGATGCCCATCCGGACCGCGAACATAACCTGCCTCGGACACCGTGATTGTCACCACAGCCACGTCCGGTCGTCGGAGATAGTCGAGGTACGCCTGGTGCTCGGCCGCCGGGTGAACTGCTGCAATCGGCCCCATGACCTCGAAGGTGTCGCCCTCGGCGCTGCGCGTGATCAACGTGTACAGCCCGTCTTGTGGGGCAAGGGCTTCTGCCGTGTCAGGTCGGCGGCCGGTGAACGCGGCAATTCCCCAGCCGGATCCATCCGAGGCATTTGCTGTGTACCAGGCCTGATGGGCGCGGTGGAAGTTGCCTAAGCCGAGGTGAACGAGACGGACTGGCGCCGCGGCGGGGAGACCGAGCAGCGATCGACTGAGCCGGGGCAGATTGGACATACCTCATCTTTGCCGTTGGACCGCCGATCCCGCCGCCAGGGTCGCCACGATCCGGAGAATCTTGACCGGCTACGCGGTTTTCTGCTTTGGCTTGCTGGTTGGACTCGAGGACGATCTTTGCGGTGAGGCGCTGTCAAGGATTCTTTCGACCTCGCGGAAGAACCCGTTGGGCGCCTCGGCTCCGAGAGCCTCCCCGACGCAGTAATTGCGGTACTCATGACGCGCTGCGGCCAGGGAATCGCGTCCGAGCAGCTCATCAAGGGCTTCAGGAAGCGTGCTGAGGTCCCTTTCGATGACGTATGCGACGCGGGCCATCGGAATCGCCTGAAGGAACGCCGGGCCCTTCTGCTGGATCGCAACCATTGCGATGGGCTTTCCGCTCGCCAGAAAGTCAGACGCGACCGACGACACGTCGGTGATCAACGCGTCGCAATGGTTGAAGCATGCCGGAATATCCCAGTCAGTCTCAGCAGCACGGCCGAAGACGTGTTGCCGACCGGTGGTCTTGCGGTCTGCGCTGAGCCGCCGTTGGATGTCACGAGCTAATCCCGTCTGCTGCGGGTCGCGATAGGTATGCGGATGCGGTCGGAAGATCACCGTGACTCCGCGGGCCAGCAACGCATCAACAATCTGAGGGCCCAGCGGCAGCGAGGAGTAGTTGGTGTTGGGCTTGCCGCCGTGCCAGGTCGGCGCGTACAGCACGGTACGCGGTGCTTCAGCGGGCAGCGCTACATCTCGTGTCGCGATGCGCTCGATCTGTGGGCGGCCCACGATCGCGAACTGCTCGGGGCGAATCCTGACTCCGTGCGCCGCGTAGCGATCCACGCCTTGCTGTCCAGAGACGAAGACCTTGTCGAAGGCTGAATGCCGGGCGCTGTAGTTGGCCGCTTTGTCGGAGTCGCCGTGGTTCAACCAGATGTGCGTCAGCCGGTCGAACCGCAACATGTCGACGTTGGCCTGGTGGTTTTGGACGTAGAAGGCCGCCTTGAGCGACTCCACCGCAAGATGCCAGAGCCGGCCGTGGGCGCTTTTGATCTTGGGAACCACTACTGGAGCCGAGGTCCGCTCGGTGATCTCAGGCACTGTACTGGCATGGCAGGTGATCACGATGAACCGGCGGTTGAGACGCTCGAAGTAGGGCAGCCACATGCCGAGTTGATAGCCCGCACCGTTGCGCGCGGCGTAGTACACGGCGAATTCGGGGTGATACTCCTGGAGCGCCTTCCGGACGCCGATACCGGAGCTCCGGCTGATCATCACTGCTCGGATCGCGTACCCGGTGATGATCAAGACCGACATACTGCCCAGGATGACGATCAACAGGTAGCTCCATCCGGGAGCTCCGGACGCGACCAGCAGGACACCCATCGCCGCCTCGGCGAACGGGGCAAGCGCCACGACGGTCGGATTGAAAGGTGGCCGAGGCACTTCCGGAAAGCCAGGCAGGTGTACGGCCACAGGCGTCGCTTTGCTCAGCAGAAGCCGAAGCGCCGGCTCGGAGAGAATCGCGAGGATTACCAGACCCGTTGCGATCCAAATCCACACCATGTCATCCGGCCGCCGAGCGAGGTAGGCCGCAGCGACGGCGAGGAGAACGATGATCCGTGATCCCTGGTAGGCGCCCAGCAGAGAACGACCGCGACTGAGGTCGCGACGCAGCAACCAACCGAGAAGGATCACCGACGCCAGGCCCAATGCGGCACCCAGCCAGAAGATCTGCGAGTCGGCAGCGACGAACATGACGACAGCGCCGATGACCGCACAGAAGTTGAAGAGGTTGCTGACGATCAAATCGACGACTCTGGACTGCGTTGCCCCAGCGAAGTCCGACCAAGCGCCGATGCTCATGGTCCGGGCAGACTTAGGTGACTCCATGGCAGGAGCAAGGGTATCCCCTTGGGCCCGAATTATTGCGCGTAGACGCTCCGTGAGCATCATTGGGCGTTTTCCAGGCCGCCGCGCGGGCGGAGAACCTCCAACTGCCAGTGATGTCTGGTCCTGACGGTTACCATGAGGCAGTGGCACAAGCTGATGGCCTGCTGAACCACGACATAGATCCCCAGGATCGTGGGCCTCAGGATGCATGTGGCGTCTTCGGCGTCTGGGCTCCGCACGAAGAGGTCGCCAAGCTCACCTATTTTGGGCTTTACGCCCTGCAGCACCGTGGGCAGGAGTCGGCGGGAATCGCGGTCAGCAAAGGCTCGCAGATCGTGGTCTTCAAAGACATGGGCCTGGTCTCCCAAGTTTTCAACGAGGCGACTCTGGACTCGCTCGGCAATGCTCACCTCGCTATCGGGCATTGCCGCTACTCCACAACCGGGGCGAGTGTCTGGAAGAACGCCCAGCCAACCTTCCGCTCGACCGCGGTCGGGAGTATTGCGCTCGGTCACAACGGCAATCTCACCAATTCAGTGGAGTTGCAAAGCTGGCTGAACGAGCGCGACAAACACTCCGGCTCGCTACTTCCGGGATCCTTGTCCAACGAGGCGACAAGCGACACGTCCTTGATCACCGGGCTGATGGCGACCTTCCCAGGGCTCAGCACCGAGGAGGCGGCACTGCAGGTGCTGCCCAAGCTGCGCGGCGCGTTCAGCCTGGTCTTCATGGATGAGGAGACGCTGTATGCCGCGCGGGATCCACAGGGCATCCGGCCTCTGGTGCTGGGGCGGCTTGAGCGTGGCTGGGTGGTCGCGAGCGAGACCGCTGCACTGGACATAATCGGGGCTACCTTCATTCGGGAGGTCACGCCGGGTGAGTTGATCGCGGTAGATGCCAACGGTCTGCGCAGCCGTACCTTCGCCAAGGCCGATCCGAAGGGCTGCCTGTTCGAGTACGTCTACCTGGCCCGGCCAGACACCATGATCTCGGGTCGCCGCCTGCACTCGGTCAGGGTCGAGGTGGGGCGTACGCTCGCCCGGGAGTTTCCTGCCGACGCGGATCTGGTGATCCCGGTGCCCGAGTCGGGTACGCCGGCGGCCATCGGGTACGCCGAAGCCTCGGGGATCCCGTACGGGCAGGGGCTGGTCAAGAACTCCTACGTCGGTCGTACTTTCATCCAACCGAGCCAGACCATCCGGCAGCTGGGGATCCGGCTGAAGCTGAACCCGCTCCGGGATGTGATCACCGGCAAGCGGTTGGTCGTGGTCGACGACACCATCGTGCGCGGCAACACCCAGCGGGCGCTGGTCCGGATGCTGCGCGAGGCGGGGGCGGCCGAGGTGCACGTACGCATCTCCGCTCCACCGGTGAAGTGGCCGTGCTTCTACGGCATCGACTTCGCCACCCGCGCCGAACTCATCGCCAACGGTCTGGACACCGATGAGATCTGCCGATCGATTGGGGCAGACTCGCTCGGCTACGTCTCACTCGAAGGGCTGGTTGCGGCGACTCAGGTTGGCAAGCAGGCGCTCTGTCGCGCCTGCTTCGACGGCATCTATCCGGTCGAGTTGCCGCTCATCGAGCGGCTGGGTAAGTCCATCCTCGAGGAGACCGCCGCCGACCTGGAGCCCGTCGTCTCTGGGGTGGGCGCCGCAGATGCTCTCCTTCGTCCTTAGCCTGAGCGACTTGCCAGAATCCAGTTGACCTATGACTCAACTGGATTCTGACAAGTCGGCGTACGCGGCGGCCGGGGTCGACATTGAAGCTGGTGACCGCGCTGTCGGGTTGATGAAGGAATGGATCGCCAAGACTCGGCGTCCGGAGGTTCTCGGCGGCATTGGCGGCTTCGCGGGTCTATTCGACGCCAGTGCGCTCGCCCAATGCGAACATCCGGTACTGGCGACATCGACCGACGGAGTAGGCACCAAGGTCGCCATCGCCCAGGCGCTCGACCGCCACGACACCATTGGCTTCGATCTGGTCGGCATGGTCGTCGACGATCTTGTTGTGTGCGGTGCCGAACCGCTGTTCATGACCGACTACATAGCGTGCGGCAAGGTCCATCCAGAACGCATTGCGGCGATTGTCCAAGGAATCGCTATGGCGTGCACGGAAGCCGGCTGTGCGCTGCTTGGCGGCGAAACCGCCGAACATCCCGGGTTGCTTGGACCCGATGAGTACGACCTCGCCGGTGCGGCCACCGGGGTGGTGGACAGAGACAAGATCCTGGGTGCCGATCGGGTGCGGCCCGGCGACATGGTGCTGGCCATGGAGTCCTCAGGGCTGCATTCCAACGGCTACTCACTCGTCAGGCACGTACTCCGCGAGCAGTCGAGCTGGACGCTGGACCGCAACATTCCCGATCTTGGTCGGACGCTGGGCGATGAACTGCTGGCACCGACACGGATCTATGCCCGGGACTGCCTCGCGCTCATCGACGCGGTCCAGGTGCATGCCATGAGCCATATCACCGGCGGCGGGTTCGCGAACAATCTGGCACGGGTCATTCCCGACTCGTGCCAGGTGCGGATCGACCGTGCGACGTGGCAGCCGGCACCCATCTTCGGACTCATCAAGCAAGTCGGTGAAATCTCGCAATCCGATCTGGAAGCAACGTTCAACATGGGCGTCGGCATGGCGGCCGTTCTGCCACCGGATTCGGTCGACGACGCCGTACGGCTGCTGGCCGAGCGAGGGCTGCAGGCCTGGGTCTGCGGTGCTGTGACAGCCGCCGATGCCGGCACCCGTGAGCCGGTAAGGCTGTTCGGCCAACACGTTGCGGGATAGAGTGCCGCGGCTTTGCACCCTTGGGACCATTAGGTAGCCTTTCCCTCACGACATTAACCATTTGAGCCGCGGCTAGCCGCAGGCAGACGACGTGCGAGGGGGTCGACCCGATGGGGCGCGGCCGTGCAAAAGCAAAGCAAACAAAGGTTGC
>JBKPTR010000121.1:0-5622 GCA_046735615.1 Actinomycetota bacterium
GCGGAGAGATTCACGAATCTCACCCTATCGAAACGCCTGCTTGCGGAACCCTACGATGACGGCATGAGCCATACCGTCGTCGCCGAGCTCGTCGCGGCCGTCATGAAGGTCGAGGTCGAGGTGGGCCAGAAGGTGGCGGCCAACGACGCCGTGGTGATCTTGGAGTCGATGAAGATGGAGATCCCCGTGCTCGCCGACGTCGCGGGATCGGTCTCAGAGATTGTGGTTTCAGAAGGTGACGTGGTCAACGACGGCGATCCGCTGGTCGTGATCAAGGTGCTCTAAGATGGCGGGCATGTCGACCCCACCTTTCGGCCGGGTACTGACGGCTATGGTGACTCCATTCGCGGCGGATGGATCTGTGGATCTCGACGCGGCAGCTGACCTTGCCGGCTATCTGGTCGAGGAGATGGGCAACGATGGGCTTGTCATCAGCGGTACCACCGGAGAATCTCCGACCACATCGGACGCCGAGAAGGCCGATTTGCTACGTGTGGTGCTCGACGCCGTTGGCGACCGGGCGACGATCCTTGCCGGCGTCGGCACCTTTGACACCGAGCACACTCTGGACTTGGCGGCTACCGCGGCGAAACTGGGCGCAGCAGGCCTCCTGGTCGTCACGCCGTACTATTCCAAGCCGCCGCAGGCCGGGATCTTGGAACACTTCCGGCGGGTCGCAGATTCCACCGACGTGCCGGTGATGCTGTACGACATTCCAGGTCGTGCCGCCGTAGCCATTGCCACCGACACGATGCTGCGACTGGCCGAACATCCGCGGATCATTGGTGTCAAGGATGCGAAGGGAGACCTGACGGCCTCCGCACGCGTCATCGCTCAGAGCGAGCTGGCGTATTACTCGGGCGATGATGCCATGACGCTGCCACTGCTCTCTGTTGGTGCAGTGGGAGTCGTCGGCACCTCAACGCACTTCAGCGCCGTCGGGACCCGTCAGATGATCGAGGCCTATCTCGCTGGCGACGTCGCTACGGCGCTACGCCTCCATCAGCAACTGTTGCCGATTTTCACCGGAATCTTCGCAACCCAGGGCTGCATCCTGGTGAAGGCAGGGCTCAAGCTGCTCGGCCACGACGTGGGAGGCCTGAGATCTCCACTCGTCGAGGCCACACCTGCAGAGATCGAGGGTTTGCGTTCTGCCATGGCAGCAGCTGGCCTGCAGACGGGCGAGTCGGTCTCGACTGGCTGAGCATTTGGTCACAGGGGCGTCATAAGTTCGCCACCGATCCGAGATTTGCTCTGCGGGCGTAAGAAATTGTGTAATGGAACGCGTTCAGACCTCACGGCGTTGGGGAAAGTGTGAGGCAGGACACGGTGGCGCACAGCCAAATGCCAGGGTTCATTCAGGGCATTGCCAGGATGACAGGCAACAATGAGGCGTTCAGGCTGAACCTGCTCGGTCGTGCCGGACACCATAGGGAGGTCAAACCGATGGCGCAGTGGCCCGCCCCTGATCCTCAGGCTTGGCAGCCTCCTGCGCCCGCGACTCCGGCGTCGCAATCCGATGAGTCGTGGACTCCGCCGACATGGGAAGAGCTGGTACGGGACCACGGCGCTCGCGTCTACCGGTTGGCCTATCGACTGACTGGCAATCCGCATGACGCCGAGGATCTCACCCAGGATGTGTTCGTCCGTGTCTTCCGCTCGTTGCACCGGTTCCAGCCTGGGACGTTCGAGGGCTGGCTTCACCGCATCACGACCAACCTGTTCCTCGACGGCGCTCGGCGCCGGCAGAAGATCCGCTTCGACGGCTTGGGTGAAGGCTCCGCTGAGCGCTTGCCCAGTGCCTGGCCGAATCCATCCGAGCAGCTAGCTGACGCCGACCTTGATCACGATGTGGCGGCTGCGCTCTCAGCCTTGCCTCCGGAGTTTCGCGCGGCTGTTGTGCTATGCGACATCGAGGGCCTCAGCTACGAGGAGATCAGTGAGGTTCTTGACATCAAGATCGGAACGGTCCGCAGCCGAATCCATCGCGGACGTGCCCAACTGCGGACCGCGCTGGCACACCGCAGGCCCACCGGAGAGCGGGTGCGTTATCTCGGTGTCGAGGTAGAGGCGGGCGCCAGCTCCGACGGTGTCAGTTCCAAACTCGGAAGTCTGGAGCCTGTGAGGTCGGCGTGAGAAAGGCGCCCTGCGCTGATCTGGCCGAACTGCGATCAGCGTTCGTCGACGGGGCATTGAACGACACCGACCGAGAGCGACTGCTCAAGCACCTGGTCGATTGCGCCAACTGCCGCCGGGACGTGGAGGATCTACGCGCCGTACGCCATCTCCTGAACCGGACCAAGAATGAACCGGACCCAACCCCGAGCGACCTATCCTTCCGCTTGGCTTCCATCGCAGGTTCGCAATCGTTCTCACCTTTGTGGATCAGGCCGTTCCGGCGAATCCAACCATCCCGCCCCTCCCGAACCGGAGGCCTGCCGAGCCACCGCCGCACTGTCAAGTTGCGGATCGGCGCCATCGCCGTGGCGCTTGGAGCGACAGTGACTGCGATGGGGGTTATCGGGTACGCCGCGGCGCCCAGCCTGCCGGCAATCGGCGATCCAACTGAGGAGGCTCAGGCAGCATTTACCTCAAGTCTCGGACAGTTTCCCCTCGCTAGCGACGCACTCAACGCCGTCATCCTGACGGACTCACGCGACCTCTCCGCCAACTTGTTGCCCCGGCTCGCGGGGCCCTCGGTCGCCACGGGGACAACGCTGACGGCAGCGGAAGCGCAAGCAATGATGCAGCGAGCCGCTGATGCCGCCCATTCGGTTAGCTATTCCGGGCGGCAGTCGTTTCTGGCCTACCGGAACGGTGGCGCCATCGTTGCGCAGGTCGATGTAGACACGCGTGCGGGCCAGGGCAGTCAGGTCATGGTGAATAACCAAACCGGCCAGCAACTGCTCAAAGGATTCACACCGGCGCTGATCTCGTCGCGAGTTGTCGATGACGAGCTGCTCGGCCTGCTCGAGCGCAACTACCGTCTCACCGGGACACGCGGATCAACCGTCGCCAGTCGCAATGCGACCGTGGTCGCGGCTACGCGGGGTGATAGCCACTCCGTGGCGGCTCGCTGGTGGATCGACGACGCCACCGGCATCGTGCTCTGGCAAGAGACCTATGACAGGAGCGGATCAGTCGACCTGTCGTTCGGATTCACCTCAGTATCGGTGAGCCGCGGGCACAGCATTCTGCAACATCTGCCGCCGCGGTTAGCAGTGCCACGGACCAGCACTTCGCTCACGATCTCATCAGCAGCGGAATTGAACGCCTCGGGATGGTCATGCTTCCGGAACCTGGCTGGCCTGTCGCTGGTGCGGATACGTAGCGACCGCGCAGGAAATCCGGACACCGTGCACCTGGTCTACAGTGACGGCCTCAGCACGGTAAGTGTCTTTCAGCAACGAGGTCAGTTGGCCGCGGTGCCGGAGGGTTCCGACTGGGACGACGCGCTTGGTGCCCACGTACGCCGAGGTGCCTCGGGCATTGCGACCTGGCAATCCGGTGAGACTGTCTTCACCGTGGTCACCGACGGTAGCCCCGGCCTGCTGACAGAGGCCGTCAGATCGCTGCCTCATGATCGGGCCACGACGCAGACTACGCTTGACCGCATCAAAGCTGGATGGGCGAGGATTCTGGCCGATGTGAAGGGCTAGTACGTGGTGGATGACGACCGTCCGACGGGTCACGCCGAAGGCGATCCGTCTGACTCTCGCTACTTCGGTCCTTTTGGCGAGCCACCGCCCCCGCCTTCAGTCGAGCAGAGTTTCCCCTCCCAGCCAGGTCCTGTATTTGCACCGTACGACGCGACCTGGTCGCCGCCACTGGGCCAACCCGAACCAGCCGAAGGCCCGCCAGCTGGAATGCCATCTTCGGCGACGACAGCGATGCTGCCGGGGCAAACGAGCCGCCGTCGTTCACGTTCGGCTTCCCTCATCGCGATTGCCGCCCTCACCGCTCTGGTGATCGGCGGCGCTGCCGGCTACGGCGGTGCCACACTCGCTCGACGGTCCGAGGCGCCGGCAGTGACCGCAGCCAGCCCAGCACCTCCTGGCGTGACGCGTTCGCCCGTGCCGCCAGCCCCTATGAGCGCGAATACCGTGGAGGTGGCCAAACGGGTGCTGCCCGCAACGGTGATGATCCAGGCCGGTCGAGGAACCGGATCCGGTTTCTTGATCGACAGGGACGGCCGCATCGTGACCAACAATCATGTGGTCGCCGGCGCGACCGACGGGTCGAGGATTCGCGTCGTCTTTTCCGACGGTCGGCGGTTGAACGCTGTGCTGGTAGGACGCAGCCCGTCCTACGACATCGCCGTGATCAGGGTCAGCGGAGTGGCGTCGCTGCAGCCTGTCGAGCTTGGTGACTCCGACCAAATCCAAGTCGGAGAGCCGGTGATCGCGGTCGGTTCGCCGCTCGGGCTGCCCGGTACCGTCACGCAGGGCATCATCTCGGCTCGGAATCGTCCGGTGATGGTGTCCGAAGGCGCCACCGCCGACTCGCCGACCGCGTACATCAATGCCATCCAGACCGACGCCTCCATCAATCCAGGGAACTCCGGGGGCCCGCTGGTCGATGCGGGCGGGCGCGTGGTCGGGGTCAACTCCGCGATTCTGACCTTCGCGGCGAGCCGCAATATTGGGCTCGGTTTCGCGATTCCAATCAACCAGGCCGCCACGATCGCCGACTTGTTGATCAAGAACGGCAAGGCGACTTATCCGGTGATCGGTGCCAATGTGCAAGACGTCCCATCGGGTGTTGAGTTGAGCGCGGTCGACGCCCAAGGTCCCGCCGGCAAGGCTGGGCTGAAGGCCGGGGACCTGATCACCAAGATGGACGGTCAACCGGTCCTCACCATGGAGGAGCTGATCGTCGGCATTCGCACCCGACGGCCCGGCGATGTTGTGGTGTTGGACTACGCTCGCGGGTCGACACCAGGCCAGGTCCGAGTCACCCTGGGCAGCAAGGAGGGCTGATCATGGCGCCCCTGCTGCTGGACATCAACGCTCCCGAGTTCGTGCTGTTACTGGTACTTGCGGTGATCTTGTTCGGCCCGGAGCGACTGCCAGATCTGGCTCGCAAGGCCGCCCGACTGCTGCGCTACTTGAGGACCGTGGCTGGCTCCGCCCAGGAGCAGCTGAGCAAGGAGCTAGGACCTGGATTTGAAAACGTAGATTTTCGTGACCTCAACCCCAAGGCGTTCGTGCAGAAGCACCTGCTCGACGATGTGGAGCCGCTCATCGCCGACGTGAAGTCTGAAGTCGCCGACCTTGGTAAGAGCATCAAGAGTTCGTCCACAGACGTCCCGGAGACGAACAACTCCACCAAGGATCGCAGCCCGGGAGGCCCGCACGATGTGGCGGCTGGGGCAACTCCGGCACGCGCGGTCACTCCTTTCGATCTTGAAGCGACCTGACCTGCTCGGGGCAGATATCAACGCCCAGCGGGCGTAAGGCCGAGCTGCTTGCCGAGCAGCCCGCGGCCGCGCTTGACGAACGTCTCGGCTAGCAAGTTGAGCGCTCGGGCGGCAGGCTCATCCGGGCCGGCCTCAACCAGCGGAACGCCGGCGTCACCGGAAGCACGGAGCTGCGGGTCAAGTGGTATCTGCGCGAGCAGAGA
>JBKPTR010000122.1:0-16808 GCA_046735615.1 Actinomycetota bacterium
TCGGGGTATCAGGTATGCAGGCCAAGCTTCACCGTTGGGCGGTGGCCGATCCTGGCCGCCGGTTCGACGACCTGTTCAATCTCGTGCATGACCCGGCGACGCTGCGGATGGCGCTCGCCCGGGTCGCGAGCAACACCGGCCCGAAGATTTCCTGCTGGATAATCGGTGCGTTGAGGTCCTCGACTTCGATCAGGCTGGGCCGGTAGAAGGCGCCAGAGGCTAACGGCGCCTCGGTGACGGGTCCGCCACGAACGATGACGTTGCCGTAGCTGGCCGAATCCTCCACGATCCGATCGACGCGTGCCACGGCTGCGGAGTCGATCAGGGGTCCCACCTGGGTGTTCTGCTCCTCGCCAGGACCGACCACAACATGTGTGAGCCGTTCCCCTAAGTGCTCGCGCACCTGATCGGCGATGCCGCGCTGAACGAGGATCCGCGAGCCCGCCATACAGTTCTGGCCGGCAAATGTCGTAACGCTAGCGGCCAAAAGCGGAAGAATGGAGGCGAGCGGCGCATCATCGAACACGATCATCGGAGTCTTGCCGCCGAGCTCCAGGTTCATCCGCTTGAGCGTCTTGGCACCAGCGGCCGCGATCAGCCGGCCGACCTCAATACTGCCAGTGAAGCTGACCATGTCCACATCGGCCGATTCGATGAGAAAGGGAGCCCCGGTGTTGCCGGACTCGGTGAACATGTTGACAACGCCGGCAGGCAGTGACGGCGCCTTGGACACAACATCGGCGACAAGCGCATTGGTGAGCGCGGTCTGCCCCGGCAGCTTTGCCGCGACGGTATTCCCGGCGGCGAGGGCAGGACCGAGGGAACGGCTGAACAGCGCAACCGGTGAGTTCCACGGCACGATGATCGCGACCACGCCGACCGGCTCGGCCACGCTGCTGAAATATCGACCTGGCGCCACTTCGGCTGCGGTGCCGACCTCGGTCAACGCCTGAGCGGCACTGTGACGCAACATCGCGGCCGGCGCCCCGACCTCAAGGGTCGCTTCGGCCAGGGTTTTACCGTTCTCCCGCGTCAACATCAAAGCCAGTTCCGGGGCCCGCGCTTCGAAGCCCTCGGCGAGTTCCAGCAGCGCCCTTGAACGCAGCGCCCGGTCGCGCCCCCACACGGTGTCCGCGAAGGCACGACGGGCGGCGTCGACCGCCGCGCGGGCCTCGGCTTCTCCACCGTCGGCGAACCGGCCAAGCAGCTCCCCGTAGCCGGGTTGTAAGAGTCGGTGACCAGCTCAGACTCCAGCCACCTGCTGTCGATCCAATGACGTGCCATCTCAGTCATTCTTGGAGTCTCCTCTCGTACACATGTCTAGACCCTGCGCGGCCTCGGGTGCGGAGTAGCTTGGCGCCAGGATCAGACGTCGGCCAGCGTGAGCGGGCGAGGTTGGCGGCCGTCGAGGTCTGTGAACCCGTACTCCTAGGCCAACGCGGCCGCAACGACCACCTGCCCACCGCAGCGCAGCACTTCCGGGTCCCCGGCCAGGGCGGCCACTGCGCGCCCGATGAACTGTGGGCTCTCGGAGTTGCTCAGGTCGAAGACCCGGCGGCGAGCACCGCCTCGGTCCGTACGAGCCCCGGGTACAGCGAGACCGCGGCAACCCCGTGCCGCCGCAGCTCGTGTGCCATGTCTGCCGTCAGCTTGTCGGTCGCCGCGTTTGCCACCCCGTACAGCACGTTCCCGATGTACTTCTGGGCCGCCCAGGAGGAGAGGTCACGATGAGCCCCCGCCGCGCCGGCACCATGCGGCGCGCGGCGAGCTGGCTGGCCACGAGTGCGGCCCGCACGCCTGCCGTCATCATCGCGTCCCAGCGCCAGCGCGGCTGCTCCCACAACGGGGCGGGCCAGGTGAAGCGGCCCTCCTCCAGCATCCGCTCATACCCGCCCACGCACCGTTGACGAGCAGATCGAGCCGCCCACGCTCGGCGTCGATGCGCGTAAAGAGCCGCTCCACGGCGGCGGCGTCGGTGTGGTCGCACGGCGCGCGGATCACCTCTGGCGGGAGGTCGGCATCGGCTACCGTGCGGCTGCTCGGGTACACGGCGCAGCCCGCCTCGTGGAGGCCGAGTGCTACTCCGCGTCCGACCCCGCGACTGGCACCGGTCACCAGGGCCACCCGCTCATCCAACCGGGTCATTCACCCTCGCGCGCCGTCCTCGTGAAAGCACGCGACAACGCCGTCCGCCGTCGCGACAAACGACGCCAACGCGTCGCCGCCAAGATGATCGACGGCACATCACGCGACTGGCGATCGGACCGGACGCGAACTGTTGTCGATGCGAATCCTCGACGCCGCGATCCACGGCTGGGATCTCGCACGATGTCGTGGCCTTCCTCCTCGCATACGCGGCCGATCTCGATCTCGGCCCTCAGCAACATGCGTTTGCACTGGCGGACGGCGACGTTCCGCGCAACGCGTCACAACAAGATCAGCTGCTCCACCGGCTAGGCCGCCACCCGAACATCACCGAGGAGGTCCGATGAGCGACACCAGGCAGTTCCTCGACGAGATGATGCCGCGCATTCACAAGGCCGAGACGGCGCTGCACAACGGCGACGCCGGTCCGCGCTTCGCGGCGACGCCGGTCCGCGCTTCGAGATGTGGTCGCACACCGATCCGGTCACCGTCTTCGGCGCTGCTTTGAGTCCGATCGGGTGGGCCGAGGTCGGTCCGATGTTCGAGAAGCTCGCGTCGCGCTTCTCGAACTGCAGGTCGTTGTCCGGGGTGCGTGTGTCCAGGGTGTTAGGCATGGGTGAACCCTTCCGGTCGTGGGTGGGCTCAGACCGTGTACACGGTTTGGGGCTCAGGCCGTGTACACGGTTTGGGATTAGGCCTAGCCGGAAACCACTGAGCAATACGCTGGTAGCGGCTAGAAGTAGGGTTTCCGGTTGCTGGCACCGGTCGAAGCGGAGGCGGCGGTGAATGAGGTAGAGAGTTTCCTGTCCGAAGTGATCCCACAACTCAGGCAGGAGGTCGCTGCCCTTCACGATGGCGACGCCGAGCCGCGGAAGGCGTTGTGGTCACACCGTGATCCGGTCACGTTGTTCGGTGCCGCGCTAACTGGCGCCGGGTGGAGGGAAATCGAGCCCCTATTCGATCGACTCGCCGCAACCTTCTCTGGCGGCGAATCGTGTGACTACGAAGTGATGGGTGCAGGCGTCAGCGGCGATCTTGGATACATTTCCGCGATTGAACGCTCTGTGGCGGCCTACCGTGGCGGGAAGCAGCGGGCGACTGCACTGCGCGTCACGACCATTCTTCGCCGGGAGAGTGGCGCATGGAGAGTAGTCCACCGACATGGCGATCCCTTCGACGACTCGGCGCGAGAGGCTATCGCTGCATGGAAGAACGAGCAGGCACTGTAGAAGCAGCTCACAGAAATTCCGGTTTCACCACCTAGCGGAATCGAAAGCGATCAAGGTCAGTGTTCATCGTCAGCGAACTGCTCTGTTAACAGCTAGTCACATCGTCCAATACCCGTGGATTTGGCTTCTGCCGTACGCCCGTTCTGGATCTGGATGATCATCATGTGCATCTAGCTCGTCCGGAAGCCGGGTGCGGTGCTGAGGGCGGCAGACGGGCCAGCCAGCCCTGGCGCTGAACGACAGTGACTGCCGCCTTCATCGACAGCCGCAACTTGAGGTGATCTTGGACTAGATGCCCGAGCAGTACGTATGTGGAGGGCCGCGAGTCAACCGCGAGGCTTCAAGTCACATGCCCGGGCGCAGCTCAAAATCGCGGTAGGCGCCGCAGCATGCGCAGGTTTTGTACCTTTGGCCCTCGTCGTTCACCATCGTGTATTGGTGTTGCTGACAAGGTCAAAAAATTCTGGGCACCGGGGGCGCGGAGCCCGCGCACTTTGGTTTGCCATGCGAAGGTTCAGGCCGGGACTGTGGAGCCGTTCACCCAGACGGGTTTCGCATGCCTCCTTGCAGGTATGCCGGCGACCACTTCGCATATCGTATGGACACCCTCTGGCCAGGGAACGCTCACCTGCAGCGGTAAGTTCTCGTGAGCGTTTGACGCTCGGGGTACTTCGCGGGATCACGTGGATCGCCACGGAGCGAGTTCTGAGGACACCTCCACAGCGGGATTCGGGGCTTCCAGAGTGATCATTCTGGCTTCGTCACTCTTCTTGATCTCGCTCGTCGGTACTTGGGAGCGCATTCTTCACACAGCAGGTGGTTGTCGAGATAGAAGAACTCCCAAGATGAATGGCCATCCCACTTGCGCCCGCAGTAGTAGCAGTGATCTCCGTCGTCGGGGTAGGAATATTCAAGGTCGTCGAGGGTGATCACGACGTGCCCTCTTTCTTGATCTTTTCTTCTCCAACTCCTCTGCCACCTCCACCCCGAGTTACTTTGGGCACAACGTCCTCCAAACAGCTGATGTACCCGGGGAACCACAAGGGTGTCTGCCTAAGTTGACGCAGTCGTTGAAGTCAACATTCTTGGCACCGGGGCGCGCGCTTACTGACCTGCGCGCCAAGGGCTACTGCGCAGACTGGCCTTGCGTAGCAGCCATCCAACGGGCCACTTCCTCCTCACCCTTCTCCGCGTCTTCGACGGTCAGGCACGGAGTCAGCGTGATCTTGGCGTTCCCGCGCAACAAGAGGGGTTCAGTAATCGCCGGTATTAGCGACGGGTCTGCCAGGTCGAAGACGGCGAAGAACGCGCGCTGTCCGTCCTCAGGGAAGAAGTAGAAGGCTTCCGGTTGCACGAGTTCTCGCCAGCGACGGAGCGTTCCCGCTCGCACGCCGCTGCGGAGGCGTTCGTTAATGCGTTCGTTAACGGTTTCAGTGTCCAAGACAGCTTTGAGCAACATCCGCATGACAACCTCCAGATAGGTCCGGCCAGCGGTGACGGGCGGAGGCATCCCAGCGACCGAAACGAGCTGGCGATGACAAGGCCGATGCTAGTGAAGCCACGAGCCGACAGACAGGGACTTTGGTCTCCACTTCCCTTGACGGATCTTGCCTCTCGGCGGCCCGCTTCTCCTACCCAAAGCCTGGAATACCCGCCATTGCTACCAGAGCCCGGAAGCCCTCAACTGAATAAGGACGCTGTGCCGACGGTGATCGAGTACCCGACGAATAGCCGGAACAGCTCGACCAGCTCGCCGTCCACGAACAGCCGCTTGAGCGTGGCTTCCCACAGCTCCGACATGGCATCGGGCTCGTACTCGTGCGGCACCAACTTCGTGCACCAGTGGTTGGGCAGCCCGCTTTCGGTCGCGAGCGGCTTCAGGTGACCGGTGGTCTGATCCACTACCCGTTGAGACAGGCCAGCTCGTACGGGTTGCCGTCGAACTGCTCGTATGTGGCCTGGATTCTCGGGTCCGCCTTGGCCTGCTTGAGGAATGCGGTCATCCTGGCTGTGTCGCCCGTTCGCTCTGCGAACTTGAGCATCTTGTTCCGAGTCGCCTCGTTGGGCATGAACTCAGCCTCCTTGCGAAGGATGTGCTCCACGTCCTGGGCCAGCCTGATGATCTGAGTGTCACTGCGATCATGCACCCAATACGTGCCGTTCCAGACGTACCAGCGATCATGCGACGGCACGAAGCGGATGATCTCATAATGCTTGTCGACAAACCTCCCAGCGTTTCCCCTGTCGTTGCAGGGGTGCACTTCGAGCCAGTCCCAGATCGCCGTGTCACCGTGATCTTGCTTGAATGCTTGATCTACCTTCTTGAGAGCGTCCGCCTCAGGGAACGGCGGAGTGCACCCGCTGGCCGCCCTCAAGATCAAATGCTCAACGGCTTCCGCGCGTTGTCGCCCAGCTGTCTGCGCAATCGGCATGCCAGGCGGAATAGGGTTTCGTCTCGCTCACCTTCCGGGACGCCGTCGAGGATGTCGTCCGTATCCGGTGGACCATCCCGGACGCCATCGCTACTTCGCGAGCGGATGCTCTGGAGCACGTCCGCCGGCATCTTTGTGATCGGAGCCGAGCTGTCAGCCCAGGCGTACGTGCCGCCGCTGCTGTGCTTGCCACCGGGCAGCACGACGTACCCGCCGTCGGACTTGATGTCGACTCCGCGGAGCCAGGGGTTTCTGCCGGGCACCGGAGCGCCGTCGTCGGGGTAGCGGTAGAAGAGATGGCGCCCACCACCGCCTGTCGAAGACGGCAGAGTGCGAGGCAGTGGGCCGTCCGGCCGGTTCTCCTCGTACTCCTGGATAGAGGGGTAGCCGCCATGGCGCAGATCGATGTCGATCACCACGATTCCCGAAGCTTCACCGCAAGCTACGGCCCAATTGGCGTCTGGCCAGTGCGAGACCCATGCCCTAATGACGTTGAGGTCGCTGCTGGCTCCGTGGACGCCGTCACGCGTCAGAGGGTGCTTGCCAGGGGACTTGCAGTGGGCGCGCTTCTAGCAGGAGCACTGCATCCGGCGGTTGATCCAGTGGATCGGTAAGACCTTCCAGCCGAACGTTTGGGCCATGTGAAGCGCCACATGCGCTGCGGCAGATGGCTCAGGGTTGGAGTCATTCTCTGTCGTGATCATGACGTGATGTCCTCGTCAGGCGGCGCCACGGCGACCAGTCACCTTGATCAGCAGCTCAGCCATTCGCTGGACTGCTTGGTGATCTTCGACCTGCGCTGGCAGCCCGGAGTCGCGCCGTGCTCGGCGTCCCGCTTCTGCTCCCGCCTGGCGCAGCGCGTCTCGGACGTGCGCGTTCATGCCGCGCGTCTCCCGTATCTGCGGCTGATCTTGCCGCCGCGCGCCCTGCCCTCGCTGTACGTGGCTGCGAGTGCGTCGGTACTGAAGAGCTTTTCGACTGGCAACCCGAGAAACTCGCTCAGCTTGCCCCGAAGCTGAGGCGACGGCGCGGTGACGCCATTGACTGCATTGAGGAGATGGTTATAGCCAAGGCCGGTCTCGTAGGCAATCAGTTTGAGGTTCCAGTGTCGCCTCCGGACAACGCCACGGATGGGTTGCTCGCCGAAGCGAGTGTTCTTAGGTGCCATGGGCCGAAGAACCACCCTTTCCGCCCTGCCTAAAAAGATCAAGGAGGGCCAAAAAGAAAGGACAGCCGCATCCGCAGATGCCGACTGTCCTTACGTCCTTTGTCTTGATGATCACCGTGGCTCCTGGCGAAGATGATCACCTCGGTCAAAGCCTACCATGAGCTGCGGTTGAGATCCACAGTAATTTGGGGGTGCCGTCTCAGAGCGGCATCGCTCACATCCCTTACAGGACAGGAAACCTGTAGACTCAACTCTCCACGCAGACTCTGGCGATCTTGACTTCGATCTTGATCAATAAGGCACTGGAATACAGAGGGCCGGGGGGACTCGGCCAACAAGATCAAATGGCTGCCGAGCCAGCGGATTCTTAGGAATTGCGCAGGTTCCGACCCCTCCGTTCCCCGTCCCATCACTCGATTTCCCGGTATAATTTGATCATGGAATACCATGCCGGTATCCGTTGGGGATTCCCCTTTCCCCTAGGGGTTGGTCAAGCGGTCGGGACCAGTTCAACGCCCGGAGTGGCCCGACTGCCGACCTCGATCCCGACACTCGGCTGGGTGTCTAGGGAGGAGAAGATCAGATGCCCGGTTCGCACTTGAAGTTCGTTCGCACGCTCGACTTCGATGTGCTCGACGGCCTCGGCATGCGCGCTGCTGCTGAGATCCGCGACGCGGAGGACGCCTTGATCGCGTTCATCGAAGCGGAGCAGGAGCGCGACGCGTTGCACGCCAAGAGCAAGGAGGAGATCGCGGCGAAGTACCACCTGCAGGACCGCCTGGGAGGTGCGGCGTGACTGATCAGCCGATGGACTATCGCGACTACCTGATCCGCAAGCAGCAGCAAGATCGCATGGCGCAGCGGTTCGAGGCGCTGTTCACGAAGGACGAAGATCACGCTGCTGTTGCGACGCAAGGCATAGAGGATTTGGCGTACCACGCAGCGCAGGAGGCGTCTGCGGCCTACGACCATGTTCAGGAGTCTCTGACCGACGTGATCACCCAGGCCCGTGATCTCCGCGCCCGGATTCAGAGCAGCATGGTGCCCGAGAAGGATGCGCGGCAGCTTCTCGCCGACCTGGGAAGGCAGCGCGCCGAGCTGGTCGCCAAGATCGCTCCGACCAAGAGCAAGCACGACAGCGCGCAGGCCGACCTGAAGGACCCCGCCGCCAAGAGGGACGCGCTAATCGCGAGATTCCCGGCGCTCCGCAGGTAGTCGATCATGGCCGGTAGGAGCCGATCACACTCCGAGGAGCGCTGGGTACTACTTCCCGAGACGATCGTGCGCTGCAACGGCACGCGACCCAACGGCAGCAGATGCAAGCGAGAGGCCGAGCCGGGAGCTATTGTCTGCGACCAACACGGCGGCGCTGCTCCTCAAGTGAGGCGGCGCGCCGCCGAGCGACTGATCATGACTGCCGACCGGGCCGCCGAGAATCTGGTCAAGATGATGGAGGACACCGATGTGCCATTCGGGGTCCGCGCGAAGATCGCCCAAGATTTTCCTCGACCGCTCAGGTCTGATCGCGACGCAGGTCCACCAGATCATCCCGACCACGGAAGACCCAGTCATGCGGTTCTTCGAAGGTATCTTCAGCGACCCGAGCAACTGGGAGTCCAACCCGCCACCAGATCCGACGCCAGCGATCGAGTGCAAGGCAACCAGCAGCCTTGATCATCACGACGCCGAGCCAGCGGAAATCTTGGAAGCCGAGATCGTCGAGCCAGAAGGTGAGCCAGCCAACAACACGCCGCCCCGGATCGCAGAGATGATCAAGAGCGGCGCCTTCGACCGCAAGCCGGGGCAGTGACAGTGCCGAGGCCGCTGTCCCTTGTCGTCGATAAGAGCCGTCAGATCCTTCTGAGCGCCCTCGAAGCGCTGCGGGGTACTGAAACCCCGGACGGCAACGTATACGTGCTCCACAACGGCGGAGGGCCTCTCTCAGCCCGGTTGGCGGGAGGCACCCCGATCGCCGCGTACGTACCACCAGAGCCAGCCACCATCGAGCATCAGAACTTGAGCACTACCAACGAGGGGAAGTTGATCATGCCCGGAACAGGCACGGACCCGAAGACGTACACCACCATCAACGAAGTGCGCTTTGCCCCGAACGGCAACCACCTGATCATCAGGGCGACGGCTGCGGACAGCTCAGTAGTGGAGTTCACGGTGCAGGTCGTCGGCTGGCCTAAGCCGGTTAGCTAACCATCGTTCAGGACATTAGCTTCGTGGTTTCCGGGGTCGGTTCGCGGCCCAGCGCTCGACAGTCGAACGGTGCCACAGGTTGGTCGAACCCACCCGATGATCAGGTGGTGGGAACCGACTACGGGATACCCACGATGTGACAGTGCCGACGCGTACGCCGAGATAGGACGCGATCCGGCGCACATCCCAAAACTCAGCCAGCGGCTCCGTCACGTCCTGACGCTACAGCGACTTAGTCCACAGTCCGCTGATTCGGGAAGGCAGTGTTTTGCTGCCATTGACTAGGCAGGAAAATGCTGCAAAGCTGATCGGGAAGTGCCCGCCCAAGTGCGCGAACACGTGGACGGGCTAGGCAATCAACTAGCTAGGAGTTGATCACCCGTGACTAACCGTACTCAATTGGCGGCTGGCGAAATCCTAGAAGGCACCGTTTTAGTGGCGTGGCTTGTCAAACCCGACAGCGGACCCGAAGCCGTGGTGATCAAGTGGCCGGACCAGCCGACATCGGTGAGTCCGCGCCACTATGGTGATCTCGTCGCCCGGATCACGCGGCTGTTAGCCAACAGCAGCACCGAGCTAGCCGCGATCAAGGCAGGCAGGTGGTGACCAAGCACAACTGCAGATCCGCATCCCAACCCACCGTCGCGGAGATCTGCTGGGCTCAGGCGCCGACAGCGGCTCTGATCGCCCGAATTGAGGTCGGCTATTCCCCGAAGTAATCCTCGGGGTCCCCGGGGTCCCAAAGTGTTCAGCGAGGTCGTTGCTGTCGACATAGGCGTACTCGCGAGCCCGCTTGGTCACCTCGGCGAGGTTCACTATGCCGAACGCGTCCTCCGTCGAAACTGGATGGAACCCGAGAAAGACTTGCCGTCCCGGCAGCTCGTCAATAGCCCATTTCCCCCTCTTCCCAGTGTCGGAGGGCGGCCTCACAGCGCTTAGCTCTGTGAAGTTGGCCTCATCGAGATGCTCAAGGGCATTCCGCAGATCTTCGTACCGCTTCGGCTGCTCTTGCTCACCGTTGAGCCTGCGATGCGCCTGCAACCACCGTTCCATCTGATACGTCGACATAATGAGCTTGTAGCCGCGCACCCAGACTTGCTCCAATGCGGGTGGCAAGTCTCGCTCATCCGGCGACCACTCCTCAATTTTGTCGATTGCCCAGTCCATCCAATTTGCACGCACTGCAGCCTGCCAATAGCTATGGGCATCAGCCTGGACAGCTCTCGCCCACATCCCCAGCATTCGCCGGACAACCCGCCGGTGAGCCTCTTCTTGCTCCTCTACTGACAAGGACCTCGGGTCTGCGCCGGGGGGCGGAGGGATGAAGAGGAGGCCACCCAGCGGTGAAAGCGGAAGCCGGTCCAGTTTGGGTTCCCAGAACGGGGGCGGCATCCAGTCGTCAACCGGCGGTCGGTGGTGGTGGTTCGGCGGCCACCCACCCGGGGGTGAGTAGAAGTAGTTCATGCCGTGTGAGGCTAACTGTCCTTAGCGCGCCCACGTGAAACGCCGTACCACGCTCGAAACCGATCCAAGCTCTTGCTAAGAACTATGTCAGTCACTTTACGACCGCTCATCAGCAACGATATGCCTCTCCGCGAGCCTAGTTCTATGACCGCCTCAGGTACTTGAAACGCTGCCAGGTGGGTTTGGCACCGGCAATGAAAGCGCTCCAAGTACGGGACGGGCATCGCATACTTCGGCAATTAGGCCCGAAAAGGTGATCAGAAGACTCTGGACCGTATCAAGTTCATTTCGTAGCTCATCAGCGCGATCCCAGTCGCGTTCCCACTTGATCGCGTTTGTCCCTTGGGGCCTGCGTTGTTCATAGTCAGCAAGCGTCGGATGTCAGAATGAGAGCAACGGCCTTATGCCGCCATTGAGGACTGAAATGGCCAGTACGCCAAATGACACGAAGCCCCGATCTGCACTGACCTTGACCACACTAGGTCCATAACGACGCAGGATATCCCGCGTTATAGGGAACAGCCCGTGCAACGAGGTCAATGATTCACGCAGCAGCCCATCACCAGGCCGCAACTTGGTTAAGGCAACTCGTGTCGCGAGTTCGACAAGCAGCTCCCATGCGGCAGATCGCTCGGCCTCGTCCGGTCGCCAGGTCCCGCCTACCTTTCCCAGTCCCCATGGCAATCCGAGCTCAGCATTGATCTCCGTTACCGGCATTGCAGCTCCTCATCTGGTCGAAACCCTTACACCTAGTCGAGTAGACCCTCTGAAATCAGCATTCCAAAATCGTCGATCAGAGAAGAGTCGACAGAGATGGCATCGGCACGAGTCCTTGCATCTGCTCGCTCCGTTAGCGACAATCGTTGATCGGTGGACTTTGCTAGAAGTAAGGCCTTACGCAATGCACGATGAACCGGCTTCGATTTGTCCTTCAACGTCTCCCAGACCTGCAGCCCGTCCTCCCAAAGTCCGCGGCGGGCTAGGGCTTTACAGCGCAGGCCCGCCTGCACGTCCTTACTTCGGTAAGGCCAGCGCCGCAAGATCTCTTGGAGTTCCTTAGTGGCTCTGTCAAAGTCGCCACTCTCGATGATTATGTTCGCGCGTTGAGCACGGGCCGCGAACTGGTCACTACCCGCGCTGACCGCGAGATCAGCAAACTGCAAGGCCTGCTGAAAATCTTGGCGCTTTGCCCAGAAAGTGGCCCTGCGGTGATTGATGAACTGTTGCTTGAAGTCGACCGCCTCTAATTGGCGAAGAGTAGTATCGGCCGCGACAAAATCTCCGGTAGCAATCTGGATTTGAACCAGTACGTCCAGCTGGTAAAGATCCCCCCGTCGTCTTGACAGAGTCAGCTGCACTTCTTGGTGAGCTTCAGCATACTCGCCTACGTGCAGAAGGCATCGCGATAACTCCCTGTGCACTGCATAATCATCATCGCCTGACGCGAGTGCCAGACGAAATTCCCTGATGGCGTCGACATTCCGGTCCTGCAAACGAGCTCCGAAACCCTTAAGAAAGTGGTACTTCCGGCCCTTCATTGTGCGGATCTGCTCAAGCACCGTAGCCGCCTCTGCCCACCTCTCACGGCGAGCATGACACTTGTACAGGATTTCCAGCACCGAGAGCCGCCCGGGATCAAGATCGTAGACGCGCTGAGCGTAGGCCGCCGCTCTTTCATAATCGCGTGCATCGTAACTGTCACTGGCAATTCGATGGATTGTTGATACCCGCGATCTTGCGACATCCTGCAACAAGGACTCCCCTTTCACGTCGTTACTAAAAGCATCGGCGCGCAGGGAGGCATCAATAATACTTAGACTAGGTATTTGATCCGGGTCTGACCAGTATGTAGTTCTTAGCCGTCGGGCAACTTGAAGATAGGTTCGCGTGGGTAGGACGCCCTTTATCCGTGAAATGGCAGCTCTTATTGGAGTTGAAATGCGATATTCGCCGCCGTCGGCTGAAAGAACGGATAGGTCGACAAGACGCTTGATAGTAACGGCCGTTGTCCGAAGGTCCTGGTCTAGGGCCGTGGCAATGGCGTCGAGTGGCATAAAGTCCTCACCAGCGAGATACTGGAGAAGTGTCCAATGCTCAGGTGCCAGGGGGAGGTCATTCACAAACCTCTCGAACCGCTGTGCTTGAAGTCTTGGAGTGCGGATTTGTCCGCCAACAGTGCGGGTATGCCGTATGTTTTGGCGTGGGCGACAGCGAAATATATCGCAGGTGGATAGCCGTCAAGGTACTCCACCAGCTCAGCTGTCTCTGACTCCGATGCGTTCAAACGCGACTGCCGTAGGAGCGTGAGTAGTAGCCTTCGTACTTCGTCATCCGACATGTCCTCCATTCGTATTGTCAGAAAGTGTGACCTGTAGGAGTCTGGCACATATGGTCGACGCCGTACGGCGAGTGCAAGATATGCGTCCGTTCCGCCTTCCAGAACCTGAACAAAGGCGTCCCAAAATTCTTGTCTAAACGCTCCGCTGTCTTGCAGTAATCCGCCCTCATCAACAATACAAGGCACGGTCCGCTGTGACGCTAACTGAAGTAGCCGGCCGCTGATCTCTGCGACTTTCTCGGTGTTCGGGAGTGACTCGAACGCTGCCGCCTCATAATCAAGGGCTTTAAGGCTCTCGATTGACGCGGTTTCTTCGAGTAGCCAAAGGTAGAGATCGAGGGGGCCACTTGTAGCACCTAGCACAGTTGTTGGGCCTAGTGGAAGTCCGAGATTATCGCGGACTGCCCTCTGCACGCATGATCGTCGGCCTATACCGCTGAGGCCGGTGGCCAAAATAATGTGAGGTGGGTCATCGTCATACGGAGTAAGCCCTGCCGATATCTCTTTGAGGTGCTCCTCTCGACCTATGAAGGGCTTGCGCGATGCCTGGTCTGATTTCGCCGTAAGTTCGCTAACTAGTTCTCTGGCCGCCTGATTTGTATTCTGCGTTCGTACCGCCCTGCAATTCGCCATCCACGCTGGCAGATCTGAATAGGAGATCTGGTGATCGATGATAATTGCTAGTTGGCCGGCAGACTACCTCGGATTCGCCGCATCTCGGCTTCGTTCAGTTCGTACTGACACCAAACCGATTCTAAGGACCACTTTGAGACAAAAAATGCGAAAATACTTGCATCATTAAAGATTGGCTTGTATGGCGGTCCGAAAGTCCACGCCAGCTCCGAAATTGAAGTCGTCGTAGAGCGCATTGACTCTTCCGAGTTTCGTCGCGACCCGTGCGACAAACTCTTTGTCGTCGGACGCATGGCACAGGAAGGCCTTCATATGATGACTCCAAGACGTAGCAGGTGGGCTGGGCGTGAGACCCTTCTAGGCGGTTAGCGAGAATATCCGATCAACTCGACGTACGCGGGTGCCGCAGCCGATTCGACTCGAGATCGCCGCTGGGCTGGGCGCATCTCGTCGCGTCGCATGCGCTGGAGTCAGCCGAGTGGTCACAACCGTCGTAACATCATTTGGCGGTGAGCGAGCGAACGGGCTTTCGCATCGCTTCCGGACCGCGAACTCTATGTATCAAAATCTGATCGTCCGTACGCGCACTTCCCTGGCGCAGTTGCTGCCAGTGCTCGCAACGGTCTTCGGCAACGAGCTCTCGACGGTGATCATCATCTCCACGGCTGTTCATTTCGACGCACACGTTGCAGGATCACCTGACGGTGATCTTCGACAAGGTCGAGGTGCACAGCAGGCGTGAGCTGGTAGCACGCGCGGCGGCCGCCAACTGATCGGCCGTCCCGGGCTTGCCGCGGACGGGGACCGCATGATGGTCGAGGAACTGAATTGCCCATTCCAGGTTAGGGATCGCCCGACAGGAAGTTTGATGTCGCCCACCTCACGGCCGCTTTCCACTTGCCGCGTCGCGATGGTGCCGGGCGAAACTCGCCGCGCTCGGTTGCCCGGCGCACAACATCTCGCATCGCTGCCACCCTCCGGCCCCGGTGTAGTTGCGGAGTTAGGTGGCAAGTCCTGAATCCCGCAGCGCATCGCTGACCAGGCCCGGATCGCCGTCCCAGCCGGCCCCTCGAGCAGGTCCGCCGCCCTCCGTAAGAGCGCGAGCTGGTCTCCGCGCAGACTGCCGGTGTCGAGTTCAGGGTCGGATTCGAAGAAGTCTCGCATGTATAACAAGGTGATTTAGCTGACTACCGATTGGTCCAGCTGGGCTATCTCGGCCTTAGGACGTTTCTTCTCGCGCAGCGTCGAAGTGGTCGACATGTATGTGTAAGAGTCCACCGCCGGGATGACCTCAGCTGGGGGCAGCTCAAACGGACGACAGCCTGTTCGCCCTGCGGCGAGTAGGCAATCTCCACCATGTGCGGAACTTCATCTGGGAGCAACGTTCGCGACAGTGCCAACTCGAGGTACCACTGAACGCTTTCGCGGTCCCGGTTTTGCAAGCCTGATGCAATTTGCGCTATGCGACTGTTGTGTCGAGCGAGCTCAGTGCCACGCGCCGGCAGAGCTGCCTCGTAGCGTGACGTTTGTTCGTGCACCCACTCCTGGCGCGCCGCCTCGGCTCGGTCGTAATCGGCTTTCGCGCGCTCGAAGTCATCGCGAGCAGCAGCCAACCGGTTGTTCGTGGCGAGATTTTGCGCCGAGGAATCCGGCGAGCGCGCCCGGCTCGTGCCGGACACTTCCCGGTCAAGACCCCGCCGAAGGATCGATTTCAGTCGGCCGATTCTCCCGGTCAGATCTTCGTTCAGTCGCTCCACGCTGGCTTTGCCCTCCTCAGTTTCCGCAGGAACGCTGGCGGCCTACGCCACGGTTCGCGATTGATCGAGACGATCGAGGACCGTCCCAAGCGGTGTTGAGCGAGCACGGTGGCCAAATTCCATAGGCTGGCCGGGTGGCGATCACGGCAAGGTACGCGACCGTTTGTGGTGTCTGCGGCGACGCTATTGGCCCTGGAGATCGGATCCAGTCCCTGCCGAGCGGGAGCATGACGCGCTGGGCCCACGACGCCTGCGCACCCGAGAGCCTCTTTGGCGAGCCAGCGCCGGTGCGGGCCAACCCGGCCGTGGCCTCGGCCGCGCCGACGCCTCCACATACTGCGGCTCGGCCCACCACGCAGGTCTGGACCGACGGCGCCTGCTCGGGCAATCCAGGCCCAGGCGGCTGGGCTTGGGCGACCGCGGACGGTCGACAGGGGAGTGGCAGCTCGCCCCGGACGACCAATCAGCGGTTGGAGATCCAGGCGGCGCTGGAGGCGGTGACCGCGCTAGCCGGGCCTCTCGTGGTCATGAGCGACTCGACCTATGTGGTCAACTGCTTCCGCGACGAGTGGTGGCGCGGCTGGATCGCCCGCGACTGGGTCACATCGGCGAAGAAGCCGGTGGCCAACCGCGACCTGTGGGAGCCGCTGGTCGCCGCCGTACGGGAGCGTGGGGAGATCGCATTCCGCTGGGTCAAGGGACACTCGGGCGACCCGATGAACGACCTGGTCGATCGGCTCGCGGTCGAGGCTGCGGCGAGCCAAGCGGGTCTGGCCGAGTAGCTTCCGATCCGACACGGCCGCTGACGTATGTCGCGGCATCGTGGGGGACGATGAACACATGACCGTCATCAAGATCAACGCCATTACCGTGCCGGCCGATACCGGCGATGAGTTGGCACACCGCTTCGCCGCGCGGGCGGGGGCCGTCGACAACGCTGATGGATTCGAGGGTTTCGAGTTGCTCAAGCCGACGGATGGCCGGGAGCAGTGGCTGGTCTTGACCCGCTGGCGCGATGAGGAGTCGTTCCAGGCCTGGTTGAACTCAGAGTCCTTTGCTCACGGCCACCGCTCGGCAGCCGAGGGCCGCGGCGAAGGTGCCCCGCCGCCGGTCGCCACGCACAGCGAGGTCTGGTCCTATGTACGGGCCGGTGGGTCCAATCCCGCGTGATCCTCGAGCGACCCGCCCACTGGCTGCACCATGTGGTGGAATCACGCCGTGAAGACTGAGCCCGGCCCATCCGAGCTGCTTGTCATCGCGGCTATCAAGCCGTGGGTGTGCGCGTCCTGCACTGCGCAATTTGGACGGGGCAACCTGCTGACAATGGACGATGCCGGTCCGCTGTGTCTGGACTGCGCCGACCTCGGGCACCTGGAGTATCTGCCGCGAGGAGACGCCGCGCTGACTCGCCGGGCGAAGCGAGGCAGCCGACTATCA
>JBKPTR010000123.1:0-17836 GCA_046735615.1 Actinomycetota bacterium
CCTGATGGCGTCCGCGATCCGCAGCGACGATCCGGTGATGTTCTTTGAGCACAAGGGTCTGTTTGCGAGCAAGGGAGAACCGGCACCTGATGATCACGTGGTACCGCTGGGCGAGGCGGCGATCGTCCGTCCCGGCGATGACCTGACGATCGTCGCTCTGGCCTCGACTGTCCCGACTGCGCTGTCGGCTGCAGAGCAACTGGCTGGCGAGAACATCTCTGTCGAGGTGATCGACCTGCGGTGTCTGGTGCCGCTCGACGCGAAGACGGTGCTGTCGTCCGTGGCGCGTACCTCGCGCCTGCTTCTGGTTGAGGAGAACCCGTACCAGGGCGGCTGGGGTGCCACGGTCGCATCAATCGTCGCCGATGAGGGATTCGAGTTACTCGACGCGCCGATCCGCCGAGTGGCCGCGGAGTGCGTACCCCTCCCGTTCGCGGACGTGCTCGAGGACGAGGTAATACCCACCGTCAACAAGGTCGTCGACGCCATACGACGACTCGCCGCTTTCTAGGCAAAGAAAGAAAACCACCGCCAAGTTGCAAAGGAGCAGGGGCAGATGACAACCAAGACGCTGATCCGCGGGGGGACGGTCTTGAGCATGGATCCCCAGATCGGGGAGCTGGCCGGTGACGTATTGGTCGAAGACGACAAGATCGTCGCCGTCGAACCGAACATCAGCGCCGATGCCGAGGTAATCGACGCGAGCGGCAGCATCGTCATCCCAGGATTTGTCGACACCCACAGGCATACCTGGGAGACCGCTGTCCGGGGTTGCGCACCGAACGCCACGCTAGACGACTACTTCGTCGAGGTTCTGGACACGTTCGCGCCTGCGTACCGGGATGAGGACGTCTACGCGAGTAACGTCGCCGGCTCTCTGGAGTGCCTCAATGCCGGAATCACCACGCTGGTCGACTGGTCCCACATCAACAACACGCCTGATCACTCGGACGCGGCCGTCACCGCGTTGCAGGAAACCGGCATCCGGGCGCAGTACGCGTACGGCAGCGCCAACCTCTCGCTGGCAGATTACTGGTTCAACAGCTCGATCGCGATTCCGGGCGACGACGTCCGACGCGTCCGTGACACATACTTCAGCTCCGACGACGGTTTGCTCACCATGGGGTTGGCCACTCGTGGTAGTGGGTTCTGCCAGGAGGATGTCGTTCGGGCGGAGTGGAAACTTGCGCGTGAACTGGGTATCCCGATCACCGTGCACGTCTCGATGGGCAGGCTCGCCGGACGGTTCGCGATGATCAAGACCCTCGACGATTACGGACTTCTGGGCCCTGACACGACCTACATCCATTGCTGTCACTTCAGCGACGAGGAATGGCAGCTCGTCAAGGACAGCGGGGGCAAGATCTCGATTGCGCCTCAAGTGGAGATGCAGATGGGGCACGGCTGGCCGCCGCTGCGGCATTCCCTACGCATGGGGCTGCGGCCCAGCCTATCCATCGACGTTGTGACCACCGTCCCCGGCGACATGTTCACCGAGATGCGAGCTGCGTTCGCCGCCGACCGCGCACGGGTGCACGCTGAAAAGTACGAGCCGAACGAGCAGGTGCCCAAAGACGTGCTGACTGCGCGCGAGATGCTCCAGGCCGCAACCATCGACGGCGCATACGTCGCTGGGGTGGAGGATCGCACCGGCTCGCTGACACCGGGCAAGCAGGCCGACATCGTGATCATCGACGCCATGTCGCTGAACATGGCGCCGATCATCGATCCAGTCGCCGCAGTAGTGCTGTGCGCAGATGTGTCCAACGTGGACACGGTGCTCGTTGCGGGTCAGGTCAAGAAGCGCGACGGCAAGCTTCTCGCCGACATAGACAAGGCACGTGCGGATGTCGAGGCGTCTCGCGACCACCTCCTCGCGGCTACGGCCGAGAAGCGGCAGTGAGCGGCGGCCACCTGGTATGCCCGGCCGGTGATGTCGAGCTCGTCACGCCCACCGCCGGCTGGGCCAGCTCCGCGACGGGCTATCGCCGCAGCACGGCAGTCGGTGAGGACACCGGGGCGGTGCACACCGGGTTCATGATCAGTGAACTGGACTCGGACGGTTCCATACCGTGGCACGTGCACTCGTACGAAGAGAGCTTTTATGTCGTCATCGGGACGATAGTGGTGGACACGATCGAGGGGTCGTTCCGGCTCTCCGACGGTGGATACGGTGTGGTGCCAGTCGGCATGCCACACCGGCTGCGCAACGACGGTGACCTGCCGGTGCGGTGGGCGGAGATGCAGGCTCCGATGCCGCGATCTGCGTACCAGGACGACACGTTTCTGGTGCCGCCCCCGCCGGTCGGTGAGGCGGCCGATATCGATGTACGCGACCCCCGCAACCGCTACTTCGGGCGCATTTCGCCCTCACACATGGATCCAACCAAGCAAAGCCAGGACTTGCTCGAAGTCACGGCCAGCATGCGTACCGCGCTGCTGGTCTACGGAGGAATCAACGTGAAGATGATGGTCGACCCCGATCTGGGCGCCCAACTGGCCACCATGTTCATGGTCCAGTACGACCCGGACGGAGCTACCGGCCCGCACGACCATCCGTTTGAGGAGACATACTTCTTTCTCGAAGGACAGGCTGAGGCGACTTTCGACGGCAAACCTGTTGTCGTCAGCGCGGGAGACATCGCCTGGGCGGGTGTCGGGTGTCCCCACTCATTCCGCAACCTGGGCGGGGGGCCGCTCCGCTGGCTGGAGACCCAAGCGCCGCAGCCCCCACGCAGATACTCGTACCGATTCGCTCGCGACTGGGATTACCTACGGGAGGTACTTGGATGACGTCACTACTAATCGCAAGCGGCACGCACGGCATTGGCACGGAGATCGCCCGCCATTACGCAGAGCGGGGTTGGTCCGTGGTGCTCACTGGCCGTGACGGTTCGCGCGCCAAGTCGGTGGCTGCAGAGGTGGGTGGGGAGACGCGCGGCATCGCCTTGGACCTCGCTGAGCCCGAGCAGATCGCGGACGCGCTGACCGACGTCGGCGCTGTCGACCACGTCGTACTGTCGGCGATTGCCCGCGACTTGAACTACGTCACGGAGTACAACATCGACGGGGCGCGCTATCTCGTCACCATGAAGCTCATCGGCTACACCGCAGTCCTCAGCGCGCTAGCAGATCGGCTGGCTGAGGACGGCTCGGTCGTGCTGTTCGGTGGACGGGCCAAGGACCGTCCCTACCCCGGTTCGTTGACCGTCTCTACGGTTAACGGCGGCATCTCCGGAATGATGCGCGCGTTGGCCGTGCAACTGGCACCGCGCCGGGTGAACGCGATTCATCCGGGCATTGTCGGCGACAGTCCCTACTGGTCGGAGAACCAGGAGTTCACCGAGAAGGTCCGGCAGGCGACGCCGACCGGGCGGAGCGTCACGAATGCCGACATTATCGATGGGGTCGACTTCCTGATCCGCAACAAGTCGGTCAACGGCATCGACTTGTACGTCGACGGCGGCTGGCTGCTGCAATGAGAGTCGCACTGGTCGGCGCCGGCCGCATGGGAAGCGCGATGGCCGGGCGCGTTGCGGATGCCGGCCACGACGTGGTGGTGTTCAACCGCACGCGATCGCGTGCTGAGGAGACCGCTGGGCGGACCGGTGCCAGGGTCGCAGACTCTGCCCGCGTGGCAGCGGAGTCCGCCGAAGTCTGCCTGGTCTCGCTCGCCGACGACGCGGCGGTGATGGCGACATATCTCGACGACAGCGGGTTGATCGCTGGTTTGCAGCCAGGTGCGGTCGTATGCGATGCCAGCACGGTTGCCCCCTCGACCGTCCGCAGCCTGACACCGCTGGTCGCCCAGAAGGATGCGACGTTGCTCGACACTCCGGTCTCGGGAAGCGTCTCGGTCGTCGAGTCGGGAAGTCTGACAGTGATGGTCGGCGGAGACCAGTCAGGCCTCGACCGAGCACGGCCGGTGCTCGAGACATTCGCAAAGTCGATCTTCCATCTCGGCGACGTTGGAGCCGGCGCGACCATGAAGCTGGTGGTGAACTCGCTGGTTCACTCGCTGAATGTCGCAGTCAGCGAGGCGTTGGTGCTTGCTGACAAGGCCGGGCTGGACCGCGAGACGGTCTACGACATCTTTGAGGCCGGCGCTGCCGGTGCGCCGTACGTGAAGTACAAGCGCGAGGCCTTCCTCAACCCCGGTGAGGTTCCGGTGGCGTTCAGCCTGGGGCTGGTCGCCAAGGATCAGGAGCTCATCCACGATCTTGCGGAGCTGACAGGAACACGGATGGATCAGGCCGAGGCGAGTCGGCAGTTGGTCGCGGAAGCAGTTCAGGCCGGAATGGGGGCGCGCGACATCAGCGAGGTCGCAGTGTTTCTGCGTCGCCCGTAAGATGGGGCTCCGCTCACCAGCGGTAATGGGCGGTCCAGAGACGACAAGGCTGGATCGACCCGACTCGAACACCTGTGCAGGCCGGCAACTCGTCGGGGTACTCGTACTCCTCGGTCTCAGGGTCCCACAGCTGGCACGTACGGCGCAGACTCCAGCCGTTCATGAACATCTCGCAGTCACAACCGGCACCTTTAGACATCAGACGCCGGTCGAGTGCAGTAGCTCGAGGTGCTCTCAGGTCGCGGTAGCGCTGGGCCCAGCGGAGCCCCGTACACCCGAATTCGAGCATGCGGTAGACGTAACAGTGAAGGCACTCACCCGTCTTGGGCTGGGTGATCTCTACAGACAGATGCCTCAGCTCACGCTCGATTGCAGCACCGGGGCAAGATCAGATTCAGCAGCCATGCAATATCTCTATCGCCCAGCACCGACAGAAATTCGCAAAAGCCAGGGGCTGCTATTTCCTTAGTCCTGCACGAATCTCTGCTGCCCGATGCAGCTCGTTGGCCATCAGGATCCCGTAGGTGTATCCGCTCTCTTCGGTCTCGCTGTCCTCACTGATTTTGGCGAGGAACTCAGCGGCGACAACGGCATCCTGATGCTCGCCTAGCAGGGTTTGCAGCTCTTCGGCGTCCCGCGCGATGGCCTTCATCTCGCCGTCGGCCGGCTCGACGAGTTCAGCGGCATACCGCGCTCGCTTGGTCGCCTTCCGCGCCCGATGCAGCTGTTCGATGTCATCATCGGCCTTCCGCAGCCGCTTGTCGGCCTTTCGCTTGGCCTTCTCGACATACTTGACCGCCGCCGTGTTCTTCTCACCAGCCGCGTCCGTCAGCGGCGGTGCTGTCCGCCAGCCGCGCAACAGCTGCACCAGGTGGTCATAGTGCGACGTGCGCATTCCCTCGTTCAGCCGCTCGACGGCTTCCTCGCGTTCGGCAGCCAGGTTCTCTTTGATCTCCGCCTCGACCGATCCGCGGACCTGCTCCGGTGGCAAGTCGGCGATCTCCTTGGTCAGGCGGTTGCTCAGAATGTCCTGATCGCGCACCTGGCCAAGCAGATCGGCGTACCACACCAGCTCGTCGTTCAGTTCCTCCGCGGGCGCGGTGTTGATGACGTCGTCGAACACGCGCAGCGTGCTGCGTAGCCGGCGCGCTGCGACCCGCGTCTTGTGTACCGCCGGCGTACCGGTACGAAATCCCACATCGTTGCTAGCGAGGACATTGCACTGCGCCGCCAGATAGGCGGCCACCAGCTCACCGACCGTGCCTGACTCAACCGCGGCCGGCTGCCCGTCCGGCGAGGCTGGGGCCAGCGCGCGGTCCAGCTTGGTCCTGCTCATGCTCGGAGACGCCCCGGCATCCTGGAGCAGCTTCCGTGCCCGCTTCAGATCCTTCTTCTTGCCAGCGGGCCCTAGCTCGACCTCCACCTCACGCCACGAGTGCAGCATCGACTCACCATCGGGCGGACCGGACTCCACCTGGTCATCGGCGATCTCCAACACCAGCTCGCCGTCGGCATTGCGGAGCTGGTACGCCGTTCGAGTCGTCACCATCGCCGCAACGGGGTCCAGGTTCTCACCGGCCAGCAGGCCCTCCACACCCTTCGCCAATGCTGGCGGCAGCGTCTTCGCTCGCGAGCCGCTCTGCAGTTCGGTGCGTGCCGTCCCGTTGGGAACCTTCAACTGCCAGCCAGTTTCCGAGCCGCCGACCCGGCGCCGGAGCGTGATGCCAAAAAGCCGCAGACCAGCACCTGGTGTATCGAAATAGGTGTTGTCGAGCTTGCGCACCTCTTGGTCAAGACGGCCGCCGTCCGGCACCAGCTCTGTGAGCGGGGGCATCACCCAATCCGGGTCGACTTCATATTTGTCCTCTTGCTCGTTCATCATTCGCAATCGGATCGACCTCCTCATTACGGCAGTCCCATACCTTCATGCCCACCTACCCGAAACCAAGATCACAAAACTTTCCACCCTCGATCCAGGGCTGCCTGTCGAAGCCCACCGGTCCGCCCTTCGACACGCTCAGGGCGGCAAAATGGCCGGTCAGAAGATCTTTCCGGGATTGAGGATGTTCTGCGGATCGAGGGCGGCCTTCACCGCACGATGCATCTCCAGGACGGCAGGGGAGAGCTCGCGCGAGAGTCCACCCCGCTTGAGCAAACCCACGCCGTGCTCGCCGGTCACCGTGCCTCCAAGATCAAGCGCGGCAGTCAGGATCTCCTCGAAGGCGATTTTGGCGCGATCCCGGGCCGGGGTGTCGCCTGGCTCGGCGATGAGCAGTGGATGCAGGTTGCCGTCGCCGATGTGGGCGATGCTCGCGATCAGGATGTCGTGCCTGTTGGCGATCTGCTCGATACGCGCGAGCATGTCGGGCACGGCGGCGATCGGTACGCACACGTCCTCGGTGAGCACCGGCCCCAGCCGTTCGAGCGCCGGGTACGCGAGACGGCGGGCGGCGAAAAGCGCCTCAGCCTCCTCCTCGTCGCTGGAACGCGCCGCCCAGGTAGCACCCCCGGCCTCGAAGCACGCCAGCATCTGATCGGCGCGATCATCGCCGGTCTCTCCCGGGTCATCGATCCGGCCCAGCAGCACCACCTCGGCTTCGACCGACAAGCCCATGTTCTTCCACTTGTCGACGGCAACAAGGCAGTGCCGATCGACCAGCTCCAGGGCCGACGGAATGATGCCGGCTCGGGCGACCGCTCGCGCCGCTTCGCCTGCGTCGACGATCGAGCTGAAGTAACCGACGATGGTGCGCGGCGCGGCCGGGAGCGGTTTGAGCCGTACGGTGGCCTCCGTGATGATGCCCAAGGTGCCCTCGGAGCCGACCATCAGGGCCACCAAGTCGTAGCCGGCGACTCCTTTCGCGGTCATCCGGCCGAGCCTGACCAGCTCGCCGGTTCCGGTCACCACCTCGAGAGCGAGTACATAGTCCTTGGTCACGCCGTACTTGACGCAGCACACACCGCCGGCGTTGGTGGCAATGTTGCCGCCGATGGTCGACCACGGTGAGCTGGCCGGATCGGGCGGATACCAGAGCGACTGTTCCGCGGCGGTCGCACGCAGCTCGTCGTTGATCACGCCCGCCTGAACCACGGCCAACCGCTCCAAGGGATCGATCTTCAGGATCCGGTCAAGCCGGTCGAGCGCGATGATCACTCCACCATCAATGGCGTTCGCGCCACCCGACAGTCCGGTGCCGGCGCCACGTGCCGTGACTGGTATTCCGAACCTCCCGCAGACCTGTACGGCTGCGGCGACATGATCACTCGAAGTGGCCCGGACCAATGCGAGCGGTTCACCAACCGGAGCCCATTCCGCCTCGTCGTGGCTCAGACTTCGGGTGACGTCACGGTCGACGATCAGCGCGTCCGAGGGCAAGGCCGACGCCAGCGCTGCGACGACCTCAGCGCTATCCATGGTGACCTCTTCCCTCCGAGAGTTGGCTATGTCATCCAAGCATGGTTCCGATTCGGCGGCCTAGGATCGAGGCGTGCCAAGGTGGGTCGGCGGGGTGGCGACGGTGCCGGTTCGAGGCGGGCTGCTCAGCTACGAGGCGCTGGCCGGCGAAACTGAGCCGGTGCTGGTGATTCATGGCATCAGCAGCCAGCGCCGACTGTGGAACTGGCTGCATGCTGAAGCCCCGGAGCTGACTCTGATTGCACCCGACCTGCGGGGGCGGGCCGACAGCCTAGCAATCTCCGGGCCGTTCTCCCTCGCTCAGCATGTCGCTGACATGATCATGATCTTGGACCAGCTGGAGATCGACTCGGCCCATATCTGTGGCATGTCGATGGGCGGCTTTATCGCCATGCGACTGGCGGCGGAGCATCGGGAGCGCGTCCAGAGTTTGATCTTGGTCGATGGAGGCTTTCCGATGAACGCCCCGCCTGGCCTCACCCGAGAGATGGTCTCCGTTCTTCTCGCCGATCGGCTTGCGCGTTTGGAACACGCGTGGGCGAATCTCGATGACTACATCTCCTTTGTGGCGAATACGGCGCCCCTTTTGGATCCCGGTGATCCCTTGCTGCGCGACAATCTTGCGCACGATCTTCGCGACCGCCGGTTACGGCTCTCGCGCGAGGCCTTGCAGGCAGATGCGGCCGACACATTCTTCGACCGGAATCCCTGGGAGGCTGTGGAGCTTCCGATCCGTTTCCTGCATGCCGAGTGGAGCATCGGCGCCGGCAGCACCCCGGCCTATCCGCCAGAGCTTGTGAATCTCTACGCGCCGCGTACAGTCGACACTCGATTGCTTCCAGAAGCCGATCATGCTGCGACCATCATGACGCATCGTGGCGCCGCTGTCGTCACCGAAATGATCAAGGCCGCACTGTGCATCCGTCCTGATCATGAGTAAAGTTGATCAAGGATGATGGACGCCGCAGAAGTCATCCGGCAGCACGAGCGGTCAGGCCGACGTTTCACAGCTGGCGGCGTAGGCAGCTTCGTCCTTGATCAGGGAAGCGGCGAGACTGTGGTCTGTCTCCACGGCGTACCAGCGTCAGCATTCCTCTATCGCAAGGTGATCAAGGAACTCGCCGACCGCGGCCTCCGAGGAGTTGCATTCGACCTACCCGGGCTCGGTCTTGCCGATCGCCCGGACAATTTCGACTACACCTGGACCGGACTCGGCCGGTTCGCGAATTCTGCCGTCGATGTCCTGGGTCTCGGCCGGTTCCACCTCGTTGTTCACGACATCGGTGGTCCTGTCGGGTTCGAGGTGGCCGCGGCCGCGCCAGAACGCATCGCCTCGTTGACGGTGCTCAATTCACCGGTCGAGGTTGACGTCTTTCGACGGCCTTGGGTGATGGAACCGTTCGGGTATCGCGGGCTCGGTGAGGTCTACTTACGCATCCTCAACAAGCCGCAGTTTCGCTGGCTGATGCGTCTGCAGGGTGTCGCCGACATGACCAAGATCAGCAACGCGGAGTTGGACGCCTATCTGGATCTACTCCGTCGGGTGGACGGCGGCCGAGCGTTCCTCAAGATCATGCGGGGCTTCGAGCGGACTCCGGCGAAGCGTCAGCGATACACCGCGGTGCTGCGCAGCGGCCGGTATCCGGTCCAGATAGTTTGGGGTGAGGCCGATCCTGCGCTCATGATCAGAGTGGACGGTGAACGTGCGCGACTTGCAGCTGGTCTTGATCAGATCCACCGGTTGCCGGCGAAGCATTTCCTCCAAGAAGACCAGGCGCCCGCGTTGGCAGATCTGGTCGCCAAACTCATTCGAGCCTGATCTAAGCCACCGACTTGTCAGCGGGGGTGGTCGCTACCGCAACCGCAGGCGCTGACAACTCAGCGGCATGACGTCGAGGTGGACTGCCGTCGCCCTCGTTCCAGCCCCTCCCCTGAAGATCACGCGCATGGTGCCGATTCCGAACGAGGACAGGTCGATCCGAAAGATGTAGGGGTCCTTCTCGTTGTCCGGATAGAAGCGGAAAGCCTCGATACATCGTGGGTCTCGGTGTCAAGATCCGAAGCATGAGCTGATCACCGCGTGTGAAGACCTCCACTCCAGCACCCGCCATTTCCCTCGCACGCGCGTCGGTCAGGCGGGCCGGAAGGTAGTACCAACCGCAGAGGTCGCCCCAGATCTCAGGATGCTGCGGAACATCGGTGCGAATGGCCGCGGCCGAGACGCCGAGCGGGCCATTGAGAAGGCTCGCAGTCTCAGCCGGCAGCCAAAGCATGGCGTTCCTGGCACCATTGGTGAACGTCATGACGGCGACGCCGTCGTCGGGAGCCACAAAGATCTGTGAATTGAGACCAGGCAGTATCCCGCCGTGCTCGACAACGCGATGGCCGCCTATGTCGCCGCGCCAGAATCCCAGCCCAATTCCCGGCACCCGGGGATCAGGTTGATAGTGCGGCTCGAACATGTCGGCAAGCGTCTCCGGCATGAGGACGGAGCCGTGCTCGTCGGCGCCCCCGCCTAGCAGTGCCGCGATATATCGCGCCATGTCTCGGGGCGTGGAATACGCCGAGGAGGCGGCCGCTGGCACCATTTCGTAATCCTCGATCACCTTGGCTCCGCCGCGGCCCACGGTGTATCCCGTCGCGAGGCGCGACAGCACCCTTTCGGAACGGACCATGTCGGTGCTATCCATGCCGAGGCGCTCGAAGATCCGCTCGCGGAAGTAGCGATCCAAGGGCTGCCCGCTGACGTCCTCGACGATCTGGCCGAGCGTGGCGAATCCATGATCGGTGTAGGCGAACCTGCTTCCCGGCTCGGCGTAGATGCGAAGACCCTGACGGTAGTGCTCGGCCAACGATGGCACGGGCCGTCCAAACCTGACTGTTTCGCCGAAGAGCCGCCTGAACACATCGGTCGGGTGTAGAACCTCGGCGATCCCGGCAGTGTGGGTGAGTAGATGTCGAACTGACGCGGGCCGGAAGCTGGCCCGCGCCGGAATGAGCCGGTAGGTACGCAGGTAATCATTGGCGGGCGCATCGAGGTCAACGAGCCCTTGCTCCCACAGCTGCATGACGGCAATCGCGGTGAAGGTCTTGGTAATGGAGGCGATCCGAAAGACAGTGTCTTCGGTGATGGGTGTCTGCGATGCGATGTCTGCGAGGCCATGTGCCTGGAAGAACTCCAGGGATCCGTTGCGAACCACTCCGACGGCGAGACCGACAGCTGCTCGGCGGTTGAGGAGCTTGTCGACGCTGGCCTTCGTCTCGACCCCGCCGAGTGTGGTCTTGATATCCAGTTCACCGATCTTCGCCGTGAGTCGATGGTGCCGAACGCGGGCGCCTCGCCGAAGAGGCGGTCGGCCCGGTCCGGCGGGGCCAACGGCCCTTGTCCGCGCCCAAAAGCCTGGACAGCATGGTGGTAGCAAGCAAAGGTGATCATGAATGGACAGGTTGACCGCTGAGGACATGGTCATGCTGTGGCCCGATGAGCTGTGGCCTCAGGAGATCGGCTGTCTGGCAATTCTCGACGGCGCAAGCCTGATCGACCCAGAGGGCCGCTTTCGACTCGAAGACGCTCGGGCATTCATAGCAGGGCGGTTGCAGCTCGTACCGCGGTTTCGGCAGCTCCTCTACCGACCACGCCGAGGTTTAGGCCAGCCAGTCTGGGTAGATGCTGCGAGCTTCGATCTCCGCAATCACGTACGAGTCTGCCAAGTCCCGGCTCCCGGTGATGAGACGCAACTTCTGCTCACGACGGAGCAATTGCGAGCATCACGCCTAAACCAGTCCCGGCCACTCTGGGAGATGTGGTTCCTCACCGGGCTTCCAGACAATCGGATCGGCTTGTTGATCAAGATTCATCATGCGTTAGCCGACGGCATCGCGGGTTTGGTCACCATAAGTGCACTGCTGAAAACCACTCCCGACAGACGCGCCGAACCACCACTTCCATGGACACCTGCGCCCTTACCGACGGCTCGTGATCTTTTCGCCGACAATGTGGAACGCCACTTCGCTGAACTCCGCCGAGTGTTCTCGATCCTGGTGCGACCAGTGACCACGCTGCGCCAGGTGCGGTCCGGGTGGCCAGCCCTCGGCGAGCTGATCTCCGACAGACGAGGACCCGTGACTAGCCTGGATCGGGTAGTGGGTCCAGCTCGCAGCCTCGCTCTAATCCGCGCCAGCGTGAACGTGATCAGTGAGATCGCGGATACGCACCGCGCGAAGATCAACGATGTGCTGTTGGCGATCATCGCCGGCGGCCTGCACGGACTCCTCCGCAGCCGAGCAGAACCAGTCGAGGACCTCGTGTTGCCGGTCTACGTGCCTGTCACGTTGCGCAAAGGTCCGCGTGATCAGGCACGGGGAAATCTCATTGGACAGATGGTTGTCCCGCTCCCTGTCGGGGCAGTCGAGCCTGGTGCGAGGCTCCAGCAGATCGCGGCCGAGACTGCCAAACGGAAGGCCAGGAAGCGCCCATCCCTGGGCAAGATGCTCGGAAGCGGAATCGCCCGGTGGGCGCTGTTGAAAATCTTGGATCGGCAACCGGTGAACGTGAGCACCGCCGACTTAGTTGGTCCGCAGGTGCCGCTCTACTTTGCCGGGGCGCGGCTACTCGAGGCGTTCCCGATCTTGCCTCTCATCGCCAAGGTCTCCCTAGCCGTCGGCGCGCTGTCGTACGCGGGTGAGTTCAACATCATGGCGGTCGCCGATCGAGACATCTGCCCTGATCTTGACGTCTTCGTTGCAAGCGCCCAGAACGAGCTGCAGGCGCTTGCCGCATCCTGCGCTTCTAGACCAAGATTCGCCGTTGGCTGATCTGTGCGAGGAAGCTTGTCGCGAGCAGGTGGTTGTCGGCCAATACGCTGAGCCAATAGTTCATCCGTTCGGCGTTCGTCAGATCTCGCCAGTGAGTGAAGAGCTCCGACGCCGCGCCGAGGGGCAGGCGTCCGTCCACCTGGTGGATCTCCAGGCTGAAGGACGGGTCTAGCGGAGCACAGCCTCGTACCGCCTCATCGAGCACCGCGGCCAATCCGTCCAGGCCGAAGAGCGGGGGCAGGGCGTACGCGCCATCGACCTCACATGAGACCGGAAAGCGGGTGAAAAAGCTGAAGTGGTCGGGTTGGCGGGAGACCAGCGGATGACCGTCGTGCAAGTGGAAGTGCACCGGCTTGCCGATGGCGCCGATGCGACGGATCAGCTGCAGAACCACCGCGCGTGCAGATTCGGTCGCCGCTTGCACCTGCTCCGCAACCTCCGGCAAACGAGGGTCGGTCAGCGAAAGATTTGACCAGGCCACACCTGAGGGCGAGTGCAAGGTCACGGACCGGGCGTGCTCGATGGCTACATGTCCGATGTCGATGCAGAGCGAGGCCCGTTCGACGTCGGCGAGTTGTTCGCCCACCGTGGCGAAAAGATCGACTGGCAGACCAGCCGCATACTCCAGATAGATCATGGGCCGGGCGCTACGCCCGGGGGTGGGCGTGCCCAGCGCCCGCATTGCGTCCACCACGTCAGGCAGCCGCTCGGCCATGGTGGGCTTGTCGTGTACCACCAGACCGGCCACTCGACCGGCGAATCGGGTCGCGAAGCTCTCGACGAGATCACGCCCGGACTGCCGCAACAGATCAGCGGATCTGTTGAGGTGGACGACAGGGAGTGTGTCGTGCTCCGGAACGTAGCCCAGCAAGTACTCCAGTTGATCAGGATTCTCGGCGTACACCTCGGCGGGCATTCCCGCCTCCCGGAACCGCCGCTCAGCCAGACGCAGCAATGCGTCGTCGCCGGACAATCGTTGCTGAAACAGCCCCCGTACGCCCGGCAGTGTTGAGTCCGTGGCGCCATCCACCATGATGTCCTTCCGCCAGCCGCTTGCGATCTGCTGTCGCTGCGGCTAACGCTAACTCGAGCGCTGGCGGACATGATTGGCAGCCATCTCTAGGGCGGCTCGTACGCCTCACCGTCTGGACTGGCAACGACCACGGTGTAGCCGTCAGGATCCTTGATCCAGATCTCCCGATGACTTGGACCGTTGCCCTGGCCGTCCGGCGGATTGCGGTGGGGTGCCCGCACGATCGGCGCGCTCAACCGGCTGGCGCGTACCACGACATCGTCGAAGTCGGCCACTTCGCCGAACCACAACAGCACACCATTGCCGACTTCAACGTCTGGGCTCGTGAAGAGCCCGTGGTGGTGTTCAACATCTCGACGATGGAGCTGCAGTATCAGAGTTCCGTGAGCAAGGAGCCGTTCGTACTCCGGCCCACCATGATCACTGCGAAGGCCGAGAAGCTGTTGATACCAGCGGCTGGACGCTTCGACGTCGCGTACGGCGATCATGGTCTGTGGTTGAGGTGCGCCAACGGGCACGACGATGCCGATCCGGTTGCCGGCTGGGTCGTCGATCTCGACGAGCCAACGCTCTCCACCGTCGAGTTGGGGGCGCCCGTGCACTATGCCACCGTTGGCCGGGATTCGTCTGAGAGCGTGATACAGGTCGCCGGCTGAGATCCACAGCAGCGGTCCGCCGGTTGCGACGGGCGCCTGCTCAGTGGTCAATTGCCCGATCATTCCCGGCGCCTCGAAGCTCCCACTGATGGCGTCAATCGACCATCCGAAGACCTCTTTATAGAAGGCAGCCGACCGTGCGATGTCTAGGGCTGGAAGCTGAACGTAGTCGATCTGGCCGTGCGTCCTCACCTTGCGTTCCTCCTGATCGCCACTGGCAATGCCATAGTCAATTCTGGGCTCCGCCGAGTTGAGCTTCGACAGGCGCCAGCAGTGCGACGGGAATCGTTCGGCCTGCTCGTTGGGCGTATTTCTCGACCTCTGGCGCCTGAGCAAGGACGATGTCGTTCCACGCTTTGTCACGCTGCTCGGCAACCAGCTCGCGAGGCCTGACGCGCAACGTCTTAGCTCCCACCTGTACGTCGGCAAGCTCCGCTTTGCGCAGATTACGAAACCAGTCCGGGTCGCGTGGGGCGCCGGAGGCTGTACCCCACACCAGGAAGCCTTCTCCGATATCGAGGTAGCGCACACAGGTGGAGTGCAGAACGCCGGATCGGCGCCCGGGTGTTGTGATCATCAAGACCTTGGCTCGCTTGTTGTAGCTGGCAAGCCGACCGTCGAAAGCCCGATACATCCAGACGCCAATTCGGCTCCCGACGCGCACCAATCGGTGCTTGAAGGCAGTCACCGGCTACTGCAGCGCCGACACCAGGCGCATGACGTTGTCCACATAGCGCTGGCCCTTCGGCCGGCTTGTCCACTCGGCCAGGGTCAATTCGCGACACACTGACCGGTATTCGTCTGCGACCTTCTGCAAGTCCGCGACGAACTGTTGGCCGGTCGACATGAGCGTGATCTCGTAGTCCAGCCCGAACGAGCGATAGTCCATGTTGCTGGATCCGATGATTCCGACCATGTCGTCGACGGTGAAGTGCTTCGCGTGCAGGACGGTCGGCTTCGGATATTGGTAAATTCGCGCCCCTGCCTCCAGCAGTACCTGGTAGTAGGAGGCTTGCGCATGCTGAACCACGAACTGGTCGGCCTGCTCGGAGACGAACAATTCGACCGCGACACCACGGTAGGCGGCGGTAGTAATCGCCTCGAGTAAGGAGTCATCTGGCACGAAGTACGGACTAGTCAATGACAATGTGTGCTGCGCGCGATGCACCAGTCCGGTGAAGAGTCTCAAGTTGGGCATCGTCAAATATCCGGGTCCCGACGGCACCAATTGCATCGGAACGTCATCGCCCTCGGGATCACTCGCGAACTGAAGCTCAGCGCCCAGCCGCTCACCCGTCTCGGTGTACCAGTCCATGGCGAAGACAGCCTCGAGTTCCAGGACAATCTCTCCGGTGATCTTGATATTGAGATCTTTCCAATGCCGCCCCACCTTGAGGTTCCCGGGCAATAGGTAGCTGGAGTCGATCATGTTCTGCGAGCCCATAAAAGCGACCTGGCTGTCCACCACCAGCAACTTGCGATGATTCCGAAGATCCGGCCGCCGCCACTGGCCCTTGAACGGCTTGATCGGCATCATCTCGTGCCACTCGATCCCGGCTGCGGTCAGCTTTGAGTTCATTTCCTTGAACCCCGGATAGCGTCGAGATGCAATGTCGTCGTAGAGCAGCCTCACCTTCACGCCGCGCTTGACCGCATCCACCAAGGCCGTAAAGAACACGTCGGTGGTTTTGTCCCAGGCCGTAATGAAGAACTCGACGTGGACCGTTCTCTCGGCTTGCTTGACCGCATCCGCCATCTCCTGAATAGAGGCGTCGTACTCGCCGAACAATCCATGACTTTCACCGGTCACGCAGGGCAGGGAAGTGAGACGTCGGTTCTGACGGAAGAAGCTGTCCACCCCCACCGGAATGTCAGCTCCAAGCGGCACGTCAGGCATCTCGGTAGCCCGTTCGGAGATCACCTGGTTGGCCTCAGCCTGAATCTTGGCTCGCCGGCCGCGTACGAAGGGGCTACCAATCAGGAGGAAGAGCACCAAGCCGAGGATCGGAGTCACCACGATGAGGAGCAACCACGCAATGGAGGACGACGGTCGGCGGTTGCTGGGCACCGTGCCAAGCGCCACGATCTTGATGGTCAATTCGACGAGGTACAAGATCAAGGGAGCCCAGGTAATCGCGTTCACCGATACCACCTCTCGAATTCGGGGCACCACGATATCGGCCGGGGCCTGCTAGTTGCCTCACCTGCGGGGGGTGATCCTGGCCGGTCTGGGGTGCGCTCAGTAGCTATCACCTCGGCTCCGGCCGCCGAACTGGAAGCTCAACCCGAAGCGTGGTCTGACCTCGTTGGGAGTAGATGCTGATGTTGCCGCCGTGGCGCTCTACGATGATGCGCCGCGCGATATCAAGGCCCAGGCCGGTGCCCTGACCAACGTCCTTGGTTGTGTAGAAGGCCTCGAACGCGCGCGCCGCTACCTCTGGCGGCATGCCGGAACCGGTGTCGCGGATTTCGATGACGACTTCGCCATCCTCAACCCGCGTCGCGAGACGTAGCGTGCCTGAGCCGCCCATGGCGTCGACGGCGTTGTCGATCAAGTTCGTCCAGACCTGATTCAGCTCCCCGGCGTACGCGTCGATCATGGGCACGTCGGTGCCGTACTCGCGCACGACGGTCACGCCGCGAAGTCTGTGCCCGAGCATCACCAGCGTGCTGTCGAGGCCGTCGGTTACATCGATGTGCTGCATCGAGGCGCGGTCCATTTGCGTGTACGAGCGCACGGCGGCGACAAGCTCGGAGATGCGCCGGGTGCCTTCCCTCATCTCTGCCAGCAGGGTGGCGGCCGAGAACGTGCTCGCCACCCACTCCAGTCCGGGTTCGAGGGCAGATCCCCCGAGCACTGCTGCAATCCGAGCACACCAATCAAGATCAACTCCCGCAGCGGCGAGCTGTGGAGCGATGATCCACGCCCGCGCCACGTGGTTGCGGTTGAGCCACGTCACCAGCGCCTGCTCGCGATCGGCGCGAGCTAACGGATCCAAGTCGGCGGGCGCAATCTCGCTGCGCAACGCATCCAGCTCAGCGAACTGCTCCGGCGAGATGTTCTTTTGAACCAGTTGGCGTACAGATACCTGCAACGAGCGAAACTCCATTTCCAGGCCATCGACCGCTCGGCTCGCCGCTGCGGCCGGATTATTGATCTCATGCGCAATTCCGGCGGCAAGCGTGCCAAGAGTGACAAGAGAACTGCGCTGCCGAGCGGTCGACTCGATGGAGCGCGCGGTGCGATAGAGACCCGCGATGAGGTGCGCACCGAACGGGAACCAGGCGTCGGCCCGATCGCGCAGCACCGCCGCCGGGACCCTCAGTACCCGGCCGTCAGTCGCTCCCCGGCCGGTCGCGAGGTAAGTTCCGTGCTCATCCCAGGCACGGAACCCGCCCGCCCAGCGCCCAGGGACATCCATCCTCGCGACGACACTGTCCTCACGGCCAACATGCCGGATGAGATCAATGGCACCGTCTATCAGCACCCACCAGAAGTCGGCGTACTCGCCTTCCCGAAACAAATCGACGCCAGGCTCGATGCGAACCTCGGTCCCGCCCCTGATCAA
>JBKPTR010000124.1:0-31165 GCA_046735615.1 Actinomycetota bacterium
ATCTGCACCATCTTGACGTACTGCTGGGTGATGGAAGAGCCACCCTGAGTGATGCCGCCCTCGGTCGAGTTGCGCACCAGCGCGCGCAATGTGCCCTTGAAGTCCAGGGCGCCGTGTTCGTAGTAGCGGTGGTCTTCGATGGCTATCTGCGCCTGCCGCATGATCGGAGCCATCTTGTCAAGCTTCACCGGGATGCGGTTCTCGTCGTAGAAGTACGCGAGGGTCTTGCCATTGCCCATCAACACCTTGCTGCGCGTGGGTGGTGCCGGTGTCGCAAGCTCAGCCGGCAAGCTCTCCAGCTCGGTGGCGGCGGCGTTGCTGGTGACCCCCGCCATACCCGCGAAAGGGATGAACAGTCCAGCCACGAGAACACCAGAAAGGACGCTGACGACGACAAACATCACCAGGGAGTACGCGAGGCTCCCCGCGCGCTTGGGCGTAAACGGCACGCTCCCAAGCCTAAAGGAGCCATCCTGCCCATCTCGTCACGTAGTGATACCAAATCTTGACCTGAGAGCGGTTTTGGTTCAATTGTCAAGCACCGAAATATCACAAAACGGAAAACATCGGGACACGAATCTAGTCATCTCGATGTGGCCGTGCGTAGCGTGTCATCCGCCGTGCCACCAAGGGCCGGGGAAATGCCCGGTACGGCGAAGTTTCACGAAGGGGAGATGCAGCGTGCCTGCAGTGCAACGTGAAGACTGGACCATGCGCGCCAAATGCAGGGGGATGGAAGATGCCCTGTTTCCGGAGGCGTCGGACCAAAAACGAGCCAAGCTGGTGTGTTCGGGGTGCCCGGTGCGCTTCGAGTGCCTAGCTGAGGCCCTGGACAACCGGATCGAATGGGGAGTCTGGGGGGGCATGACTGAGCGGGAGCGGCGGTTGCTGCTTCGGCAACGGAGCGATGTCACCTCCTGGCGCTCAATCTTGGTCGGCAGGGCGAACCAGCAAGTGGCGCAGCCCGTGTCGTCAGGGTCTCAGTCCTTGTCGGACAGGAGGGCCCCGACGCGCCGGAGCGCGGCCAAGTCGGTGACATCGGTCGGCAAGGACTGAACCTGCGTTTGGGCCACCGTCGGCCGAGCCGAGGCGAAGCGTTCCATCATGCGAGCCTCCGTCTGCATGACACGCATCAGGTTCGCGTGACGGCGGAGGGCCTCGACCTCTAGTACGGCTGAGGTTCCGGCGAGATCCTCAGCCACGGACAGCGCCCGTTCCGGCGAGATCGCCAGGGCCGAGGTGTGCACTCGGTTGATTACCATGCCGGATAGCGGCATGCCTTCCTCGGTGAGTCGGTCGACAAAGTACTCGGCCTCGCGTAGCGCGTCATGCTGTGGGGTCGCGACGACCAGGAAGGTGCTGTGTCGCGAGGACAGCAGCTCGAAGGTCGCTGTGGCCCGTTGCCGGAATCCGCCGAAGAGAGCCTCGAACGCGCGTACAAAGGTCTGTACATCGCGGATGATCTGCGCACCGAGGATCTTGGTCATCACGGCGGAGATCACGCTGAACCCAGCGGTCATGAAGCGCATCGGGCCGCGCGCCGGATGCAGCAGCAAGCGCAGAAACCGACCGTCGAGTAGTGAGCTCAGATGTTCGGGGGCGTCCAGGAAGTCCAGGGCCGAGCGTGCTGGGGGAGTGTCCACCACGATGAGATCCCAGGTGCCGTGCGCCTCCGCCTCGCTGTGCAGCTGTCCGAGCTTTTCCATGGCCATGTACTCCTGGGTGCCGGAGAACTCCGAGGAGAGCGCTACATAGAACTGGTTCTGCAGGATCGCGGCTGCCTTGTCCGGCGTGGAGTGAGCCATCACCACCTCGTCGAAGGTGCCCTTCATATCGAGCATCATCGCGTCCAGGCTGCCACCGGCCGCTGTGTCGATCGTTGTGACCGGCCGAGGCGTGTTGTCGAGCTCGCCGACACCGAGCGACTGGGCCAGTCGACGGGCGGGGTCGATAGTCAGTACGACAACCTTGCGCCCGGCCTCTGCAGCGCGTACGGCGATCGCGGCTGACGTTGTCGTCTTGCCAACCCCGCCAGAGCCGCAGCAGGTAATGATCTTGGTCTCCCGGTCGCCGATGATTTTGTCGACATCGAGGAAGGGCACCGGCAGCGCAGCGTGTGGTTGCGACTCCGACGCGGTGGTCACGCGGCCTCCAGGCTCATTTGATCTATCAGCTGCTCGGCGATGGTGAAGATCGCACCCTCGTCGATGCCTCCGGGATCGAAGGCGATCTGGGCCAACGGAAGGCCGAGGGCGGTCAGCCGATCATGGCGCTGCTGCTCTTGCAGCGTACGAGCAGCTTCGATCGCAAACTCGGCCGCCAAGGCCTGGTTCTGCTTGATCGTCAGGCCAGGCACCTTCAAGGCGACTGAGCCGGTGGCGGCGGTCTGAAGCTGATCATGGTTGAGTGGCGTCGGCGTCACCATGTTTTCGATCACCGTGCCGATTCGAATCTGCGTCGGTCGGAGCGCGGCAACGGCCTCCTCAGTCTCGGTTACCGGCATGTCCTCGAGCAGGGTGACGAAATGCACCGCGGTCGTCGCCGACCGCAGCAGCCGCATGATCGAGTCGGCCTGATTGCGGATCGGTCCCACCTTGGCGAGGCCGGCGACGGCCGCGTGCACATTGAGGAATTGGGCGATCCGGCCCGTGGGCGGTGCGTCGAGAACGACGGCATCGTAGGAATTAGGGCGGTTCTTGATCCGGCGCCGCACGGCCTCATACACCTTGCCGGTGAGCAGTACGTCCCGCAGCCCGGGCGCGATCGAGGTGGCGAAGTCGACAGCACCGAAGCGATCGAGTGCCTTGCCGGCAATGCTGAGGTGGTAGAAGGTGTCGAGGTACTCGATCAGAGCGTCTTCGGCATCGATCGACAGTCCGAACACCGTGCCACCCGCTGGAGTGCGGCTGATCCGACGCTCCTCACGTCCGGTCAGGGACGGCACATCGAACAGCTCGGATATGCCATTGCGTCCCTCGACCTCGCATACCAGCACCCGGCGTCCGCTGGTGGCCAGGGCGCAGGCGAGGCCGCCGGCGATCGTGGTCTTGCCAGTGCCGCCCTTGCCGCTGACGATGTGCAGCGTGTGCCGGGGAGTCACGACATGCCTGTGATCGCGAGGCCGGCATGGGTTTTATAACGTCGGTTGATGGCGATGAGGTTGGCGGCCAGCGCCTCGACTTGGCCTGCATTGCGAAGCCGGCCGGCATAGACGCCATGCGCACCTGGGATCGCGGTGGCCAGCTCACACACCACCGCGACAGCCTCGCGGTCCTCGCCCAGGACCAGCACGTCATCGGCAAAGTGGTCGACAGTCGGGTCATCGAGAAGAACGGCGCTGACGTGATGGAAAGCGGCGATCACGGTGGACTCCGGGAGTAGCTGCTGTGCCTCCAGCGCGGCCGAACCGGCGGTCACTCGCAGCGGAAATGGCCCTTGCTTATCGAAGCCGATCGGGTTGACGCAGTCGACCACGATCTTGCCGGTCAGCTCTGTGGCGAGTGATGAAAGCAAGTCCGCATGACCCTCGTACGGCACAGTCACGATTACCAGCTCCGCACTCGCCGCCGCGGAATTGCTGCCGCCGGCGACTGAGCCCGATCCCTGACTCTGGTCGTAGTCGGCAGCGATCACCTGCGCTCGCTCGGCGCTTCGGCTCCCAATTAGGACGTCATGTCCAGCTGCAGAAAGTCGTCTGGCAAGGCCACGCCCTTGGGGTCCCGTGCCGCCGAGGATGCCTAGCTTCACCTGGCCAATGTACCGGCGCCCGCACAATGAGAACTGTCAGTGGCAATGGGCAGGATGGGCCTCATGACATCTACATCCGACACGAATGTCGACTCCGGTGGGGCAACTTCAGAGGCCTCCTCCACGTCGCAAGAGCGGCCGAAGATCAGCGTTCAGAGCGTGGTGCTCGACACCGACGATCCGCGACGACTGGCCGAGTTCTACACCGCTCTGCTCGGCTGGAAGGTTGAGTCCATTGAGGACGAGTGGATCACGATCACCGGCGGCTCGGCTGGGCAGATTGACTTCCAGCTCGCGCTCAATCACAAGCCACCGACCTGGCCCGACAATGAAGTGCCGCAGCAGTTTCACCTCGATCTTCAGGTGGACGATCTTGACATAGCCGCGGCGTACGCCGAATCCCTCGGTGCTCGCCGAGCTGTCAGCGGCGATCACAGCCCCGACTTCATCGTCTTTCTCGACCCGAGCGGCCATCCGTTCTGTTTGTGCGCATAACAGTCGCGCACTGTCAGAGTGCAATTAAGACAGCACTGTGACGGGCGGTCCGGTGCGCCGACTGCAGGAGCTCGCGGCTCGGTCGTGTTGGAGGCTGCGGCGATGTTCGCGGGCGACGAAGGAGGCGAATCTGCCGGCCGCCTGTCAGAGTGCAATTAAGACAGCGCGACGGCCTCTACAGTGAGGCTATGACGAAGTGGGAGTACGTGACTGTGCCGCTGCTGGTGCATGCGACCAAGCAGATCCTGGATAACTGGGGGCAGGACGGATGGGAGCTCGTGCAAGTAGTGCCGGGCCTCAATCCTGAGAACCTCGTCGCCTACCTCAAGCGCCCGATGCCGGCTCCAGGAGATGGTGCGTGACACTGCCGTCGCAACGACTCGCTGATCTTGGACTGAGCTTGCCGGCAGTACCTGCGCCAGTTGCTGCGTACGTGCCTGCTGTGCGGTTCGAGGATGTTGTCTATACCGCTGGCCAGCTGCCGCTGGTGAATGGTGCCTTACGAGCCGTTGGAAAGGTAGGCGTCGAGGTCTCCCTGGACGAGGCGGTCGACTGTGCACGAATCGCAGGGCTCAATGGACTGGCGGCAGTCGCGGACCTGACTGGTGATCTCGATGTGATTACGCGGATCGTCAAGGTCGTGGTGTACGTGGCCAGTGCGCCAGGATTCACTGATCAGCCGATCATCGCAAACGGCGCGAGCCAGCTGCTAGGTGACATCTTTGGCGCGGCGGGCCGGCACGCACGAAGCGCGGTCGGTGTCGTAGCGCTGCCGCTTGACGCACCTGTTGAGGTGGAGCTCGTGGTCAGTGTCGGCTCGACGCCGACGATTGTGCCGCTGTGACTTGTTCCTCATGCCGTCGCATTCCTATGACGTCCTGATGCGGCTGGCGCGTCGGGTGCCGGCTGACATGATGGAGCGGGCCGCTCAGTGGACGCCGGACTCGGTGCCAAGTCCTGCAGCTCCTGCGGCCTGCGTGATTTTGCTGCAGGACGGCCAGGCTGGACTTGAGACATATCTATTGCACCGGCATGCAGGCATGGCGTTTGCGCCTTCAGTGGTGGTCTTTCCCGGGGGCCGTGTTGACTCGGCCGACGCGTTCGGCGATCGCGATCCCGTCCGAAGCTGTGCAGTCCGCGAGACGGCCGAGGAGACCGGGGTCGTTCTAGTCGAAGCGGACCTCCATCCCTGGGCGCACTGGATCACGCCGGAGATCGAGCCTCGCCGCTATGACACGAAGTTCTTCGTCGCGACAATGCCAGTCGATCAGGAGGCGTCGGATATCTCTGGTGAAACTGATCATGCCGAATGGTTAACGCCGGCTGAGGCGCTGGCCGCTGAACACGTTGGTCAGATCAGGATGCTGCCGCCCACGATGTCGATCTTGATCGAGCTCGCTGATCTTACGACTGTGGCGGAAGTGATCGACAGCGCCATGGGCCGGAAGATCGAGCCGGTGTTGCCGATCTTGGTGAGAACCGGGAGTGGCTGGGTGTTCCGCTATCCACAGGTCCACCCTTGGAAGACATCGACATGACAGATGTTGAGGGCATGCCATATATACAGCTGATCCGGGCGCCCAACCCCGGCCCGATGACTCTGGACGGCACCAACACCTGGGTGATCACTGACCCCGAGGAGGGTGCTCTGGTGGTCGACCCGGGCCCGGTGATCGAGGGTCACATGGCGGCCATCGTGGCAGCTTGCGCACCACAGCTCGTCACGATTGTCCTCACACACCGACATCTTGATCACTCCGAGGGCGCAGCGATACTCGCCGGGCAGGCTGGCTGCGGCGTACGGGCCGCGGATCCGAACTTCCGCATCGGCCCGGACGGGCTCGACGCGAGACAGCTGATCACCGTGGGCGCGCTTAGCCTGGAGGTCTTCGAGACGCCCGGCCACACCAGCGACTCGCGGTCACTGCTGCTGTCCGGACCGGACGGGGTCAGCCGACTGATCACCGGCGATATGGTGCTCGGGCGCGGCACGACGGTGATCACCCACCCGGATGGAGACCTGGGCGCATATTTCGACTCCCTCGATCTGCTCGAGCGGTTGGTCGAGACGCGCGAAGTAGTCGAGCTGCTGCCCGGCCACGGTCCGAACGTGACCGATCCGCTGCCGTGGCTTTCGTTCTATCGCCGCCATCGTCGGGAGCGGCTCGATGAGATCCGGGCGGCTCTAGCGGCAGGGGATCGCACGGTCAGCGAGATCGTGGCCCGGGTGTACGCCGAGGTCGATCGCCGGGTCTGGCCCGCGGCCGAGCAGTCAGTCCGAGCCCAACTGGATTACTTGAGGCAGATGGGGTGAGCGCTGAGCCCTTCGACGGGCTCATGACGGCGCCTAAAAGGTGCTCCCTGGCGGTGCCCATCGACAAGCTAAGGGCACATCCACTTGCGGCCGAGTCTCTCGAACCGCGGGTCGAGGATGCTCAGCGGGCTCATTTCCACCTCACAGGATGCTCATAGGGTCCTGCGCCACTGTCGAAGCCATGAACGAGAACCAGCAGCCCGGAATCCCAGACTTCACACCACATGGTCAGCCCTCACGCCCGAATGAGGAGCCCACAGTCGTCCTGCCGAACGCTCCCTATGGCAGCTACACCGGGTCTGACTTTCCCGCTCCTGCGGGTGTTCCTCCGGTGAACACGAATCCTGCACCGAGGACAGTGATAGAGCGGCCCAGGCGCAGAACCGGCACCTTGCTTGCCGCCGCGGCCCTCGCGGCGGTCCTGGGTGCCGGTGCTGGTGTCGGCTCGTACGCCTTCCTCGTCAACGACGGCAGCGTGTCACCGGTCACCATCACGAGCGGAGCAGCGCCGCAAAGTCCCGCGCTCAACGGCACAGTGTCCGCCGCCGCCGCAAAGATCGAGCCGTCGCTGGTCACGATCGCCGTGCAATCAGGTGGCAGCGGCGGAATCGGTAGCGGAGTCGTGCTTGACAAGGATGGCCACATCCTGACCAACAACCACGTGATCGCTGCCGCCGCCCAGGGGGGCGAAATTACCGTCACTTTCCACAATGGCACGACGGCGACTGCCAAGATCATTGGGACCGCTGAATCCAATGACCTCGCAGTGATCAAAGTCGACGGCGTAAGCGATCTGAACCCGGCCACTTTCGCGAAGTCCAGCGAACTCACGGTCGGCCAGACTGTCGTCGCCGCGGGCGCGCCGCTCGGACTGGCTGAGTCGGTGACGAGTGGCATCGTGTCCAACACGGCCCGGCCGGTTCGTTCGGGCAACAACAACGACGCTGTCTACTTGGCGGTGCAAACCGATGCTGCGATCAACCCGGGCAACTCAGGTGGTCCGCTGGTCGACCTCAACGGTGCAGTCGTGGGCATCAACTCCTCGATCGCCAGCACCAGCTCGGGCGCGGACGGCGGCCAGCCAGGCAACATCGGCATCGGCTTCGCCATCCCTTCCGATGTTGCGGCACGGGTTGCGAACGAGCTGATCACCACTGGTAAGTCCACCAATGCCGCTCTCGGCGTGACAGTCACCGGTTCGGACTCTGAGCTGTCGACTGAGACCGGCGTCCCGCTGCAGCAGGTCGTCAGCGGCGGTGCGGCTGAAAAGGCCGGCCTGCGCGCTGGGGACGTGGTGACCAAGATCAACGATTTTCACACCACTACGCCGGATGGGCTGATTGCCGCTACTCGCTTCTACGCCCCGGGCACGACCGTCTCGGTCACGTTCATCCGCGACGGAGGCTCACCGCAATCCGCTGAGGTGACTCTCGGCACCGCCTAACCGCGACCTCGGCCCCCGAATGGCTTCCCGGCTCGCCCGTTCCCGTACAGGTTGAACGCGCGAGCCGGGGTTCCACGTCCAGGCTGCGCTCTGAGCCCCCACGACAGAGGCTGTCGCAATGCGGCTCTACAACAGAGGCTGTGGCCTCTGAGCCGATCGAAGGGTTGCAGCCTCGCTGAATTTACCGAGCGCTATCGCGCCCGGCGCTCCACCCGCTCGACATCGAGGATCGTGACGGAGCGGGGCTCCAGCCGAATCCAGCCGCGGGCCGCGAAGTCGGCAAGCGCCTTGTTGACCGTCTCGCGAGAGGCGCCGACGAGCTGTGCCAGCTCCTCTTGGGTCAGGTCATGGTGTACGTGCATGCCGTCGTCCCGCTTGTCGCCGAACCGCTGTGCCAGCTCCAGAAGCTGCTTGGCAACCCGACCTGGGACGTCGGAGAAGACCAGATCGGCGACTACATCATTGGCGCGGCGGAGGCGGGCGGCGAGCTGGCCGAGCAAGCCTTGGGCGACCTCCGGACGGTCGGTCAGCCATGGAATCAACTCATCGTGCTCCAGGGTCCGCAGCTCGCATGCCGTGACCGCGGTGGCGGTGGTCGATCGCGGTCCTGGATCGAAAACCGACAATTCGCCGAACATCTGGCCGGGGCCCAGCACGGCCAGCAGATTCTCCCGCCCCGCCGATCCCGTACGCCCCAACTTGATCTTGCCGCTGACCACGATGTAGAGCCGGTCCTCGGAGTCTCCCTCGTGAAAAAGGACATCACCCTTGTTCAGGTGCAGCTTTCCCATGGCAGATGAGAGCGCAGTCGCGGCTTCGTCTTCCAGTCCGGCAAACAGCGGTGCCTTCTTCAAGACTTCCGGATCCACGCGGTACCTCCCTGATCACGGTACGGCTTCCGATGGCAAGGCTACCGTTGAAAGCCGAGGAACGTCAGGGCCCCGAAGTTGGCTCTGAACTAGTGTGATGGCATGAGTTCGAGCAGGTCAGCCGGCGCAATTGAGGTGGCTCAGGATGCCGCGGACGGGCCCGCAACGCTTCCTTACGACAGATCCCGCACCGCGCTGGTACGCCGCGCCCGCACGATGAACCGCATCCTGGCCGCCACCTATCCCGACGCCCACATCGAGCTCAATTTCAGCAATCCTCTCGAACTCCTCGTTGCCACCATCCTGTCCGCACAGACCACCGACAAGCGGGTCAACTTGATCACGCCGGTAGTGTTCGCGCGTTATCCCGACGCCGCCGCGTACGCTGCCGCCGATCGGACCGAGCTGGAGGAGCTGATCAAGCCCACGGGCTTCTTTCGGGCAAAGACCGACACGCTGATCAAGCTTGGTGCGGCTCTGACCGAGCGCTTTGGTGGCGAAGTACCCAAGCATATGAAGGACCTGGTGACTCTCCCGGGCGTCGGCCGCAAGACGGCCAATGTGGTACTCGGCAACGGCTTCGGCATTCCCGGCATCACCGTCGACACCCATTTCGGACGGCTCGTCCGCCGTTTCGGATGGACCGCTGAGACTGACCCGGACAAGGTCGAGGTCGTGGTCGGCTCACTCTTTCCGCCGAAGGACTGGACCCAGCTCTGCCAGAACGTCATCTGGCATGGCCGCCGGCGCTGCCATGCCCGGAACCCAGCGTGCGGCGCCTGCCCAATCGCTCGCTGGTGCCCCTCGTACGGCGAAGGTGAGATTGATCCGGTCAAGGCCGCCAAGCTGGTTCGGGAGCCGCGGGGATGATGAGGGCGCGTCGCCCCCTCTGCGGGCGGCTGTGGTCGAAAACTCCGCCTTCGTCGGAATTTCGACCTGCAGAAGAGGCGGCAAGCGTCGAAAACTACGCACCGGTCGGAAATTCGACAAGGAAACGGAAGCTTCTGGTAGCCGCCATCGCTGTACTCGCGGTAATGCTTGCGGGTTGCGCCGAGTCTCCGGTGCTCACCGGGCCGGCCGCGCCCGACGCGTCGCCAACCGAAGTTGTACCGACGCCGGAGTCAACAGCAGATCTTGCGGCAATGAAGAAGGCAGCGGGCATCGCGGATTGTCCAAAGTCCGACCCTGATGTCGCGGCCCTGCCGTCCGGGCTACCCGATATTGTGTTGCCCTGCCTCGGCGGCGGTCGTGAAGTGCGGCTTGCTGGGCTACGCGGTAAACCGATGATGATCAACGTGTGGGCGCAGTGGTGCGAACCCTGCCGAGCGGAAGCGCCCTATCTAGCCGAAGTCGCAACGACCAACAAGTCCGATCTGATCATTGTGGGAATCGACCACGCCGACCCGCGACCAGATCTGGCTATCGAGTTCGCGCAACTATCCACCTGGACCTATCCGCAAGTCGCGGATCCCGATGTCGTGCTGCGTTCTGCGCTGCAGATCACGGGTCCACCTCAGACTTTTTTCGTCCGCCCGGATGGCACCATCGCCTATCGTCACGCCGGACCATTCAGCTCGGCGCAAGAGATCCGCGACCTGGCGCAGCAGCATCTCGGGGTTAGTCCATGAGCGATCCCCCATTGGAGCGACCTGAGTGGCTCGACGACCTGACCGACGCCCTGTCCGAGCAGTCCAGGTTGGACCAGGTGGTCGCCATCCGGCCAGGAATCGGTGCCCGGCCAGCAGCAGTGTTGATCTTGATCGGCGACGGTCCCGACGGCCCGGAGATCATGTTCGTGGAGCGTGCCGCCGGGATGCGTACCCACCCAGGACAGATTGCTTTTCCTGGTGGTGCCGCTGATGTGAGTGATCATGATCTTGCGGACACTGCCCTCCGCGAGGCGGCCGAGGAGACCGGCGTCGACCGGGGCGGCATCGAGGTCCTCGGTGTGCTGCCTCCGGCGTACGTGGAAGTGAGCGGTTTCGACGTCACCGCTGTGATTGCATGGTGGCGCGAGCCGAGCCCAGTGGCGGTAATGGATCCCCGAGAGGCGGCATCGATCGATATCGTGCCGGTTGCCGTACTGACTGATCCCGCGCACCGCGCTCGGGTCCGGCATCCGTCCGGCTACACCGGGCCAGCATTTGAGGTGAACGGGCATCTGATATGGGGATTGACCGCGCATCTGCTGGACGGCGTACTCGATCTTGCTGGCTGGCAACGGCCCTGGGATCGGCGTCGGATGATACCGATTCCGGCGCGCTACCTTACCGACTCGAGGCCCGACAGCGGAGGACCCAATGCCCACTGATGATCACAAGTCTGAGCTGCTGGCACGGTGGAACGCCACGCTGCCACGGCAGCAGGAGCTCGGCGAGAACCTGATCACTCGCTACAGCGAACCGCATCGGCGTTACCACACCACCAAGCATCTGCTCCATGTGCTGACCATGATCGACCAGCTTGCTGATGATCATGACGTCTTTCTGGTGCAGCTCGCTGCCTGGTTCCACGACGCCGTCTATGCCATCCCCGCCGGTCAGATCACTAACGAGGAGGCGTCAGCCCGACTGGCGCTGCGGGAGCTGAGCAGAGTCGGGCTGGAGCAGGAGGACCTGAACCAGATCGCACGGCTGGTCCGGCTTACTGAGACCCATCTACCCGGACCACGCGATCCGGAGGGCGAGCTGCTGTGCGACGCGGATCTTGCAATCCTCGCGTCCGATCCAGCGGACTACGCCGACTACGCGGCCGCCGTACGCGAGGAGTACGCGCAGTTGCCGGCGGAGGAATTTCTGGCGGGACGGCTGGCTGTGCTGACTGAGCTGGCTGACCGCGAGATCTTCCGCACGACCAGGGGACGTCAGCTGACTGATGCCGCCCGGGCCAACCTCGCAAAGGAGATCGATACGCTCAGCCAGCGCCTGGGTATCGCTGTGGAAGGATCGGATAGGTGACCTCCGAGCCCACCCAGACAGCCGTCGTATACGTTCACCGACCGACCGATTGGTGGAAGTCGGCGGTGGTCTATCAGATCTACCCGCCGTCCTTCGCAGACAGCAATGGCGACGGCTTTGGCGACATTCAGGGAATTGCCTCGCGCCTGGACTACCTGGCTGAGCTCGGAGTCGATGTGGCGTGGCTGTCGCCTGTCTATGCATCTCCGATGGATGACAACGGCTACGACATAAGCGACTACCACGACGTCGATCCGATATTTGGCACCCTGGAGGATCTGGACCGGCTGATCGCAGGCCTCCACGAGCGAGGCATCAAGATCATCATGGATCTGGTGGTGAACCACACCTCAGATGAGCACCCCTGGTTCCTGGAGTCTCGCGATCCCGCCTCACCCAAACGAGATTGGTACTGGTGGCGGCCGCCCCGACCGGGATTTGAACCGGGTAGCGAGGGGGCGGAGCCGACGAACTGGGAATCGGCGTTCCGTGGCTCGGCGTGGCAGTTCGATGAGCGCAGTGGGGAGTATTATCTGCATCTGTTCAGCCCGAAGCAGCCGGACTTGAACTGGGAGAACCCGGAGGTACGGCGCGCGGTCTACGACATGATGAACTGGTGGGTTGATCGGGGCGTGGACGGGTTCCGTATGGATGTGATCAACCTCATCTCCAAACATGATCTCGTTGATGGTGTGCCGGCTCCGGGCCGGACGCGGGTCTCCAGCTTTCTCTTCACTGCGAATGGTCCGCGGCTCGACGAGTTCCTCGCGGAAATGAACGCTGAGGTCGGTCTGGATGCGCGGCACCTGCTCACGGTTGGTGAGATGCCGGGCTCGACCATTGAGACGGCTCGTAGGGCAACTGATCCGGCCAATCACGAGCTGAACATGGTCTTCACGTTCGAGCATGTGAGCCTCGACTCGCTCCGAGGTGGCAGCGGCAAGTTTGATCTGGCCCCGCTGACGTTGCCGGCGCTGAAGAAGAATCTGAATGAATGGCAACTGGCTCTGGCTGATGTTGGCTGGAACTCGCTCTATTGGGATAACCATGATCAGCCCCGGGCGGTGTCGCGGTTCGGCGACGATAGCCCCGAGCACCGGGAACACTCCGCCAAGACGCTCGCCACCGTGCAGCACATGCACAAGGGCACGCCGTACATCTACCAGGGCGAAGAGCTCGGCATGACCAACACCTACTTCACCGCCATCGAGCAATATCGTGACATTGAGTCGATCAACTACCACGCCGATGCGCTGAGTCTGGGCATGGAGGTTGAGATGGTGCTGCAGGCACTGTCGGTCAAGAGTCGGGACAATGCCCGTACGCCCATGCAATGGGACGACAGCTCACAGGCTGGCTTCACCGAAGGGATTCCGTGGCTGCCGGTCAATCCGAACTACCTCACGATCAATGCGGCGGCGGCGGTCGAGGATCCGAACTCGGTATTCCACCACTTCCGCAAGTTGATCAAGCTTCGCCATGATCATCCGGTAGTCGTACATGGCCGCTTCGAGCTGCTGCTTCCTGATCATGAGCAGATCTGGGCGCTCACTCGCACTCTCGGTGATCAAGTGTTGGTCATGATCGCGAATTGTTCGTCTGACCCGGCCAGGGTGCCATCGGATGCCCTTCCCGACGTCAGCGGTGCGGACCTGCTGCTGGCCACGCACCAGGACTCGGCATCGCCGGAGCTGAAACCGTGGGAGTCACGTATCTATCTCGTTGGCTGAGCTGGCATTCGGCTGCGGCGACGGCGCTGTTTCTTGGTCGGCGGGCGTGTTGAGCTGTCGTGCCCGGGCAATGAATGGTAGCGCCAGTGCGGAGCCCACTGCCGACAGAAGATAGGACACCTGGTAGCCCCAGACGTCGGCGCTCTTGCCCAGCGCAGGTTGCAACACGATTCCGCCGGCGCTGTTCATCAATGAGTCGAAGGAGAGAATTGTGGCGCGTTGCTGGGACGGAATCATGCCGTTCAGGTACGCCTGTCTGATCGGTCCACCGGCAAAGGCCACCAGCCCCCAGAGCATGATCAGGGCAACGACCACCCAGAAGTTCGCCGTGAGTCCGATGAGTGCCAAGATGGCGACACTTAGCGCCTCCAAGATCAACAGAGCCGACGTCCGGCGCCTGACTGCGCGCCGAATCCATGGCGTGAGGAGGCCGCCGATGATCTGGGCTCCGGCGACGAGCGCAGCCACCAGGCCGGCGATGCCATATGCCTTCTGATTGCCCCAGAGGTTAAGCAGATGAGGCTGCAAGGCGTAGTAGACGTAGATCCCCACGCCACCGCTGAATATCCCAGCCAGCATGATCGCCCGGACCGCCGGCACCTTCAGGCCGTACTCGATCGAGCTGTTCAAGATCTTCTTCATCTCGGTCGCCGGCCGATCTCCACGCGCGGGCGTAAAGCCAAGGTCGTGCATCATGACCAGCGCGACGAAGAACATCGCAATCAGAACTGCTGCTCGGACCACGTACGGCACGCCCAGGTTGGTGAGCTGGGCGAGATACCCACCGGCCACCGAGCCTCCTAGGGTCATCGCCCCGAAGATCACCTGGCCACGCGCGAAAACACCCTCGAGCAGGCCCTCGAACCTTGTCGCAGTGAGCGCGTCAACCAGCCAGGCATCGGTTGCACCCGAGAAGAAGGTGAATCCGAGTCCCAAGAGCGCGGAAACGATGGCCCACCAGCCGAACTCTGCGCGCAGCTGCCAGAGCAGCACGTAGAGACCCGTCGTCGCTGCAAGAGTCAACGTGCCACAGAGGAATGAGGTGCGGCGGCCCCAGCGGTCCGCGACGACACCCGTCGGAATCTCGAAGAGAACCATGCCGGCGGTGAAGCAGGCGTTGGCGGCGAAGGCCTCGAAGTTCGTTAGCCCGGCGTCCAGCAGGAAGATCGTATTGATTCCCCAGATCAGCGATGCCGCCAACGTGTTGCCCGCCGACAGCACGTAATAGGTGCGGCGGACCGTCTTGGAGGTCTGCTTCACTCACCAGACATTAGCTGTCGACAAGGACGTACCCTGGGCCTGTCGATGTGCCCTGAGCTTGTCGAAGGGCGCCTGCTGCAGCGCTGTGACAGGCTCAGCGCGCATCCGGTTGCTTTACGATCACAGAGCTTCAAGCCAGTCAATGATGGCCGCCGTAACCGCATCTGGATCCTCCTCGTGCGGCAGGTGGCCGACGCCAGGCAGGCTGATCAGGTCGTGGCGTGCCTCGACCCACCGCTCGGCCGCGGCCATCGCCGCGAGCGGAACCAGGCGATCCTCTTGGCCATGGATCGACAGCAACGGGACCGCTCTCAGCTGTCGGAGAGCCCGACGGAAGGCGCGGCCCGTGCTGCGGACCTGGTTGCGGACGAACATCCGCTGGTACTCCAGTGCACAATGCGGGCTGGGCCACAGCATTAAGGCATCGCGGTAGTGCCGCGCGTCGGCTGCGGAGAGGAATCCAGTGCCATCGGCCGCCCAGCTGCGGAGCATTTCCTCGATGTAGAGCCCGTCGTCTGCCATGATGCGCCGCTCGGGGAGCAGCGGCAGCTGGAAGAACGCCAGCGTCGGAAGGTTCGAGCGCCATGAGAAGCCCAGCGGATGCGGAGCGGCGACACTCACCAAGGCGCGCACCGGGTCTGCCGCGTACGCCAGGGTCGTCCAGCCAGCAACGCCGCCCCAATCGTGCCCGACGACGACGCCCGTAGAGAAGCCGAGGCTCTTGATCACACCGGTCACATCTAAGGCAGTGGTCTGCGGATCGTACCCACGGGGCGTCTTGTCACTTGCGCCGTAGCCACGCAGGTCCATGGCGGCCGCGCTGAAGCCGGCTTCATCCAACGCCGGTATTTGGTGCCGCCATGCCCACCAGAACTCCCCAAATCCGTGGAGCAGAAGGACGAGCGGTCGACGAGGACTGAACTGCTCCCCGAGGGCCACGTGGAATCGGATCCCGTTGGCTGCGACATCTCGATGACGCCACGGCCCATCAAGCAGGATGTCGCGTACGCCGGCCCCCGCCACTTGAGCGACTCACCGTGCTCGCATCGAGCTGATCGCGCGACGCTCAGGTGATGGCTTTGGTCTCGACGACCGTGCCCTCGATCTCCGGAGCGTTAGCCGCGGCGACCGCACGGTCCGCGGCCTCCTTGACCTCGGCCACCGTTTGGTTGGCCTGGGCGATGGTCCGCTCCGGGCCCCGGACTCTTCGGACGAACACGTACCCGATTCCAGCAAGGATTGCCGCGATCAGCAGCAGCGCGGCGGCGACGATCAAGAACGCGAGCCACACTGCCAGGCCTGCTGCAACGAGGCCGAAGGCAGCAGCGAAGTAGAGCAGAATGGTCGCGCTGAGTGCAAAGTATCCGGCGGCTCCGAATAGCCCGGCGCCGGTCCCACCGTTCTTGGCGGCGGGGATGAGTTCAACCTTCGCGAGCTCGATCTGGTCCTGTACCAGTAACTTCACGTCATTGGTGATGTTCTTGATGATGTCGCCGACTGGAAGATCAGCCACGTCCGCTCCTCTCGTCAACGCGAGCCTATCGATCCTTCGGCTGAACCATTACCCCGAAGATGGCACCGTTCGACACGCTCAATGGTCCTAGTGTGGCTGAAGGAGGGCCGTATGTCGGTTGCCGGTGGTTGTCTGATTCGGGAGGCTCAGCCCGGCCTCGACGATGACGCTGTCGCAGCGTTGATGGTGGACTATCTGACGTGGGCCATTGAGCGGCTTGCTCAGGACTACGGTGTCGATGAGCCGCCGACACATCCATCGCTGGTCCGGGACGGATTAGTGAATTACCGTCCACCGGTCGGGAGGCTGATCTTGGCTGAGTGCGAGGGGCAACCAGTGGGTGTAGGCGCGATCCGCACGCTCAGGGCTGGTGTCGTTGAAGTGAAACGGATGTACGTAGCACCAGGCTGGCGAGATCGACATGTAGGGTCCGCGATCCTGGATCGGCTGCTCGACCAAGCACGAGAGATGCGTGCGACGACTGTACTGCTGGACACCTGCCGGTTCATGACCGACGCTCAGCGGCTCTACCGCTCACGCGGCTTCGTGGAGCGCTCACCGTACGAGGGCAGTGAAATCCCCCCGCGACTTCAACATCTTTGGATCTTCTTCGAGCGCCAGGCGCTTCTCGCGGCCCTCAGCTAGTCCGCGCCGGCCTTGCTTGTCGCGAGGTTCTCCTTGATCAAGTCCATCACGGAGGAGTCGGTCAGAGTAGTCACATCACCTAGCTCCCTGTTCTCGGCGATGTCGCGAAGCAACCTGCGCATGATCTTGCCCGAACGGGTCTTGGGCAGCTCCTCGACGACCATGATCTGACGTGGCTTGGCAATCGCACCGATCTCTTTGGCGACATGGGTCCGCAGTTCCTGCACAACCTCGGCTCCGCCCTCGCCGGCATCGGCGCGCAAGATCACGAACGCCACAATCGCCTGTCCCGTCATCGGATCGGTCGCTCCCACGACCGCCGCCTCCGCGACTTTCGGATGCGACACCAGCGCTGATTCGATCTCCGTGGTGGACATCCGGTGGCCAGAAACGTTCATGACGTCGTCGACCCGACCAAGCAGCCAGATGTCGCCATCCTCGTCTTTCTTCGCACCGTCGCCGGCGAAGTACATCTCCGGGAACCGTGACCAGTAGTTGTCGATGTAGCGCTGATCATCACCCCAGATGGTGCGCAGCATCGCGGGCCAAGGCTTCGTGATCACCAGATAGCCACCGTGTCCATTGGGCACGGGCTCCGCCTCGTCGTTGACGACCTCAACCTCGACGCCCGGAACAGCCCTCATGGCCGCGCCCGGTTTGCCGACGGTCACCCCCGGCATCGGAGAGATCATTTGCATGCCGGTCTCCGTCTGCCACCAGGTGTCCACTACCGGCGTACGATCACCGCCGATGTAATGCCGGTACCAGACGTACGCCTCAGGGTTGATCGGCTCGCCCACCGTGCCCAAGATGCGCAGCGACGACAGATCGAAGGCCTCGGGAACGTCGGAGCCCCACTTCATGAATGTGCGGATCGCTGTCGGAGCACAGTACAAGATCGACACGCGGTACTTCTCGATGATCTCCCACCAGCGGCCCTTGTGCGGGGTGTCGGGCGTGCCCTCATACATGACCGACGTGGTGCCGTTCGCGAGCGGCCCGTACACCAGGTAGGAGTGCCCGGTCACCCAGCCGATGTCGGCCGCCGTCCAGAAAATGTCTGTCTCCGGCTTTAGGTCGAAGGCTGCCCAGTGGGTATACGAGACGCCGACCAGGTAGCCGCCGGTGGTGTGCAGAATGCCTTTTGGCTTGCCCGTGCTGCCTGAGGTGTACATCACATAGAGCGGGTGTTCGGCGGGGAAGTACTCGCATTCGTGCTCGTCCGACTGCTTGCCGACGAACTCGTGCCACCACAGGTCGCGTCCCTCTTCCATGGGGACGTCCTGCTTGGTCCGCTGGACCACTAGCACCTTACGTACGTCGCAGCCGTACTTCAGTGCTTCGTCGACAGCCGGCTTCAACGTCGACGCTTTGCCGCGGCGGTACCCTCCGTCAGCGGTTATCACGACCTCTACGCCGCAGTCGATGACCCGGGAGTAGAGCGCGTCTGAGGAGAAGCCGCCGAAAACCACCGTGTGCGGTGCGCCGATCCGGGCGCACGCCAGCATCGCGACTACAGCCTCGGGAATCATCGGCAGATAGATCGCCACTCGATCGCCGGTCTTCACATCGAGCTCGATGAGTGCGTTGGCTGCCTGCTTCACTTGCCGGGTCAGCTCGGCATAGGTGATCACTTGGGTGTCCCCCGGTTCGCCTTCGAAGTAGAAGGCGACGCGGTCACCGTTGCCCGCCTCGACGTGCCGGTCGAGGCAGTTGTACGCGGCGTTCAGGGTGCCGTCAGCGAACCACTTGGCGAACGGCGAGTTGCTCCAGTCGAGGACTTGAGCTGGCTCAGTCTGCCAGCTCAGCCGCTTCGCCTGCTTGGCCCAGAAGCCTTCGAAATCTGCCTCGGCTTCGGCGTAGGTATCGGCTGTGACATTGGCATTTGCCGCGAGGTCAACAGGGGGAGGAAAGCGCCTGTCCTCGTTCAGCAAGTTATCCAGGGCCTCATCAGTCACGACTAGTCTCCTCACGAGCATCGATGATCGGGGTCGGCCAGGCGGCCCGCTTGGGCATACTCGGCCTCTCGGCTTCAGCCTACGACCCTCATTTTGGGTGGACTCTTGGAACTACTGCGTATAGCGATACCCGCATCCGTAGGTTTCATCGCGGCGACGGCGGACAGAATGCCTCCAGATCAAAGCTTGATCTGGAATACGTCGTCGAAGTCGTCGTTGATCACTAGCTGCGAATGGTCAACTTCAGCGCGCCAGCATGATGTCTGGAACGGCAACATCAGCGGATCGGGCACCCGCGCGTACTCCTCATAGAGGGCCCCCACTTCACGCACCAGCTGGGCCCGCGCGGCAGGATCCAGTCGAGCCACGGCTGGACGCCGCTCGACCATGGAGATCAGCCCATCTCGGGTGATCGGCATCCAATTGCGGAAGTTGCGACGTTCCAGGAGGCCGAAGTACGGGCTTTCGGCGATCTTGTCGACACTGTCCACGCCATAATCGCCGCGCATGGAGTTCGGATCAGCTTCACGCATCAGGGCGATGAGGCGCCGCACCCAGGGGACGGTGTCGTCGCGCGTGTTGTACGCGATCGCCAGGTAGCCGCCGGGCTTGAGAACTCGGGCGATCTCGGTGAGTGCGAGTCCTGGTGCGAAGCGGTGCAACGTCTGTGCGGCAGTGACGACGTCGAAATGGCAAGAGAGAAAGGGCAATGATTCGACCTGGCCAACGACGTGGAGCCGAGTACCGAGCCGGGCCGGAAGATCGGCAACGAGGTCAACCGTTCGATCGATACAGAAGACTTCGTGGCCGGCATCGCGCAGCATCGCAGCGAATCCGCCGCGGCCCGCCCCGAGGTCGAGAACCCGCATACGCCCTTCGCCGACCATCCAAGCAGGCGCAGCTTCTGGATAGGGATTTCGCCGCGTCGCCATGGTGGAAACTTTAGTGGTGCTCGACCCGCTGGCTGATCTTGCGCGCTTCGAGGGCGTGCCGTCCGCGGTCGCGGCTGCGACTGATGCCGTCGATGCTGTGCTGAGGGATCGCGGGCTACGCAAGATCACCGACGAGGAGCTGAGCCAGGCCCTGCTGGCGGGAGCGAGAGCCAACGCAGATCTGACTGACGACCCAGCGCGGTGGCAGATTGGCGCTCTCCGACTGTCAGCTGAGCTGGCGTCGCTGGCGGCTCTCATCAGGGTCGCGCCCGCACAGGCGCTAGCGCGAGCGCACGCCCTTGTCGCTCGCGGGGTAGTGCCGGATAGCGAGCTCGGCAAGATCGGCTCGGAGCCAGCAATGGCGGCGCGCATGAACAGCCTTGGCGAGCTACTGACCCGCCAGACATCGGCGCCGGCAATCGTTGTCGGAGCTATTGCACATGCCGAGGTCGCCGTCGTCGCGCCCTTTGCTGAGGCCAGTGGCTTGATCGCTCGGGCGGCTGAACACTTGGTGCTGATCGCGGCCGGCCTCGACCCCTACGGAGTGATTGTGGTCGAAGCTGGGCATGGCGAGAGCGGCTCGACCTACGCCGCTGGATTGGATGCGTACGCGGACGGCAGCCTGAATGGTGTTAGAAGTTGGCTGCTGCGATGCGCGGCCGCCGTCGCTCGCGGCGCTGAGCTTTCGCCGGTTGGAAAGACGCTCTTGTAGTCGCTCCGGCTGAGCTTGTTCGAGCCCGCGCATGCCCTTTGACAAGCTCAGGGCACATGATGCATTAGTGGCACGTGGCGCTCCAAGAAAGTGACGCGGCGCCCACCGAGGCGGGCGCCGTGCCTTGCACGTCATCACCAAGTGACCAAGCGTGCATCTTTTCAACGTGTTGGCCCAGGTCAAGCCTGGATCGCAACTTCCCGTCGGGGATGGGTGATCGCCGCGTGGGTACTTGGATGCCGTGCGAGGTTCGCTGATTCGTCGGTCAAGACTACGCGTGACAGCCTCTGGGACCGTCACTAGGAAAGGCTCTTAGCAGCGCACTCCATCTCGACGACTCGGGTTACCTTGCAGTCCTTTCTACCCCCATCCGGACGCGTTGGAAAGGCCCACCGACCAGCAGAAATCTCGTTGGTTTTGATGCCGGCGACGTGCCAACCGGTTGCTCTTAATCAAGATCAACTTAGTTGCCTCTCGCGTATGCTTTCCATCCCACCCCCGTGCACACGCTCGGATCCGAGGCGCGTTCGCGTGCGTTTCGCATCACGCCCGCACAGACGAGCGGTAGTCAAAACCTTGGGCGCCGGATGCCTAGCCGGATCGCGCTGTCCACAAGCTGGAAGCTGCTCCAAGCGTCATCCACAGATTTCGCTGGGCGCGGCGCACCGCGGCCCGATCTCGACACACTGCCGACATGGATCCGCACAGCCTCGGCCAAACCAATGTCGTGGTGGCGATCGCCGATCCCGAGCTGCTTGACCAGGTCTTGTCAGTGACGGCAGTCGTCGGGGTGGAGCCGCTGGTCCTGAGCGAGCCAGGTCAATTGCGTCCGCACTGGGCTTCGGCGTCGATGCTCTTGGTCGGCGTCGATCAGGCGGATCGCGTCGCAGCAATGGGGCTGCCGCGTCGCACTGAGATCTATCTGGTTGCAAGGGAGACCTCCGCAGCACATGCACTGCAGTGGTCGATACGACTCGGGGCAGCGGTGATAGCCCTGCCATCGAGTGTCGCTTGGCTGTCCGAGGCCCTGGCCGATGTCGCCGGAACCGGTCGCGTGACCGGCAGCCTCGTCTGCGTGGTGGGCGGTTCCGGCGGGGTCGGCGCTTCGACCCTGGCGGCGGGGCTCGCATTTGTTGCGGCGCGTGCTGCGCAGCGCACGATGCTGATTGACGCCGACTCGCGCTCGGGTGGACTCGACTTACTGCTGGGCGCGGAACGGACCGACGGCTGGCGCTGGCCAAGGCTCGCTACTGCGCGCGGCCACCTGGGCGACTTGACCAGGCAGTTACCGACCGTCGAGGGCGTCGATCTGTTGTCCATGGCCCGAGGTGAATCGACGCCGGGCTGGGTGCCTCAGGCCGAGCAACTGAAGTCTGTGGTGCTTTCGGCCATGCGAAGCCATGACATCACGGTGGTCGACCTGCCTCCAGCGCTAGGTGCCGCCGCTCGCGAGCCGCTTCGGAGAGCCAAGTTGGCCGTGCTTGTAGTCCGAGACGATGTCCGCGGAGTCGCCGCAGGTCGTGAAGTGGTACGTGAGCTGGAAGGTGAGTGCGATCGCCTCGGACTGGTGGTCCGGCGCGGCCGGTCACGCCTGTTGGAGCCGGATCTTGTAGCCACGGGCGTCGGCTTGCCGCTATTGGGATCGTTCGCCGATGACCCGTCGTTGGTCGTGGCCGCAGAGCGAGGCGATCCGCCAGGGCGGTCGGCGCGTAGCTCACTGGCTCGACTTTCCCGCCAGCTGCTCGGGGATCTGTTGCAGACGCACCCGAACGAACAGAAGGCGTCGGCCAGGCCATGAGCGCGGTTCAGCGTGCAGCTGGGAATCCAGACACCCGGGACGTGGCATTGGATCTGGTCCGGGATCGCCTCGCCGGGCTTGGTCGCGAATACACGCCGGTTGACGTAGCTACTGCCATGCGAGCTGAGGGTCTCATTGTGAGCGACTCAGCCGTACTCGACACCGTGGAGTCGCTGCGGCGACATAGTGTCGGCGCCGGTCGATTGGATCCGCTGCTCCACGAGCCTGGGGTGACCGACGTGCTGGTCAACGGCCCGACCCAGGTCTTCATCGATCGCGGCGCTGGGCTCGAGCTGACTGATCTCCGATTTCCATGCGAAGGGGAGGTACGCCGGCTCGCCCAGCGCCTGGCAGCTTCCGTTGGGCGGCGCCTCGACGATGCAGTGCCTTTCGTTGACGCAAGGCTGGCCGACGGAAGCCGAGTGCATGCAGTTCTCGGCACATTGGCGTCACCAGGCACCTGCATTTCGCTCCGCGTCCCGGCGCAGCGGAGCTTCTCACTCGAAGACTGCGTTGCCTCTGGCTCACTGACTCCCGGCACGGCGCAGCTCCTGTCACGCATGATCGAGGCCAAGTTGGCCTTCCTGATCAGCGGTGGAACCGGCTCGGGCAAAACGACCCTGCTTGCCGCGCTGCTGGCGCTGGTGCCGCAACAGGAGCGGATCGTGATCGTCGAGGACTCAAGAGAGCTCGCGCCCAACCATCCGCATGTCGTGCGGATCGAGGGTCGTCCCGCCAACACCGAGCTCACTGGAGCGATCAGCCTGACTGATTTGGTCCGTCAGTCCCTGCGCATGCGTCCGGACCGGCTGGTGGTAGGCGAGGTACGCGGAGCCGAGATCTGTGATCTGTTGACCGCAATGAACACCGGCCACGAGGGCGGTTGCGGCACCGTCCACGCCAATTCCAGTGCCGACGTCCCGGCTCGCCTGGAGGCCCTAGCGTCGCTCGGGGGGCTCCCTCGGCCCGCATTGCATGGGCAGCTGGCCGCAGCGCTGGATGCGGTCATCCATGTAGCCCGCGACGACTCTGGGGTGCGTCGCGTGGCCGAGATTTCGATCTTCGTACGCGAGCCGCGCAGTGGGCTTGTCCGCAGCGAGTGCGCCGTCCAGTTCGGCCCTGACGGCGGCAGCGTGCTGGGTCCAGGGAGCCGGCAGCTGGAACGGATACTCGAACGTTGATCATGATCATGACCAGTCTTGGCTGTGCTGTGCTAGCTGCGTTGTTGGCGGTACGCCGCCCAGCGGCGCGAACTCTTCGCGGCCGGCTCGCTCCACCAACGTCTGCGCCCGTTACGGATGCATACGGCAAGCGTCCAATGCCGCGGCGGCGATCATGGGCGATTGTTGGAATCTTGATCATCTTGCTGGGTCTGATCATTGCCGCGGGCTATCTCGGAGGATCGCGGGACGCTGTACTCACCAGCGCAGCGGTGCTGATTGTGGCAACCGTCGTCCGACTGGTTGCTCAATACCGACGACGAAGATCCGCCCGCCGAGCCCGGGCTGACGTCGCGCAGGCGTGCACGGTCCTGGCCTCCTACCTTCGGGTCGGCCAGGTGCCATCCGCTGCGCTGGCTATCGCCGCCGCCGACTGTGACGTGTTTCGCGAGGGCCATCAGGCCCACACCCTCGGCGGGGACGCGGTAGCTGTCTGGCGCCAGCAGGCGCAGCGTGCCGGGCACAGAGGCCTGCTTGAGTTGGCGCGGGCCTGGCAGATTTCGACGGAGACCGGCGCGCCGATGTCATCGACATTAGACGAGGTTGCGACCAGCCTCTCGGCCGACGAGGAACTGAGCAGAGTCGTCAACAGCGAGCTTGCAGCGGCGCGCGCCACAAGCAAGGTGATGGCTGCGTTACCCCCATGCGGCATCGGCATCGGCTATCTGCTGGGAGGTGATCCAGCTCGATGGTTGCTGGCGGGCCCCGCCGGCTGGGCCTGCCTACTGACCGGAATACTCCTGGCATGCGCTGGTGTGCTCTGGATTGAGGCTCTGGCTCGACGTGCCACAACGGGTGGATAAAGCCGTGTCTCTTCTACTGATCACACCAATGCAGAGCGGTCTTGATCAACTATCGCTCACTGCCTTGTTGTGTGCCGCGTTCACCGGGCTCGCGGTCCTTCTGCTGTTCCGTCATCCCGCAGGTCACCTGCGCCGGATGACGCGCGGTAGATCAAAGCTGGCGGCGGTGGTAGCGCCGATGTTGCGACTGCTTCGGGGACGAGCGGACGCCCCGCCGCTGATCCGCCGGTTACTGCTGAGCATGGTCGGTGTCCTCGCCCTTGGCTTGGCCGCAGCTGGAAGCGATGGCTGGTTGGGTGGCTTGCTCTGGTTCGCGATGCCGGTAGCCGCCGCGATCGGAGTGCTGGCACTTGGTTGGCTCGAGCCGCGGTCAGGGCGCCGCCGTCGAGAACAGTTGATCATGGAAGTTCCGCAGGCGTTGGAGCTGATGGCTGCGTGCCTCGGTGCTGGCCTACCGGCCCGCACAGCGTGTGCCGCGGTTGTGCGAACATTCGACGGTCCTGTCGCGGACGATCTTGGTCAAGTTTTGGCATTGCTCGAGCTCGGTGTGGGAGATGTGGTCGCCTGGCAGGCCCTCCATGATCATCCGCAGTTGGGCCTCGCGGCCGCGGACCTTGCACGCTCAGTGGAGTCCGGAACCGCCACGGTGCAAGGCTTGCGGCATCACGCTGCCGCGGCTCGCGAGGTACGACGGAGCGAGCGCCAGGTGCTGGCTCGGGCGGTCGCCGTCCGCAGCGTGCTGCCGCTCATGATGTGCTTTATCCCTTCGTTCCTCTTGCTCGGGATCGTTCCTGCTGTGGTCTCAGCTGTCTTCAACGCGATCCCATAGCCGTGGGCTGCAGCGGAGATATCCACAGCTCGCCTGGTACTCGAAGCCCTGTCAACAGATTCTCGCCAGACCGCTCGATCAGGTTTTTGATCAGGAGACTCCAGACGCATCCGGACCGATGCCGCACCCGCGAAATGGTGCGCGAGCCCCAAGGAGGGAACCAATGAGTAAGGACGTCTCCGTTATAGCGCCGGACGCGGTAATCGAGGCCGCCCCGCGCTGTCGTGATCAACGGGGCATGGTCAGTGCCGAGTGGGCGGTGGGCATCATTGCAGCCGTCGCCATCGCTGGCGTCCTGCTGGGAATCGTGACCAGCGGACCGGTCCACGATGTCCTGCTCAGATTCATCTTGATGGTGATCCGTTCGTTCTCCGGCTTCATACCGTGAGGCAGCGGCGAGCAAAGGCGCGGGACGCACGAGGCATGGTGACGGCCGAACTGGCCGTCACGACCCTGGCCGCATTCACTGTCCTGATCATGATGTGCTGGGGGATCTATCTGGTGGTCACACAACTCCGCTGCGTCGACGCCGCGGCCGCGATCGCCCGTCAGGCAGCCCGCGGGGACACAATGGCGGTCGACGACGCCAAGGCAGCTGCCCCCTCAGGCGCCACGATCGTGATCGACAAGCGTCCGAGCCTAGTCACAGTGGTTGTGCGAGTGAAGGCTCGACCGCTCGGTCGCTGGCTGGTTGCCGTCCCGCTCGAGGCCCGTGCACAGGTGATACCGGAGCCCGCAGGGGGGACGGATCCGTGACCATGCGCGGAATCGTCCGCTCCGAGCTGGGAAGCGCAACGGCGCTGATGGTTGGCATCATGGGCGTGGTCGTAACGCTCAGCAGTGCCGCCTTGGTGATCGCGGGATACGCCGTCGGCTACCACCGGGCCCGCGCTGCGGCTGACCTCAGCGCGTTAAGCGGAGCCGCGGCGTTCCAACAAGGTCGCGAGCCGTGCGCTCAGGCGGCGCTGACCGCCAGGCAAAACGGCGCCCGAGTGGTCCGTTGCAACCAAGTGGGCGATGCGGTCGACTTCGTGGTGACGGTGCAGGTCTCGGTCGTCGCGGGTACGCGGATCCCCCACGTGCCAAGAACAGTAGCCGCGGAGGCTCACGCCGGACCGGTAAACGATGTGCCGTAGGCCGGTCGAACGTGGCCGGCCGAGGCGAAATTGGCGAGATGCAATTGAGTGATCTCGGACAGGAGCTGATTGATGGCGGGGAGGCATCGGGCGTCTGGCCCGAGCATCTTCTGCCGATCCCGTGCTTCCCGCGGGTGCTTTAGGCCAGGTTGAAAGATCTCGAGGAAGCTCACTTCCGAGGCTCGTCGCGCGTTATGGCATCGGCCTGATCCAACATCGCCTGCCGTTCAGCCGCTGTCGTCGAGGACCCGCCCTCTACCTCTGGACTCGACGTCTCCTTGGTCGTGTGGGCCGGTTCAGTCGTGGCGGAGTCACGCGCCGTCGAGGTGTCAGACGTCTTGGAAGTGGTGGAGTCTTCTTCCGAGCTGGCCAGGGCCTTGTCGCTCGCAGTCTGCAGCTCCTTGATCTCCTTGCGTCGTGCCCGCCCGCGCCGGATGCCAATGCGCAACAGCAGGAGCGCAACGACGGTAAGTGCCATGGTGATTGCGCCGGTAAGGAAGATGCCTACGCTGCTCACTTTGACGACGGCTCCAAAGATGGACAAGTCGTAGATGTCTGGATTGCTCACCGCAATCCCGACAGTGAGCACCGTGACTAGAACAAGCAGTATTAAGGCGACCGCGACCATAGCGTCATTATTGCTCCGGGCGTACGCTCAGTGCAGCGACGCGACGAGGCGTTTTCCCGATCGTCGCCCGCGGGCCCTGCAGGTCGATACGAGTGTCGGATTGGCCGCTGAGCCCGTCGCGATGTGGCCGCGTACACGCCTCGATAACAAAACCAGTGCCACTTGTGGTTAGACTTCGCGAGCGGCTAGGGCAGTAGCCGCGAGTGTCGAACGTCTCAGGAGGGCGATTTATGTCCCTACTTCCAGTTCCCTTGGAAGTGACTTCCATTAGCTTGTCGGGAGCCAACCTGACGTTCATTGCAGTGGTCGGCGTCATCGCCTTGATCGCCCTTGTGATGGCTATGATCTTCCGCCGCGAGGTGCTTGCGCACGACGACGGGACTGCCAATATGCAGTCCATCGCTCGTGGTGTGCAGGAGGGAGCCAGCGCCTATCTAGGCCGCCAGTTCCGCACTCTGAGTGTGTTCGCGGTGGCAGCGTTCTTCCTTCTGCTGCTGTTGCCAGTGCACGCCAGCGCTGACTTCAGCAGCCTGACCTTGCGGATCTGCCGCTCCGTCGCCTTCCTAGCCGGAGCGGTATTTTCTGCACTGATCGGTTTCCTCGGGATGTGGCTGGCGGTGCGCGCCAACGTGCGCGTCGCTGCAGCCGCCCGCAGTGAGGGCCGCGATCCAGCCATGAAGATCGCCTTCCGAACCGGAGCGCACGTCGGCATGGCTACTGTCGGGCTGGGCCTGCTGGGCGCCTCTTTGGTGGTCTTCATCTTCCGCGGCGATGCCCCGACCATCCTCGAAGGCTTTGGCTTCGGGGCGGCCATGCTGGCCATGTTCATGCGCGTCGGCGGCGGCATCTTCACCAAGGCGGCCGATGTGGGCGCCGATTTGGTGGGCAAGGTCGAGCAGAACATTCCCGAGGACGACCCGCGGAATGCCGCGACGATTGCGGACAACGTCGGTGACAACGTCGGGGACTGCGCTGGCATGGCCGCCGATCTGTTCGAGTCCTACGCCGTCATGTTGGTCGCGTCTTTGATCCTCGGCAAGGCGGCCTTCGGTGAGTCCGGCCTCGTGTTCCCGCTGATCGTGCCTGCCATCGGGGTCATCACCGCCATCATCGGTGTCTTCCTGACTCGCCCACGAGCGGGCGAGAACGGCCTCAGGACCATCAATCGCTCCTTCTATATCTCTGCCGCAATCTCTGCGGTGCTCGTCGCGATCGCCGCATTCGCGTATCTGCCTTCCTCCTTCGCTGCACTCGACGTTCCTGGCGTGGAGTTCGGACCGATCGACGATCCGCGGATCGTTGCTATCGGCGCAGTGGTCATCGGCATCGTGCTCGCAGTTCTCATCCTCAGCCTGACCGGCTACTACACGGGCACTGAGGATCGCCCGGTCAAGAATGTCGGCAAGACCTCGCTGACTGGCGCGGCGACCGTGGTGCTCGCCGGAATCTCGGTCGGGCTGGAGTCGGCGGTCTACACGGCGATCGTCATCGCGGCGGCGGTCTACGGCGCGTTCCTGCTCGGCGGCTCAGGGGTCGTCGGCCTGTTCGCCATCGCACTCGCCGGCTGCGGGTTGCTCACCACGGTTGGTGTGATCGTCGCGATGGATACTTTCGGCCCGGTCTCCGACAACGCCCAGGGCATCGCGGAGATGTCGGGCGACGTGCACGGTGCAGGTGCCCAGGCGCTGACAGAGCTGGACGCGGTCGGCAACACCACCAAGGCCATCACCAAAGGCATCGCAATTGCCACCGCGGTGCTTGCCGCGACCGCTCTCTTCGGCTCCTACACCGACTCCGTGCGTGGCGTGCTGGCCGAGAGCTACGGGAGGTTCATCAACGAGGCGGTGGTATTCGCGCCGCAAACCCTTGTGGGCCTGATTCTTGGCGCCGCTGTGGTCTTCTTGTTCTCGGGCCTGGCGATCAGCGCCGTCGGTCGTGCGGCTGGTGCGGTGGTCTTTGAGGTACGCCGCCAGTTCCGGGAGATTCCCGGGATCATGGACGGCTCCGGCAAGCCCGAGTACGGCAAGGTCGTCGATATCTGCACCAAGGATTCCTTGCGCGAGCTTGCAACGCCAGGACTGCTGGCCCTCATGGCGCCGATCGCCGTCGGATTCGGCCTTGGCGCCTCGGCGTTGGCCGGCTACCTCGCAGGTGCCATTGCGGCCGGCACCTTGATGGCGGTCTTCCTGGCCAACTCGGGCGGCGCCTGGGACAACGCCAAGAAGTTGGTCGAGGACGGCCACCACGGCGGTAAGGGTTCCGACGCCCATGCAGCCACGGTGATCGGCGACACCGTTGGAGATCCATTCAAAGACACCGCAGGCCCCGCCATCAACCCGCTGATCAAGGTGATGAATCTGGTGTCGCTGCTGATCGCCCCCGCGGTGGTTGCCATGTCGCCGCTCAGCACCACACCAAGTGCCGTGCGCTACGTCATCGCGGGCATCGCGGTCGCCATCATCGTCACCATGGTGACCATCAGCACCCGCCGCGAGGTGGCAATCGCCAGCCCGCCAGACGAAGAGCCACCGCCGCAACTCGAGGCTCCGGACGCGGTTGAGATCCCGATTGAGCAAACTGAAACGAAGGTTGACAAACTAGCTAAATGAAGGACGCCGGTCGTGGGTGCCTGCCGGATCCCGCCCGCAAGGCACACTGGATTGCGATGACCAGCAATTCTTACGGCGACGGTTCCACACGCGGCTTCGACAAACTGCCGCCCGATATGTATCAACCTGACCCAGCACTGGCGGGGTATCCGCCACCGCAGGCATCGCCGTCAATGGGTCCAATCGGCTACGGCCAGGCAGGGGCAGGCCAGCCCTACGGGCCGATCCCATACGGATCGCCGGCCTATCCACCTCCGATCCCAGTCCCGAGCAGCCCACTTCCCGACGGCCCTCGGGTCTATCAGCAGATGCTCCGCGGGCCGCAGTACCGCTGGTGGAAACCGCTGCTCTGCCTGGTGCTGTTCGTGCCGCTGGCCCTCATCATGATGGGTCTCGCAGTCGTGCCGGTGCTCGTTGCCGGGTTGCTTAGCGGAGCGCCGGACCTCGCCGAATATGCGGCGAGGACAACGACCGACATCGGCAACTTAGGCCCAATCGGATTCGTCTATGTCAATCTCGTGCTCATCGTGCTGATCCCGGCAAGTGGCCTATCGATCTGGATCGTGCATGGCATCCGACCGCGGTTTCTGTCCTCTGTCGCCGGCGGCATCCGATGGCGGTGGCTGCTGCGCTGCGTTGCCGTCATCCTGCCGTTGTGGGCGGTCTACACCGGGATGGGAGTGCTCGTCCAACCGTTCACCTCTCCCCGCCCCGATCACTGGGTGGCGCTGCTTGTAATCGCGCTGCTCATGACACCGCTGCAGGCAGCTGGGGAGGAGTACTTTTTCCGCGGCTGGATCATGCAAAATGTGGGAGCTTGGTTCGCCAGGCCTCTAGTAGGGCTTGTCGCCTCGCTGATTGTGTCGGCGGCTGCCTTCTCAACGGCCCATCTCAGCCCGGATCCGTGGATCCTAGGCACCATAGCTTGCATGGCGGTGGCTTTCGGGTTGGCGACCTGGCGGACTGGGGGACTGGAAGCTGCCATTACTATGCACGCGGTCAACAATGTGCTGACAATCAGCATCGCCGTGATCTCTGGGGGTTGGAGCCAGGCGTTCGTCGGACCCCAGACCGCCGGGACTCCGATGATGCTTCTGATGGCGGTGGCAGTGAACGGGATCGCCCTCTGCTTGATCCTATGGCAGGCCAAACGTGCCCGCTTGCAGCACTACTATCAGCCACCGGCTCGGCCAGCCGCTCCGAGGAGCATCCCACCGGCTCCGGTGTACCCTCTCGGCCAGTACCCGGTGTAGACAGCGGGGAATTCATTTCGAAACGGTGACGTTCACGGCCGTAGTTGATCCTGGGCCGTAGAGTATGCGCGCCGGGGGCGCCAGCTTGGTTCGTTGGGTCGTGGGTAGCGATCCGACGCTTGACCACGCGTGTGATCAGATCGAAAAAGAAAGTTGGTAATCGTTGGCAGCGAAGGCAGGGGGCAGGCGGCTCGTGATCGTCGAGTCCCCGACCAAGGCGAACAAGATCGCGAGCTTTCTCGGCGACGGCTACATCGTCGAGTCCAGCCGCGGTCATATTCGCGACCTCCCGACAGGTGCCGCCGAAGTCCCC
>JBKPTR010000125.1:0-8731 GCA_046735615.1 Actinomycetota bacterium
GAGGCCTTGAAGGGTTACACCGCTGGCCGCGCCTTCGGGGCCGGAGGACCCGCGCAACCTGACGCGGATGCGTCTCAGGGTATGCCTTCAAGTTTCGAGGCGGACTTATGTCGGCTGAGACAACTGCTGGCGCGATGCCCAGCGCCCCAGCACCAATTTGGCGACCAGCCGGTGAGCGCCGCCCAGGGGTGGACATGGTGCAGAATGCGATTTACATCAGGCATCACGCGCTGGCTCCCCTGCATCTGCCGGGAATGCGAGAGTATCCGGTCGGTGCATGATCGATCAGCGGGTTGGAGGTCCAGGTCAGGTGGACGCACAGATCTCCCTGCGGGTGGACGGCAAGGACCGGTCGATAACCGTTGATACTCGCACGACCCTCTTGGACGCGCTTCGAGATCGGCTCGGGGTGACCTCGCCGAAGAAGGGGTGCGATCACGGTCAGTGCGGCGCGTGCACTGTGTTGCTCGACGGTCGGCGGGCCGTCATCTGCCTGGCGTTAGCGGTTGCTTACGACGGCGCCGAGATCATAACCGCCGACGGACTCGCAGTGGGAGACGCACTCCACCCGATCCAGCAAGCTTTTCTCGAGATGGACGCACTGCAGTGCGGGTATTGCACACCCGGTCAGGTGTGCTCGGCGGTCGGCATGTTGGCCGAGGCGAAAGCGGGCGCACCGAGCCATGTGAGCGAAGATCTCGTCGGGAGCATCGATCTGGACGACGAAGAGATTCGCGAGCGGATGAGTGGCAACCTGTGCCGTTGCGGCGCCTACGTCAACATTGTCGCCGCGATCCGGCGAGTTGCATGCGAGGGGTCCACCCCGTGATCCCGTTCGCCTACGTACGCGCAGATGACGTCGCGGGAGCGGTCGCCGCGGTGGCGGACCACCCCGATGCCGTGTTCCTGGCCGGCGGCACCAACTTGGTCGACCGCATGAAGTTGGGGGTTGCCGCCCCGAGCTTGGTCGTCGACATCAGCCACCTGCCCCTGGATCAGATAGTCGAGCTGCCGGATGGCACGGTTCGGATCGGCGCGACCGTTCGCAATAGCGACCTCGCGGCGCACCTTCTGATCCGGGAGCGATATCCGGTTCTTGCCCAAGCATTGCTGTCCGGGGCATCGGGCCAGTTGCGCAACCTGGCGACTACGGCCGGGAACCTGCTGCAGCGGACCCGATGCGTGTACTTCCAAGACGTCAGCATGCCGTGCAACAAGCGCGATCCCGGCTCAGGCTGTTCGGCGCGGGAGGGCTATACCCGCTACCACGCGATCCTCGGCGGGTCAGCGGGTTGTGTAGCGGTGCATCCATCGGACATGGCAGTCGCGATGTCCGTACTGGATGCTTCGGTGCTGGTCATGGGCAGGGCGGGTGAGCGAATCATTCGGCTGGTCGAGTTGCACCGGCTTCCTGGTGACACGCCCGATCGAGACACCGTCTTGGGGCGCGGGGAGTTGATCACCGCCGTCGATCTGCCGCCCTTCCCGTTCTCGCATCACTCCGCCTACCGCAAGGTCCGCGATCGTGCTTCGTACGCCTTTGCGCTTGTCTCCGTTGCCGCTGCCCTGCACCTGGGCGACGGCAGGGACGCCGCGGGGAGCCCGACCATTCGAGACGTCCGGATCGCGTTCGGTGGAGTTGCTCACAAACCTTGGCGCGCAACTGCAGCCGAGAACTTCCTGCGCGGCGCGGCCGCGAGTGTGGAGAACTTCCGCGAGGCTGCCGACGCCGAGCTCGCGCAGGCGGAGACACTCAACGACAATGCGTTCAAGGTCGCCATGGTCCGCAACACGGTCGCGTTACTGCTTGCCGATCTCACCCGACGCCAGGTTGGAGATATAGGTGGCGACCTCGCAGGCCAGGAGCAGGAACCGTGAGCACCAGCGTTAGTGGTCGGTCGATCGGTGTCGGCCTTGGGCGGCTGGACGGGGTTCCCAAAGTCCGAGGCACGGCACTATACGCCTACGAGCAACCCGTGCCGCAGCCCGCTTATCTTCATCCGGTCCAGGCCACGATCGCCAATGGAACGGTGGTCCGGATTGACACCGGAGCGGCGGAAGCGTTGGACGGTGTTCTCGCAGTATTGACCCATCTCAACGCACCCCGACTGGTTGACACGAAGGACCGAGAGCTGTTGGTCCTACAGTCAGCGGCTGTGGCGTTCCGCGGTCAGGTCATCGGCGCGGTGGTTGCGGAATCGGCGGAGATCGCGCGACACGCCGCGGGTCTGGTGGAGGTCGAGTACGCGCCCGCGCCCCACGACTCGGCCTTCAGCCTCGGCGAGCACGGGCAGGTCTCCCCGGTCTACACCATCGACCTTCCACGGGAGGTGAGCGAGGCCGAGATCGAGGCGGCACTCGCGGCTGCGCCGATGGCTTTGGACCAGACGTACACGACGCCCCCGGAATACAACGTGCCGATGGAGCCGCACACATCCGTCGCGATATGGGATGGACGCGTCCTCACCGTATATGAGTCGACTCAGGGCGTTCATCACTTTCGGGCGGGCTTGGCGCCGCTGTTCGGTCTGGAGCCGGAACAGGTTCGGGTCATCTCCCCGTACGTGGGCGGCGGATTTGGCTCAAAGATCGAGGTTCACGCCCAGGCCGTCCTCGCGGCGATGGCGGCACGCGAACTGCCCGGTCGCGCCGTGAAGGTGGCCTTGACCCGGCAGCAGATGTTCTCCCTCAGCGGTTACCGTCCACCGACCATCCAGCACGTGCGGCTCGGGGCTGGCCAGGATGGCACGCTGACCGCACTGGCGGTCGACGTGGTCGAGCAGAGCTCCAGAACGAAGGAGTTCACGGAAGGTTCCGACGGACCGGCGCGCATGATGTACGCCGCTCCGCAGCGTCGGACGATGAATCGCCCCGTCGTCCTCGACGTTCCCGTCCCAACGTGGATGCGTGCGCCCGGCAGGTGCGCCGGGATGTTCGGGCTTGAGGTGGCCATGGACGAGCTCGCCGTCGCGTGCGCTGTCGACCCCATTGCCCTGCGGGTTCGCAACGAGCCACAGGTCGACCCGGAGACCGGGCAACCGCACGCGTTTCGGCATCTGCTCGACTGCCTACAGCTTGGTGCGGAACGATTCGGCTGGAAGCATCGCGACCCGGCGCCACGGGCTCGGCTGCAGCACGGCTGGTGGAGCGGCATGGGGGTCGCCAGTGCGACGTACCCGGACTTTCGCGTACCCGACAACACCGCCCGCATTCGCTTCGAGGCCGATGGCGTCTACGTCGTCCGGATTGCGGCGGCCGAGATCGGAACCGGAAGCTGGACCGCGCTGACGCAGATTGCCGCCCATGCGCTGGGCTGCCCGGCGCAATGCGTGCGGATGGAAATCGGGGACTCGAGCCTCCCGCGCGCGTCCGTCGCCGGAGGTTCGTTCGGGACGATCAGCTGGGGGGCAGCCATCCTCGCGGCGGCGGAGGCGTTCCGCGATCAGCACGGCGCCGACCCGGAGCCCGGGGCAGAGACAGAGGCTGAGGCGCCCGGGATCATTGATGATGATAGGTCGAGGCATTCCTTTGGCGCCCAGTTTGCCGAGGTTCGGGTCAGCGCTGAGACCGGCGAGATCCGCGTCACCCGGATGCTCGGTGTGTTCTCCGTCGGGCGCGTCATCAACCCCGTGACCGCACGCTCTCAGTTCATCGGCGGGATGACCATGGGCGTAGGGATGGCGCTGCATGAGCACGGGGTCATGGACCCGCGCTTCGGCACCATCGTGAACCACGACTTCGCGGACTACCACATCCCCACCTGCGCAGACATCGAGGACCTCGAGGCAATCTGGCTCGAGGAACATGAAGCGCCCCCTGGCGCGCTCGGAGCTCGGGGACTCGGCGAGATTGGGATCGTCGGCGCAGCAGCCGCGATCGCCAACGCGGCCTACCACGCGACGGGCGTCCGGGTGCGGAAGCTTCCGGTGACCCCCGACGCCTTCCTGTCCTGAGCCTGACAGCGTCGGGCTCCCAACTCCTCGCGCTTGCGGCTCGCGCTCGTCCGCTTGGGGACGTCGCCGAAGGGTCGTGGCGAGTCCGGTGGGCAATGTAAGGCTGAGCCCGTCAGGCTGGGCAAGGTGCGCACAGTTGAGGTCGCCAGTCGAGTGGTGGTGCTTCATTCACGTCTGCCCGGGGTGGGGTGCATGGATGGATGCAGCCATGATGGATCTTCTTCGAATCCGTACGGGTCAATGGAGGGTTGGTCGGTAGATGAGCTCTTGGATGTGACCATCGAGCGTCCGGTGCTCGACCAGCTCCAGGTCGAAGTCGGCCGCACCTTGGAAGATCGGGTCCAGCCCGGTCTGACCGGTGATGACAGGGAAGAGCGTCACCTGCACGCGGTCGACGAGGCCGGCGGCCATCAGCGCCCGGTTCAACGACAGGCTGCCGTGCGAGCGCAACGGCACCTCGGACTCCTCCTTGAGCCGGGCGACGACGTCGACGGCGTCACCGCTCACGAGGGTCGCGTTCGGCCAGTTGAGCGGTCCTTCCAGCGTCGTCGACACCACCGTTGCCGGCAGGCTCCTCATCCGAGTGACCCATGGGTCACGCACGTCGGACTCCTCGGTGCTCGAGGCCAGCATCCGCTCGAATGCCCGATAGGTGTTGGCGCCGAAAACCATCCGCTGCTCCGCGCCGTACAAGGCAAGGCGGTGATCGAGCAACTCGGGGCCTTGCTTACCCCAGTAGCCGGTCCAGTTGCCGCTGGCGGCGCCGTAGCCGTCGAGGCTGGAAAAGACGTCGAAGGTGTAGGTTGCGGTCATGTCGTTCTCCTCGAGTGCGGTTGATCGGTGTGAGTAGAGACTGGGACCAATGCGAGAAGTCATCGCCGTCGGACTGGCCACAGCATTGTGCAGGCGCATCCTCTTCGTCACGGTTACACAATCCGGGTCCTGGAGCTTCGCCGCGGCCACGACCAGGCTCAGCTCCAAGACCGAGTGACCGAACCCTTGAACCGATCCGTCTCGTGTGAGGGTCCCGAACGGCACAGTTAACCGTTCCGCAGGGCCGACGGCCAAAGACACCAGCAGGTGCGAGCCGATCGCACAAGTTCGGTGCTGGGTGTGGGCTGGGATGGATTCGGCGAACCACTAGCCAGCCGACAGGCGCAGCGCGACCTGTCCGCGGACACATTCGTGAAGGTGGCTCGCTTCGTCGGCAGCGTGGTGCGAGCTGCATGACGCCTCGGGGTCGGCTGACCCGGGCCGGGAGGGTGAGGAGCGTGGGCGCGCTCGACGCGAATCGACGAGGTGTGACGCGTCTCGAAACTATCGTGACCGATGTCGAGAACCCGCCCGTCGGCCACGTCCCTGGAGTGGATCGGCAAGTCGAATACTGGAGGATGGACCGCATGGCATACGCACGACGCTTCGACCATGTCGGCATCACCGTCGCGGACCTCGACACGGTGACGGCGTTCTTCGTCGGGCTCGGTCTCGAGGTCGAGGGCACGGACCGGAGGGGATCATCGTGTCCCTGGCTGAGCGCCTCGCTGACGCCGCCGTCGATGCGGGATCAGCCGGACGTCAGGCGCCGGGCTGCTCCTGCTTTCCCACGGTGACCCGTACTCGGTCAGCAGTACCGGACCCAACGGATGCCGAACGATGACCTCGGCTACCAGCGCAGGACGTGACGCCACCCCCGGCCCGATGAGTGGAGGGGCGTGCGCGTGCTCGATAGACGGTCGGCTTGCGACATTGCGACACGCTGCTTGTGGAAGATCCGAGACGGTCGCAGTCGCTTGCTCGACGGGCATGGCTGAACGCGCGATGGCGTCGGTTTCGGGTACGCGGTGTCGACGCGTGATCCGCCACCGCACCGCAGATCGCCCGTCGCCAGACCGAACACCGCTCCGACCTCGGCGCTCCCTGTGTTGTCGAGCGCACCTTCGGCTGGCTGCACCACTTCCAGCAGCTGCTTGGTCGGGCTAGGACCGGCGAGCCGAGATCCATGAAGCCTTCCTCGCACTCGGCTGCTGATGAAGCCGGGAGCCGAACAGATCGCTGGCAGAAGGCGGGGTCGCGCCGCGAATCAATGAGTGCTGCTTTCGGTGGTACGGCCGCGACAGAGACAAGAGAGCCGTGTCGCGGCCATGCCTCTTACTCATCGGCGGTTTTCTGTGCCCGGACTCCTGCTGCTGATGGCGGGTGGTCGATGAGTTGATATACCTGCCGCGGTCTATAAGGTCGGCACCGATTGAGGGAGGAATTCCATGACTATCCATAAGCAGGTTCAGGAGACGCTGGATGAGCTCGTCGCGAGTGGAGCAGAACTGGGCGTTCAGGTCGTGGCATATCGCGACGGCGTCAAGGTGGTCGATACGGTGGCGGGCGTAGCCGCTCCCGACGGGCCGCCGGTCACAGCGGGCACCGTCTTCTACAACTTTTCCCTGGGCAAGGAAGCGATGTCCACACTGGTGCACCAAGAGGTCGACCGTGGCGCCTTTCGCTACGACACGCCCGTTGTGGCGTTGTGGCCGGAGTTTGGTGCCCATGGTAAGGAAAGCGTCACAGTACGCCACGTCTTGACCCATACCGCTGGACTGCCCGGCATCCCCCTCGAGTCCACAACGTCAGACATCTCCACCTGGGACACAATGATTCGCGCGCTCGAGAACGCGGAACTCTGGTGGGAGCCGGGCACCAAAATCGGCTATCACGCTTACACGTTCGGGTATCTAGCTGGCGAGATCGTACGCCGGAGCACGGGTCGTCGGCTTGCCGAGGTGCTCCGGGAAAGGATCGCAGGGCCGCTGGGATTGCCTGACGAGCTGTTCTTTGGGATGCCGGAGGAGAAGCGAGGATCCTTGGCGATGCTGGTCGATGCACCGAGTGAGGTGGCCTGGTCCACCATGCAGCTGCCGGAGGATTTGCCGATGTTCCGCGCCGCGCCGATGTCGTTGTTCCCTAACGCCGACCTCGGCAACGATCCGGAAGTCATCGGCGCCGATATTCCTGCCGGCGGCAAGACCTCCGCGCGAGCCATTGCGAAGATGTATGCGGCTCTGCTCGCTGAGGTCAACGGCCTTCGGCTCATCAGCCCCGAGGGGCTAGAGCAGGCATCGACCCTAGCGGTCGAAGGCAAAGACGAGGTGTTCGGCAACCAGGTGCGTTGGACTCTGGGGTATGCGCTGGGCGGGCCTTCGGTTGAGGAGCGTTCGGAGACAACGTTCGGGATGGGCGGTGTAGGAGGCAGCTGGGCAGGTGCGGATACCGCCACCAGCACGTCGCTAGCCGTGACCAAGAACCTGCTGACCGAGAACTTCGACACTGCAGCTCGGATTGCCCGCATGGTTTTTGCATGAGACCAGAAGTCGGCTAGGTCCGTGGCCACTCGTTCGGGCTGCTCCCACACCACGAGGTGGCCGGTGTCCTCGTAGACAATAAGCCGGGAGCTGGGGATGGCTGCGGCGAGCAGGTATCCGTCCTGCAGCGGCAGTAGCTCGTTGCGTTCACCCCAGATGATCAGGGTGGGGGCGGTGATCGTCCCCGACTCGGAGGGCGGCACGGCGGTCGTGAGTCCCGCGAGGCCGGCCATCCATACATGTGCGGGCACGCGCAGACCGTCGCGTATCCGGTCCCTGATGTACCAGTCGGGCACGTGGTGATAGCGGGGAAACCAGGTCAGCGATTCTTCGACCCAGCTGGAATCGACAGGGTCGGTGAGCCGATCTACCTCGTCGGCAAAGGCTGGCCGGCCCTGAAGGCTGCGTGGTGCGCCGTCCGATCTGCCCCATCTCCCGGTGCTAGGTCGAACGTGTGGCGCACACTGGTCGGCTGAGCCGTTGTCCGCCAGCGGTGACAACAACGCCTCCACCCCACGCCGCGTTCGCCCCGCCCTTGTCCAACAGGTCGACCGTGTGGTTGGACGCAGTGCTGCACCGTCGTTGCCAGTAGTGTCTAGTGCGGACACGATCTGCGGTGGCCCCGTGTGATACCCGGGGCGCGGCCCATCCGGCGTGTCACTCGCCTCGATCAGATCGCAGACACCCCTAGGCGGGGGGCAAAACGCCGACAGTTCGGATCGCATCCGTCCGACTTTGCAGGGCGTACGGCCCGCACAAGGTTCCCCATGCAGCGCCCCGGGCTGCGCACCGACTCCGGTTTCAACGCCCGCTCGCACGCGAGTCTGCCGGTCTCGAACAGGTCTGAATAGACAGCCCTAAGGGGTCGACAATCAGCTCCTCCCTTGGCCCAATCAGACCAAGATCGAGAGCCTCCAGGAAAGCGGGGAAACCTCACTTCTCGGTACGTAGCCGTCAAGGATTAGCAGGTCGAGGGCGGCGCGTTTGGAATCGGTTTTGCCAGACACTCCAGCGAGGATGCGGCGCTGGGGATAGAGTCCGCCGCATGTCGACCCCAGCCACATCTCCCGCCTCCTCCAGCAGCCCAATCGGACAGACCAGCATCAGCGCAGGAGACACCCTCGGTAACCGGGCCTCTGGCCTTGCCCACCTCCTCCAGGGCTGGAGCTGATGGACGCCTACTCGGCTGGCGAGTGGGAGAGCCTGTTTCTCGCCGAGGCGGGTGCCTCGGCCGCGCTGGCTGGGCTGCTGTTCGCGTCCCTCTCCATCAATTTGGAACGGATCCTTAAGGGTCCGGGATTGCCCGGGCGTGCCGGGGAGGCAATCGTACTTTTGCTGACAGTGCTGGTCGTCTCCACGTTCGGGTTGGTGCCCGGCCAGTCGCCGAGAGCGCTCGGCACGGAGCTGCTGGTATTTGGGCTGCTC
>JBKPTR010000126.1:0-12386 GCA_046735615.1 Actinomycetota bacterium
TGAGCCGGAAAGGCTTGTCGACGCCAGATTTACTCACCAGCCGACAGGTTCAAGGAGGTCAAGGTTGGAATGCCCACGGTGTCGGGCTGAGCTCCCCCCAGTTGCGCACTTCTGCCACGTTTGTGGACAGGATCAGCGCTCGGCGGATCTCACTCGACGGAAGTCTTTTGCCGCGAGGCCTGACGAGCCGGTCGCCTCGTTTGCCCTGATCTCCTCGATTATGCCGAGGGGTGCCGGTCGGCGTCCGCAGACATACCGCATCGCGTTAACTGTCGCCCTCGTGGCGGCCCTGATTGCAGCGATCTTCGGAGCCATGCCGATCGCTGTGCTGGTGGCCGCATTTGCGGTACCCGTCGTCTACATCGTCTACGTCTACGACGTCAATCTGTGGGAGGACGAGCCGGTCATCGTCACAGGTCTCGCCTTCTTCCTGACCGGTGCGCTCACCGTCGGATTCACGATCTTGTGGACCTTTCTCCGCGGACCGGTGCCGTACGGTACCACCACCTACGAAGGCTCGCTGAGTGCTGCGCCGACCGTCGGCACCTTCCTGTTGGTGGCGGTGGCCGTACCGATCGTGGGGGAGGCGATCCGCCAGATCGGCCCAGTCCTGCTAGCCCGTCGCCCCGAGTTCGACGACCTGATGGACGGACTTACCTTTGGGGTGGTCAGTGGACTCTCGTACTCCTGCTTCGACACTTTGGTGCGCCATTGGGATCTGCTGACCGGCGGCCTGCAGGGCAGCGACCCCGGCCTCTGGGTGTCGTTGATCTTCCTCGAAGGCTTCGTCAAGCCAATGATCATCGGCACCGCCAGTGGCATCGCAGTCGCCGAGTTCTCTGGGCTGGGCCGCGGCTACGACGGATTCACACCGCGGTATTTCCGCGGCGTCGCGGAGGCCATCCTGGCTAACAGCGCCTATCAGGCCGGTACCTACCTGTTCTCCTTTGTGGGCGACGCGACGCTGGGCGTGATCTTGAGCATTCTCTGGGGCCTGATCATCCTGGCGATCTTGATCCTGAGGGTTCGCAACGTACTTCATGTCGGCCTGATGGAGGCTGCCTTGGAACGGTCGGCCCGAGACAGCGGGCCAGCCGGTGAGCTCCAGTACTGCGCGCAGTGCGAGATGCCGCTGCTCGAGCATGCCGCCTTCTGCAACGCCTGCGGCACTGCCGTACGGGTGCAGGCCAAGGCGTCGCGGCCCAAAGTGGGAGCAGTGCTGACGACGGCCGGCCCGGATGAATCGATTGTTCCCGGGTTTGACACGCCAGTGGCCGGCGAGCAACCGGAAGCACAGCGTCAGCGTGCCGCGGCGGCCCCCGATGAGACGGCTGCGCAGGATGAGAGCGGTGGTTCGACTGACCCGCGCGACCGGTTCTACGACGACGAGGAGGGCCGGTAATGACTGACAGGCCGGGCCAGTGGGGCCCCCAGGGCGGGTACCCACCTCAGGGCGCTGGCGGATACTCACCTCAGCAATCGGCGGGCTATCCGCCGCAGCCGTTTCCACCTCAGGAGCCGGGCCCCGGTGGCTATCCGCCGCAGGGCGGCTATGCACCACAGCCGCCTCCTGGATATCCGCCCCAGCAGCCAGGGGGCTATGGGCCCCAAGGGCCGGCGGCTGGCGGCCCAGGCGCTCCTGGCGCACCGCAGAAGAAGAGCCCGATAATGATCATCGCGATCGTCGCGGCGGCGATCGTGCTGCTGGCGGCCGTCGGCGGCATCATCATGGTGCTGACCCGGAACGGTGGCGGCGAGCAGCCGGAGGTATCGATCACCCCAAGCCAACCGGTGCCGCCGACGGAGCAGCCGACTCCTGAGCCCACGGGCCAGCCAACGACTCAGCAACCGCAGCCCACACCGACCGAGACATCACAGCCCCCAGCCGGTGGCACCATCAATCTCGGCAACGGAATCGAACTGACACCGGCCGGCGGTTGGGAGGTCAAGAAGACCGGTAAGAACGTGGCACAGCTGTCCGACGGGAAGAGTGTCTTCCTAGGCCAGTCGTTGCAGATCTCGCAGTCGACCAACCCTGGTCAGCTGTGCGACGCCTGGCACCGCGACATCGCCGAGGGCACGACCAACGGGAAGTTCCAGGATTCGAAGGACGCCGACGTTGGCACCGCCAGACTTAAGGCAGCAACCTGTGTTGCGCAGGTGACTGTCAGCGGTGGCCAGGGATCGACCAAGCTGTTCTTGTTCTCTCTCGTTTCGGTCCGGCAGAGCGATGGTGTGACAGTCATTGGCACGGCGTACTTCACGCCCGAAGCTGACACCGATCAGCTAAACCAGAACTTCACGTCAATGATCAACTCGATGCTGCGGAGCCAGGCCGCCGGCGGATAGCTGCCAGGGCTGTTTCTTTCAAGACGACTTGTCAGACTCTCAGCACCAAATTTGGTGCACAGATTCTGACAAGTCGGTGAGTTAGCCCGAAAATCACTGTCAGAAGCACCACGTAGGCTCGCGCCATGCGTCCGATTGAAGACCTGCAGCGTGCCGTCGCGCCGTTCAAGGTGGAGAGCGACTTCGCGCCGTCCGGGGACCAGCCCCAGGCCATCGAGGAGCTTGAGCGTCGGGTCACCAGCGGCGAGCAACATGTGGTCCTGCTGGGTGCCACAGGCACCGGCAAGACGGCCACCATCGCCTGGCTCGCGGAACGTGTGCAGCGGCCGATTCTGGTGATGCAGCCCAACAAAACGCTGGCGGCGCAGTTCGCGAACGAACTTCGGCAGTTCTTCCCGAGAAACGCCGTCGAGTACTTCGTGTCCTACTACGACTATTACCAGCCTGAGGCGTACGTGCCGCAGACCGACACCTACATCGAAAAGGACTCCTCGCTCAACGAGGAAGTCGAGCGGCTGCGTCACTCCGCGACCAACTCCTTGCTCACCCGTCGCGACGTCATCGTCGTCGCCACGGTGTCGGCCATCTATGGCCTCGGCACGCCGCAGGAGTACGTGGGCCGGATGATCACGCTCCGGGTGGGCCAGGAGCTCGACAGAGACGCCCTGCTGCGCCGGCTGGTGGGCATCCAGTACGCCCGCAATGACCTCTCCGGCAGCCGTGGGACCTTCCGCGTGCGGGGGGACACCCTCGAGGTGTTTCCGATGTATGAAGAGCTGGCCGTCCGGGTGGAGTTCTTTGGCGATGAGATCGAGAAGCTGAGCACGCTGCATCCGATCACCGGTGAGGTGGTCACCGAGGACCGCGAGATCTACCTCTTCCCTGCCAGCCACTATGTTGCGGGGCCGGAGCGGATGGAGCGCGCCCTCGCCGGGATCGAGTTCGAGCTGGGTGATCGGCTCGCCGAGCTCGAGCGACAGCAGCGGCTGCTGGAAGCACAGCGGTTGCGGATGCGCACCAGCTACGACATCGAGATGATGCGCCAGATCGGGACCTGTTCGGGCATCGAAAACTACTCTCGGCATATTGACGGCCGTGCGCCTGGCAGCCCGCCGAACTGCCTACTCGACTACTTCCCGTCAGACTTCCTTCTGGTCATTGATGAGTCGCACGTCACCGTGCCTCAAATCGGAGGAATGTATGAGGGCGACATGTCCCGGAAGCGGACCCTGGTGGAACACGGCTTCCGGCTGCCGAGCGCAATGGACAACCGCCCGCTCCGCTTCGAAGAGTTCGTAGATCGCACAGGCCAGACCATCTACCTGTCAGCTACGCCGGGCAATTACGAGCTGGCTCGATCATCGGGCTTCGTGGAACAGCTGATTCGGCCGACTGGGCTGGTGGACCCGCAAGTCATCGTGAAGCCCACTCATGGCCAGATCGACGATCTCATGGGGGAGATCAGGTTGCGTACCGAGCGGCGCGAGCGCGTACTGGTGACCACGCTCACAAAAAAGATGTCCGAGGATCTCACCGACTATCTACTCGAGAACGGTATTCGTACGCGATATCTGCACTCCGAGGTGGACACCCTGCAGCGGGTCCAGTTGCTCCGTGAGCTGAGGATGGGGGAGTTCGACGTCCTGGTCGGTATCAACCTGCTCCGTGAAGGTCTGGATCTTCCGGAGGTCTCCCTGGTCGCCATCCTCGATGCCGACAAGGAAGGTTTCCTGAGGAGCGAGAAGAGCCTGATTCAAACGATCGGCCGAGCCGCCCGAAACGTCTCAGGCGAGGTCCACATGTACGCGGACTCCGTCACCGACTCAATGACCGCCGCTATCGATGAGACCAATCGCCGCCGAGCAAAGCAGGTGGCCTACAACCTTGCCAACGGCATCGATCCACAGCCCATTCGGAAGAAGATTGCCGACATCACTGACATGCTGGCTCGAGAGGATGCGGACACCACCGACTTGCTCGGCCGACGTCAGCGGGGACGCGGCCGGGCTCCTGTTCCCTCGCTGGGGGCCCAAGATGTGGCTGCGCAAGCACGACGGCTGGCTGGGCTACCCGCCGGCGATCTTGCGGATCTGGTGCAGGAGCTGACCACCCAGATGCACGCCGCAGCAGCCGATTTGCAGTTCGAGCTGGCCGCCCGGTTGCGCGATGAGATTGCCGACCTCAAGAGGGAGCTGCGGCAGATGGTCGAGGCCAACCGCTGACGCGTGTGTGCTCGGAGCTAATAGATGTGCCCTGAGCTAATGGCATGCGCCCTGAGCCAATGGCAGGCGCCCTGAGCCTGTCGAAGGGCACGAGGTGGGTGCTTCGACAAGCTCAGCGCACATTCCGGAGGCTCTGCGCTCTCCTGTGGTGAACCGAAGTTACGGCTCCTGACATACTGAATGGCGGAGGGGAGTATTCCTTCGCGCGGCATCGTCATCACGGATCGTTCCCGGACAGGATCTGTTCCTTCCAGGATCACCCGGTGCCTTCGGCTGGTGAACCTGGCGGAAGAGACCTCCGAGACCGAATCGGTCGCCGAATCCCGTCTCGGAAGGACTCCATATGGAGGTTCACCTCTACGCGTGGATCATCACCGTCGTTGTGATGGTGACGATTCTTGCCATCGACGTGCTGATCATCGGTCGCCGTCCGCACGAGCCGTCGATGAAGGAAGCCGGCCTTTTCATCGGCATCTATGTGACCTTGGCGGTGGTCTTCGGCCTCGGCATCTGGGCGATCGCCGGTGCACGTTATGCGGGAGAGTTCTTCGCCGGCTGGATAACCGAGTACAGCCTGTCGGTCGACAACCTGTTTATTTTCTTGGTCATTCTGACCAAGCTCAAAGTGCCCCGCCACCTGCAGCAGTTCGCGCTGATGGTCGGCATCGTGCTGGCGCTGATTTTCCGCGGCATCTTCATCGCCCTCGGTGCCGCGGCTATCAACAGGTTCAGCTGGGTCTTCTTCCTCTTCGGGGCGTTTCTGCTCTGGACTGCCGTGAAGCTCTATCTCGACTACCGCAAACACGAAGAGGACACTGACGAGCTTCCTGACAACGCGGCACTGCGATTCGTTCGGCATCGGTTTAACGCAACGAAGGACTACCGCGGCACGAAGCTGACTGTGGTGGAGAACGGCAAGCGGCTGATCACTCCGATGCTCATCGTGATCATCGCCCTCGGCAGCACAGACCTGCTGTTTGCGTTGGACTCTATTCCTGCGATCTACGGCCTCACCCAAGAGCCGTACTTGGTGTTCACTGCCAATGTCTTCGCGCTGATGGGTTTACGGCAGCTGTACTTCCTGCTTGGTGGGCTGCTTAGAAGGCTGGTCTACTTGTCGGTCGGTCTGTCGATCATCCTGGGATTCATCGGCATCAAGCTGATCTTCCACGCCCTGCACTCTTATCATCTCGCGGACTGGCTGCCATTCGATGGCGAGATTCCGATTTGGGTCTCGCTGACGGTGATCGTCGTGACCCTCACCATCACGACCGTGGCCAGCCTGGTCAAGTCGAAGTACGACGAGGACAACAGGCCGGCCCCGGATGGTGACGGTGAACCCGACGACTCAGGCAGCGACCAGGGTGTCGCCCCCAGCCGAGACCGGCTCGATAGCGAGAGCGACTAGTTCGGCGACATCGGTGGTCGGAATGATGGTGATCGTCTCAAGGACGTCGGCAGGGACGTCATCGAGATCCGGCTCGTTCCGCTTCGGTACGAAGACAGTGGTGAGGCCGGCTCGCTGAGCTGCCAGCAGCTTCTGCTTCACACCACCGATCGGCAGCACGCGTCCGTTGAGTGTTACCTCGCCGGTCATGCCGACATCAGACCGTACTGGCCTGCCGAGCGCCATCGAGGTGAGTGCGGTCACCATCGTGACTCCGGCCGAGGGACCGTCCTTCGGAACCGCGCCCGCAGGAACGTGGATGTGAATGGGCCGATCAAGGATGGCGCGATCCGTGATCCCGAGCTGCTCGGCGTGTGCGCGGACGTACGACAGCGCGATCTGGGCCGACTCCTTCATCACTTCACCCAGTTGCCCGGTCAGTGTCAGGCCACCGGATCGTGAGCTGTCTGAGGTGCCGTCCAAGGCAGACGCCTCCACGAATAGGACGTCGCCGCCGAGACCGGTTACAGCAAGGCCGGTTGCCACTCCGGGAACCGAGGTGCGCTCATGTGCCTCGGGCGTGAATCGCGGTCGTCCCAGGTACTCACGCAAGTCGGAGGCCCCAATGACCACGCCCGGCTGGACGCTCGCGACGGCAAGCTTCGTCGCCGCCTTGCGCAGCAGTTTGGCGAGCAACCGCTCGAGCTGGCGTACGCCAGGCTCCCGGGTGTAGTTCGCCGCAATCTCCCGCAGCGCATCATCACTGACTGTCACCTCATCACTGGTCAGCGCGGCACGCTCCAGCTGCCGCGGCAGCAGGAACTGCCGGGCGATGGCGATCTTGTCGTCCTCGGTGTACCCGTCGAGAGTCACCATTTCCATTCGGTCGAGGAGTGCCTGCGGAATGGTTTCGGCGACGTTGGCAGTCGCCAGGAACAACACGTCGGAGAGGTCGAGGTCGACCTCCAGGTAGTGATCCCGGAACGTGTGGTTCTGCGCGGGATCCAGCACCTCGAGCAGAGCCGCAGCCGGGTCACCGCGGTAGTCCGAACCGACTTTGTCAATCTCGTCGAGCAGTACGACCGGGTTCATCGACCCAGCCTCGGTGATCGCACGAACGATCCGTCCGGGAAGAGCGCCAACATAGGTGCGCCGGTGACCACGAATCTCCGCCTCGTCGCGCACGCCACCAAGGGCGACGCGCACGAACTTGCGGCCCAATGCGCGTGCGACTGACTCTCCGAGTGATGTCTTGCCTACGCCAGGCGGGCCTACCAGCGCCATCACGGCGCCCGAGCCGCGACCGCCGATCACCTCTAGGCCGCGCTCAGCGCGGCGGGCGCGGATCGCAAGGTATTCCACGATCCGATCTTTGACGTCCTCAAGGCCGTGGTGATCGGCGTCCAACACCTCGCGCGCGGCAGTGATGTCGGTCGAGTCAGTGGTCTTGATGCTCCAGGGCAGCTCCAGAATGGTGTCCAGCCAGGTGCGGATCCAACCGGATTCGGGGCTCTGGTCGCTCGCCCGCTCCAGCTTGCCGACCTCACGAAGTGCGGCCTTGCGGACATCATCGGGCAGTTTGGCCTCTTCGACGCGTGTCCGATAGTCCTGAGCGCCGTCGGGCTCGTCTTCGCCAAGCTCCTTGCGGATGGCATTCAACTGCTGCCGCAGCAGGAACTCGCGCTGACTCTTCTCCATCCCCTCACGCACATCGTCGGCGATCTTGTCATTGACCTCGGTCTCGGCGATGTACGCCTTGGTCCACTCGATCAGCACGGTCAGCCGTGCGACGACATCGGGAGTCTCCAGCAGCTGGCGCTTCCGTTCGTCGCTCAGCCAGGGCGCGTAACCGGCAAGATCAGCCAGCGTTGAGGGATCCGTGACGCGATTGACTGTGTCGATGACCTGCCAAGCGTCGCGACGCTGCAGCGTTGCGATGACCAGTCCCTTGTACTCGGACGCGAGCTTTCGGATTTCCTCGGTGTCCTGGTCGGTCTCTGGAAGTTCCTCAGCTTCGACCCACAAGGCGGTACCGGGTCCCGAGACACCAGAGCCGATCTTGACGCGTCGCTCGGCCTTGATCACAGCCGCGGGCTCGCCTGTGGCCAGACGGCCGAGCTGCACGATCTCGGCTACCACACCGTACGAGGCGTAACGGTCCTCAAGGCGGGGAGCCACCAGCAGCGCGCCGTTGCTGTGGGCCTTCGCCGCATCCACCGCTGCGCGCGCAGCGTCGTCAAGCTCGATCGGCACCACCATCCCGGGAAGTACGACGAGGTCGGTGAGGAACAAGACAGGTAACCGGGTTGTCGACATCAGGTTTCGCCTTCCAAAACAGTCGCCATAAGTTGAGCGTCATAGACTCAAGGCATTTCGAGGCGAGTTTCTTCCCGGCGATTAAGTGTTCTCCGAGAGCGAAATGCCCCCTCGTAACCGTCGTTCGCGGCGACCTGGAGCGAGAAGCGGGCGGCCCTGTGCGTGCCCATCAATCGGCGACTCGGACGAGTGCCAGCGTGATGTTGTCATGGCCGCCAGCCTCGATCGCTGCCTTCCATAGCTCGAAGGCGGCTCGACTGTCCTCGGCCTCCTCGAGTAGCTCACTCAAAGTCTTGTTGGGTACCAGATCCGAAAGTCCATCACTGCAGATGAGCCAGCGCACTTCTGTCGACCGTGAAAATGCCGCCACATGTGGCTCAATGTCGGCGTAGGTGAGTCCTCCACCGAGAGTCTGGGTGACGATAACGGTGTGTTCCTGGCCAGGAGCCAGCGGTGGGCTGTCATCGACGCTGACCTGTCGAAGTCCATCCGGCCCATGGGTGTAGACCCGACTGTCTCCAACGTTGAACGCGAATACTTGATCGGACGTGAGCAGCACTCCGGCAACCGTCGTGCCCATTGCCATCAGCATCGGCTGATCTGCAGCGATGCCGTACAGGGCCCTGTTGCAGGAATTCAGAACATCCCGCAGGCTCTGTTCGCTGTCGAGCGTCGGTGCCGCGCGCGCCAGCTCCCGAACCACAAGCGAGCTTGCAATATCACCACCTGGATGTCCGCCGAGACCGTCCGCCACCGCGACTACCAACGGGCTGGCAATCGGAAAGACAAGAGTCTGTGGCGTCTCGGTCTCAGCGGCACATAAGGTCCATTGGCCAATGACGAGGCTGTCCTCATTATGGTCGCGGACGAGCCCAGCGTGGCTCAATGCAGTGACCACGCTGTAACTCGCCGCACCGGCCACGAACTCAGTGTGCACCGGCTCAGCGTCCGGGGCCATTGGTGCGATGATCACAAGAGCTGGCGATCATGCGGGCCGAGCTTGTCGAAGCGCCCTTCGGCAGCCTCAGCGGGCAGATAACGACCAGGCACTGATACAAGGAGGCGTCGATGGAGTACTTCGTGTGGATGACGACCCGCAAGATACGAGCGGGTGCCTTGGATGACTTCGAACATGTGTGGCAACCCAAGCCATATCCGGAGGGCTTGGCTCGTGCCTACGCCTATTGGTCTGAAGACGGCCAAGAGATCATTGGCGTCTCCTTCTGGGACTCAAAGGAATCATGCGACGCCTGGCGAGACTCAGAGGCTGAGAATCGACGCCGCGAAGCAATGGCTCCGTACGTGGTCGAGGCCAAGGAAGCGTTCTACCGAGGTCGTGAACTGGGGATTCCTGGCAGGCAACGGTAACTCACCACCCGCCTTGTGCGTTCCGTCGTCAGATTGAATCTTGATCACCGACCGTCCCGGTACGTCGCAGACAACCGAGCCTGCTTCGACAAACCGCGGCGCCGGCCAGGCGCGCTCCGCTACGCCGTTCGACGCCTGGCAGGCATGATCAACCCGCCGGTCAGGGTGACCGAGTCGCAGACGCCGATGATCATCGATCGCGACGTGCCGGTAGCCGTCCGGGATGGATGCTTTGACTGCTATCGGCCGCCGACCGACGAGCCGATACCGGTGATCATGTGCGGCCACCCGTACGGCAAGGACCGACTCCCCACCCGCCGTGGACGACGTACTAGCTACTCCTTCCACTACCGGATGCTGCGCCAGACCGGGCCGGCTGCGAGGTGCCGGCACCTCTGAAGGGATTGCCGAGATTCTGTCTAAACAAGAAGGCGAAGACATCTACGACATGATCGAATGGGCCGTCGCCAACCGTGGAGCAACGGCAAGATCGCGGCCCACCGCGAGAAGCTGCAGATAGTCGGCGAGGTGGCCCGCGGCGGTGAGCATGGCGCGGGAGCGGCTCGTAAGGCGCTGCTGCCATGCGGCGAGGGATTCCGCCAAGGGCTCCGGGCCTCCCGCCTCGCGGACCTGAGCCAGGACGGGGGCGATGTCGGCGAGGAGGTAGCCTCCCCGCCTGAGCAGGTGAGCCAATTCCGCGTCGCGGACATCTGCTATGTAATAGCGGCGGTGCCCTGTGAACCGGTCGCGCGCTGGGTGGAGGATTCCGGTGCGTTCCCACTTGCGCAGTGTCGCTGGCGTCACGCCAAGCCGGCGGGCCAGCTCGCCGATCGTCCAAGCGGCTCCGTCTACGAAAGGATCCTCGTTGGGCGGCCCGCTGAGTATGCCAATGGCCGTCGCGACGGCGTCCAGCGTTGCCCGGTCACGCAACTGACCAGCATGGCTCTCATCGATGGTGCGCAACGTGGAATCGATGTCTCCCTCGTTGACAGCACGCATCACTGCTCGGCTCGCCGGGTAGCCATGTGCCGGGACCAATGCAAGAAACGTACGGAGCGCCTGCGCGTGAGTGGCTGTGTAGACCCGGTAGCCGCTCGGGGTGCGGTCGGCGGCTTGAAGCAACCCATCGCGTTCATAGTTGCGGACTGCTAGAGGGGAGATGCCATGCTCTCGCGCCAGGTCGGCGGGGCGGTGGCTGACCCACTGATGCTGGACTCCTCTAGGAGGCTTCATAGCTCTTCTTCGCCTGCCGCTCTGCTGTAAGTCTCAAAAAAAGTTCAACGGTACGGTATAAGGGTATGACCATCGATTCTTCCGAGCTGGCGTCAGCGGGTTGGGCGTTCGACCTCGACGACTCGGCGGGACACTCCTCCGCTCTGGCCGCGTTCTTGGCCACTCGCCCGCGATCCCCCGAGGTGTTGGGCCTCGGAGAGCCAACGCATGGCGATCCCGCCTTCCTCTCCGTTCGCAACCGGGCGTTCACAGCACTGGTGGAACAGGGCTTCCGATCGATCGCTATTGAGTCCGAGGCAGTCGCCGCGCTGACTGTTAACGCCTATGTCCATGACAGCGGCCACGACCTCGACACCACCATGGCTGACGGCTTCAGTCACGGATTCGATCGGCTAGACGCCAACCGTGAGCTGGTCACCTGGATGCGCGCGTACAACCAGACCCAGACTTCCGACATGATGCTGGCCTTCTACGGGTTTGACGGACCGTTCGAGATGACCCATGCCGCGAGCCCGCGCCGCTACCTGGAGCAAATGCATACCTACTTGACCAGCAACCTCGGAGTCGAAGCCGTCCTCCATCAACGCGATGCCCTGGACCGGCTGCTCGGCGACGACCAGCGATGGAGCAACCCGGCAGCCCAGATGGACGCCGCGCAGTCCGTCGGTGCTTCACCCGAGGCGACCGCACTGCGGGCGGTCGCCGATGACTTGCTCACCGCACTTCACGCGTACGCCCCCGACCTCGTGGAACGATCATCACTCGACGACTGGCATCGTGCGGAGGTGCACGGTCGAGCCGCCCTGGGGCTCCTGCGCTACCATGCGGTGGCAGCCTGTCAGGCTCCAGCGGCGGAGCGCACCTCCCGGATGCTCGGTGTCCGTGACGCCCTCATGGCTGACAATTTGCTCGCCATTCGAGCGCGAGAGCAGCATCGCGGACCGACGTTGGCGTTTGGACATAACCGTCACCTGCAGCGCCACCCCAGCACCTGGCGGCTTGCCGACATGGATCTGCACTGGTCCAGCGCCGGGGGCATCATCGCCACGCTTCTCGGCAACCGCTACACGTTCATCACCGGCAGCCTCGGCGCCAGTACCTCGCTTCCAGTGCCCGCTCCCGCCGGTGACACCTTCGAAGGCGCTTTACAAAGCGCCATGGTTGACCGCTGCGGCCTCTTCGACGGCAACCGGCTGCGCAGCGTCGACCGGCTCAAGGATCTCCGCTCGCGGACCGACGTCGGCCCCAACCAGGGCTACTTTCCGCTCGACGAGGAGACGCTCGACCACTGCGACGCCGTCATCCATCTCACACCGGCAACTTCACTGACGCAGTCCGCATCCTCGGCCGTGGAGGACCTCACCGGTGAAATCTGCGCATTACCTGACGTGGAGTGTCTGGAGGCCACTGCCGAGAACGGCGCCCCAGAGAGCAACTGGGGCAACCGCTTCTTCTATGTCGGGCCCGACCGGATGCGACCGTTCGCGACAATCGTCATACGCGACATGCGA
>JBKPTR010000127.1:0-8778 GCA_046735615.1 Actinomycetota bacterium
GAACGTACGCGCGCATGCTTCGTGTGCTCATCGAAGTCATTATTTCGTTCGGCCAGGAGCCGTTGCCCCCTGAGCCTGCCGAAGAGCCTCGACTCGCCGTCGCCCCTCGGCTAGGAAGGAACCATGTCCTCGTCGAACGACAGAAGCCAGCTGCGGAGTGCCCAGTGGTACGCCGGCGATGATCGCAACGCCTATATCCACCGGGCGTGGATGCGTCGGGGGGTGCCCGGTGACGCGTTCACTGGCCGTCCGCATATCGCAATCGCGAATACCGCCTCGGACCTGACGCCGTGCAACTCCCATCTGACCGAGGTCGCTGCGTCGGTGAAGAATGGTGTGTACGAGGCTGGCGGCATCCCGCTAGAACTGCCGGTGGTGTCGCTGGGCGAAACCCTGCTCCGGCCCACCGCGATGCTGTGGCGCAACCTGGCCGCGATGGCCACCGAGGAGATGCTTCGGGCCAACCCGATCGACGGCGTTGTGTTGCTCGGCGGCTGCGACAAGACCATTCCGGCCTTGCTCATGGCCGCCGCCTCGGTCGACTTACCCGCTGTCGTGGTGCCTGGCGGGCCGATGCTGACCGGCACCTTCCGCGGCGTTTCCCTGGGCTGCGGCACCGACGTCTGGCGGTTGTCGGAGGAGGTCCGGGCCGGCACCCTCTCGGCGGAGCAGTTCACCCGCTCGGAGTCGGCCATGATCCGCAGTCGGGGGCACTGCAACACCATGGGCACCGCGTCCACGATGGCGCTGGTTGCCGAGGCGCTCGGCACGGTCGTCCCGGGCGTCGCCGGGACACCGGCCGCCGACAGTCGCTTGCTGGAGGCCGCCCACGGGACCGGACGGTTGGTCGTGGAGATGGTTGCTGCCGAGCGACGGCCAAGCACGCTCCTCACGCGTGCTTCGTTCGTCAATGCGATCGTGACGATGGCCGCCGTCGGCGGGTCCACCAACGCCGTGGTCCATCTGCTGGCGATTGCGGGGCGGCTCGGGATCGACCTGACGCTCGACGATTTTGATCAGATTGGCTCACACGTCCCGCTGCTGGTCGACCTGCAGCCGGCGGGCCGGTTCTTGATGGATGACTTCTACCGTGCCGGTGGGCTGCTCGCCGTTCTGCGGGAGGTGCGCGATCTCCTCGATCCGACGGCTGTCACTGTCACTGAGCGTCCACTCGTCGATTACTTAGACGCCGCTCCTATCTGGGACCCCGAGGTGATCCGCGTTCGACGTGAGCCTCTGTTGACCGAAGGCGGTATCGCCGTGCTGCGCGGCAACCTCGCTCCCGCCGGTGCCATCATCAAACCCGCGGCTGCCTCTCTGCACCTCATCCAGCACCGCGGACGCGCTCTGGTCTTCGACAGCATCGAAGACTTCCACGCCCGCATCGACGATCCTGAGCTCGATGTGGATGCGGATACCGTGCTGGTGCTCCGCGGCTGCGGGCCAAAGGGCTACCCCGGGATGCCGGAAGTCTCGAACATGCCATTGCCGAAGAAGCTGCTCGCACAGGGCGTACGCGACATGGTACGGATCTGCGACGGCCGGATGAGCGGCACTGCTTATGGAACTGTTGTGCTGCATGTCGCCCCCGAGGCCGCGGCCGGCGGACCGTTGGCATTGGTACAGACGGGTGACGAGATCACGCTCGACGTACCGGGCCGGACCTTGACGCTTGAGCTGTCTGAGGAGGAGCTGCTGCGCCGTCGGCCCAACGCCGCCACCCTCGCAGGCTTTGCTGATCCCGTACGCGGCTGGGAGCGGCTTTATATAGATCACGTACAGCAGGCCGACACCGGCGCCGATCTCGATTTCCTTGTCGGCGCCACAGGAGACCATGTGAACCGTGACTCTCACTAGCGGCTGGGCTACCCCGGATCTGGAGGCCTACGGCGACTTTGCCGGCTATATCATCAGCGACGGCCAGGTGCCGTACCCGACCGACTTCGTGTTCTCCAATGCTCCGGCGGAAGTACTCCAGTCCGGCCTGGCCGGGCGGCTGGATGAGTGAGGGGAACTTCGGCTTCCGTATCACTGTCTTCTGGTCACCACCCCCTCTCAGAATCTGCTCATCGACGCCGGACTCGGCCAAGCAGCGGCAACAGCATGGGACCTGCCGGCGGCGGGCCGGATGCTCGAGAGCCTCGCCCGTGCAGGATTCTCGCCTGCCGACATCGACGTGGTTGTCATCTCTCACGGGCACCCAGACCACATCGGCGGCCTTGTCGACGGCGGCAAGCTGACCTTCGCCGGCGCCCGGCACGTGATCGAGACCCGTGAATGGGACTGCTGGACAGACAAAACCCAACTGTCGCGCCTGCCCGATGACCTCACCGAGACTGCGCGGGTGGTGCTGCCGCTGCTCGCACAGGCCGACGTCGTTGACGTCGTTTCAGGGGAGACAGAAGTGGTCCCGGCGTCCATCTCGTTCGTGCCCGAGGCCACACGAACGGTCACAGTGTAGTGACGGTCGCTTCCGGCGGGCAGCAGGCGATCTTTCTGGCCGACGCCGTCCTCGACGAGCTCTACTTCACCCATCCGCGGTGGCTGAGCGCCGTGGACATGATGCCTGACGAGACGATCGCAACCCGTATCCGGCTCCTAGACCAGGCTGCGCAAGACTCCAGCCTCGTTCTCGCCTACCACGTCGCGAGGATCGGCCAGGTCGAACACCACAGCGACGGCTACCGGCTCGTCACGCAGCAATAACGGTCAGGTCGCAGCGCTTACGAGGGGTGAGGCGCATCAGGTGTCAATGTGCGGAAGGGGCGTACCGGTCGGTAATCTCGCGCAGCCTGGCGAGGATTTAGCGTAGCTGGCCGATTCGCCGCTTGCCGAGGTGCTTGGTCCACTCGGCCTCGACCTCCGAGACGACGCTCGCCGCGATAGGGAGCGTCTGGCGGCCACGCTCGGCGATCTGCACCAGCCGTGCGCGTGCATCGGACGGTTCCGGTACGCGCTCCACGTAGCCGGCACGGTCCAGCTGATCGAAAAGGAAGCCGGCTGACTGAGTCGGCCTGCGCCGCGGGCCGTCATGCTCTCGCTCAGGAGGTGGGTGAGTTGGCTGCACGTAGCGCGTCCTGATTGACGACGGCATGCATGCTGGTCAACAGCCCGCCGTCCACCGATGCGGTGATGATCGCGTACGGCCGCCGTTGCAGAAACGCCAGGAAGGCAAGGCCCGATGCGGCGGGCGCGCTGACGAGGGTGACGTTGGCGCCAAAGAAGCGCAGCAGGTTCCTGGCGATGCGGTCGGCGCCGCGCTGGACCTGCGCGCTGCTGCGCCGCGGGCGGAGCTGGGGCGGATCGCCAGCGGTGAAGTCGGCCACGCCCCAGACCTGATCGTGCAGCAAAGCGGTGAGGGCCTGGAAATCGCCGTTGGCGCAAGCGGCGAGGAAGGCCTGGGAGATCTTGTGCAGCTCGTGCTCGGCCATCTCGGATTGTATCGGGACCGGCGGCCACCTTGGCGCGGGCCCGCTTGGCCAGCTGGCGGCAGGTCGCCGACGGCTTGCCAATGATCTCCGCGACCTGGTCGAAGGGGAGCTGGAAGACATCGTGCAGTACAAAGGAGACGCGTTCGGCCGGGCTGAGCCGCTGCAGCAAGATCAGCAGGGCCTCGCTCACCTCCTCGTCCAGGGTCACGCGGTCCGCGGGATCGACCACCGTCTGCCGGCCGAGGCTGAGCGCACCGTCTAGCCACGAGGTATCGCTCGGCCGCTCCCGCCGGTTATGCGCGGAGCGGATCCGGTCCAGGCAGAGCCGGCTCGTCACGACGGTCAGCCAGCCGCGAGGATCGCGGACCTCGCCGGGTTCGACCAGGTCCAGGCGTAGGAACGCCTCCTGGACCACGTCTTCAGCCGCACCGACATCGCCCAGCATCCGATACGCGAGATCGATCAGGTAGGCGCGGTCGGCTCGCCACGCCGCCGCGACTAGGCCGCCTGCGTCCGAGAGATCGATCATCGCAACGTCCTGCGCCTTCCAAATCGCCGTCATACACACCAGGACGAGATAGCACCTTCCATCGTGACAGGCACGAGCGGGCGACCTTCTTGGCCACCCATCTCCGCGGCGCTGTCACTTTCCTGCGGGCGCTCCCGTCCTTAGCTATGAACACGCGACATCAAGGAGTTGACATGATCCTCATCACCGGAGCGACGGGAAACGTCGGACGGCCCCTCGTAACCCAGTTGCTCGCCCGCGGCGCGAAGGTCCGCGCCATCAGCCGGCATCCAGACGCTGCTGGTCTGCCGGACGGTGCCGAAGTCGTCCAGGCCGACCCGAGCCGACCGGAGTCGCTCGATGGATGCTTTGACGGCGTCAACGCGATCTTCCTCAACGCACGCGCCGTCCAGACCGCCGCGCTGGAAGTGTTGACGCTCGCTGAGGGCGCCGGCGTGGTCCGGGCCGTCGCGCTTGCCGCCGGTAACGTCGACGAGGACCACTCCCGGCAACCCTCTCGCTGGCGCGGCGACCTCAACGCCGAGCTCGAGCAGGCCGTGATCGCTAGCGGCCTGGAGTGGGTGAGCCTGCGGCCGAACGAGTACGCGTCGAACTTCCTCGGCCTCTGGGCGGCGCAGCTCCGCAACGGGAACGTGGTCCGCGCACCCTACGGCGCGTCGCAGCACGCGCCGATCGACGAGCGGGATATTGCGGCGGTCGCCGTCGAGGCGCTGCTCACCGACCGGCTCCTAGGACAGAAGGTGCCGTTGACCGGGCCCCGATCCCAGTCGGCCCGCGAGCTCGCTGACACACTGGCCGAAGCTCTCGGCCAGCCGATCAGATTCGAAGAGGTTCCACCGGAGGCGGCCCGCCAGGCGATGCTGGCCCAAGGTTTCCCCGAAGGCTTCGTCACCGGGTACCTGCTGCTGCAAGCCGAGGCGGTAGGCCGGCCTGCTCTGGTCACCCACGCGGTCGAGGAGATCTTGGGCCGGCCAGCGACCGATTTCGCTATCTGGGCGGCTGACCACGCCGAGTCATTCCGCGGGATGGCCGCGTGAAGCTCGCCCTGCTCGGCGCCACCGGCGGTGTCGGCCGCGAGGTGCTCAGCCAGGCCATCGCTGCTGGTCACGCGGTCACGGCTGTGGTGCGGAACCCCTCGAAGCTGCCGGCGGACGTCGACGTCGTACGGCAAGACCTGGCTACTCCGGATGTCGAAGTTCTCGCCGCCGCGCTGCGCGACGTCGACGCGGTGATCTCCACCGTCGGCCCTCACCGGGCAGCTCAGGCCGGGATCGTTGCACCAGCCACGGCCGCCATCACGCACGCCATGGACTGTGCACGCGTCCGCCGCCTCGTGGTGATCAGTGCCGCGCCGGTCGGGGTCGTGCCCTCGACCCACCGACCACAGCCGCCTCGCTACGACCCTGGCGACGACCTGCTCATGCGCTACCTCCTCAGCCCGCTGATCCGGCGAATCTTCGGCCGCCTCTACACCGACCTCGCCGCCATGGAAGACCTGCTCTGCGACGGAAGCCTGGACTGGACCGCTATCCGGCCACCGCGGCTCACCAACGGACCGCTCACCGGCACATACCGGACCGCCATAGACCGCAACGTACGCCACGGCCTGACCATCTCGCGGCCAGACGTCGCCCACCTGACGCTGACCGTGCTCGGACAGCCTGAGACCATACGCCACGCCGTCGGCGTCGCCTACTAGTGTGCGCCCGAGAGCCGTCGAAGAAAGTTCGAGGGACGTGTCGAAATCGAGGCGCCTCGTTCGGCACAGAGGGTGAAGGCACCAAGTAAGCGGTGCAAGAAACCACCACAAGGAGCACATCATGGGATTCATCAAGTCCGGCCTGTTCATCTCCCTCGACGGCGTCATCGAGGCGCCTGAGACCTGGCACTTCCCCTACTTCAACGACGAGATGGGAGCCGCCGTCGGCCAGCTGATGGCCGAGGCCGACGCCACGCTGCTCGGGCGTAACACGTACGAGGCCTTCGCCAGCTACTGGCCCCAGGCAGACCCCGCAGACGAGATGACAGCCACCATGAACGGCGCCCGCAAGTACGTCGTGTCAAACACCCTGAGTGAGGCCACCTGGGAGAACTCCTCGGTGATCAACGGCGACGTGTACGCGTCACTGGCCGCGCTGAAGGAGGACACCGGACTGTCGACGACCGGCAGTGCGACGTTGGTCCGCTGGCTACTCGAACAGGGCCTCGTCGACGAACTGCACCTGCTGGTACACCCCATCGTCATCGGCCACGGCAAGAAGCTGTTCGCCGACGGTCAAACCGTGCCGCTTGAGTTGAAGTCCGCCACGACCTTCCAGACCGGGGTGCTGCACCTGGTCTACACGCCGGCCACTACTACCTGATCCATCCGTTCCGGACACAATGGCCACAAGTCGACCAAAGGAGAGACCGTGCGCTACATGGTGATGCATTACCAGACCCAGGACATGGAAGACGGGATCATGCCGTCACCGGAGACCCAGGCCGCCATCGAGGAGTACATGCGGGAGGCAGCCATGTCCGGCGTCCTGCTCAGCGGCGAAGGGGTGTTTCCCAGCTCAGCCGGCGCGCGTGTCGAGGTCAGCGACGGGAAGGTCCGGGTCATCGACGGGCCCTTCGCCGAAGCCAAGGAGCTGATCGGCGGCTTCGCCATCCTCGAGGTCGACTCGCTCGCCGAGGCTGTCGAACACGCCCGCAAGTTCGCCCTCCTCGTCGGCACCGAGCGCGTCGACGTACGTCGCGTCGTCGAGGCCGAGGATCTTCAGTAGCACCCGGGCCGGATTCGACCGCACCACTTGCCATGAATGCAGCGAACATCGACGCCACCGTTGCGACCTTGTGGCGCGTCGAGTCCCCTCGGGTACTCGCCCGGCTGGCCCGGTTCGTCGGTGACCTCGACACCGCCGAGGAGCTCACGCAGGACACGTTCGTGGCCGCCATCGAGAAGTGGCGGCAGGACGGAGTGCCGGACAACCCGGGGGCTTGGCTGCACACGACGGCCCGGTATCTAGCCGTCGACCGGATCCGAAGGCGCGACGCCCACCGCAACAAGGTGCGCCTGGTAGCCGCTACGAGCCGACAGGTCGTGGAGCACGACCTCGCCGAACTCGTCGACGGCGACCTCGCGGACGACCTCCTCGGCCTGATCTTCATTGCCGCCCACCCGATCCTGTCGCCGGATGCGCGCTCGGCCCTCACCCTGAAGCTGGTCTGCGGCCTCGACACCGAGGACATCGCCCGTGCATTCCTCGTACCCGGACCGACCATCGCTCAGCGCGTGGTGCGGGCAAAACGGACCCTGTCAGCGGCGAACATCCGGTTCGAGCTCCCCGGCCCAGCGGAACGGCCCGCCCGCTTGGCCGCGGTGCGTGAGGTGATCTATCTCGTCTTCAACGAGGGGTACTCGGCTACGAGCGGGGACTCGTGGATACGCACCGACCTGTGCGCGGAGGCGCTTCGGCTGGGTCGGATGCTGGCCAGCCTGACGCCCCGCGACACTGAGTCGCTGGGTCTGCTGGCGCTGATGGAGCTCCAAGCCTCCCGGTTGAAGGCCCGCACCGGACCGGACGGCGAGCCTGTGCTCCTCATGGACCAGGACCGCACCCGCTGGGACCACCTTTTCATCCGTCGCGGACTTGCCACCCTCGAGCGCATCGACCAGCTGGGCGGCACCGCCGGGCCCTACGCCCTGCAGGCCGCGATCGCCGCATGCCATGCGCGAGCCAGCACTGCCGACGACACCGACTGGGTCCGAATTGCGGCGCTCTACGACGGCCTGGCTCAGATCAGTCCATCCCCCGTCGTCGAGCTGAACCGCGGCGTGGCGATCGCCCAGGCGTTCGGACCGGAGGCGGGGCTGGACACCGTGCTGCCCCTATTCGACGTCGCCGAGCTTCGCCAGTACCACCTGCTGCCGGCGGTCGCCGGCGACCTGCTCTGCCGCACCGGGGAGCATGATCGTGCCCGGAAGCACTTCCTTCGGGCGGCATCGTTGACCAGCAACACCCGGGAACGCACAACCATGCAACGCCGCGCGGCCGAGTGCGCCACCCAACACACGGGCGAGACCTCTGAGTAGCCGACTCAACCCAGATGACGACCAGCTGGCCGCTTGATCCGTACGCGCGAGCACCACGAGGATCCGAGTCGGGAGTATTGCCGGTGACCCGCCGTGGCTGCCAGGCAGCATAGGCTGGCGGGCGTGCGCGAGGAGATCGAGCGTCCTGCCGCAGGCGCCCGTGCCCAGCGCTCGCGCTTCGACCACTTCGTTGAGGCCACCTACCAGCAGGTCAGCCGCCCACCGTTCTTCCTTATCTGTATGGCGATTATCGTGGGCTGGCTAGTCAGCCTGCCGCTGTGGGGCGATACAAAGGTCTGGCAAGTGGCTATCCACACCGTCGCAAGCGTGCTCACGCTTTTGCTAGTCGCTCTGCTGGAGAACGCCGGGCGCCGCAGCGCCGAGGCCGCGCAGGAGAAGCTCAACGTCATCGCCGAGGCGCTCGCCGCGTTGATGGCCTCGCGCGCCGTCGAGGACCACAATCTCGAGGAAGCGGTGACCCGATTGCGCGACGCGGTCGGCCTCGAAGAGCGCCACTGAACCAAACATCAGGTCAACCCGGGAGGAAGCTAAGCCGCACCTTCCGGTCCGGGTTGTCAGCGTTCGTATCCACCAGCACCACGCTCTGCCAGGTACCGAGTGCGGGCTGGCCGCCAAGCACTGGCACCGTAAGCGACGGTGATACGAAGGCTGGCAGGACGTGGTCACGGCCATGACCGCGGCTGCCGTGCCGGTGCCGGTAGATGTCGTCGCGGGGGAGC
>JBKPTR010000128.1:0-8302 GCA_046735615.1 Actinomycetota bacterium
AGCGCCTTCCGAGCCTGTGTAGCAGCGTCGTCGCTTCTCAACATGGCCTAACCAGGAGTCGCAGCATCAAGAACAGGGCTGAGCTACCGCCCATTTGGCCCGGGATTCGCCCTCAGCCACCGTTCTTCATCCGGAATCGTAATTGCGGTCACCGCTAGGTCCCCACTGATACAGGTCCAGGGGGAATGACACCAAGCATGATCATCAGGAGCCGTATGACGGTTCCCTCGGGTAGTACGGTGGCCGGCCCGGCAGCTGATGTGACTGAGATACCAGGCCGGCCACAAAGGTGGGCCGTTGCGGGCGGTCCGCCGACGGCAAATCAGGTGGTGCCGGCGAGCTGGCCGAGGCGAAGCCAGGTCTCGACGACGGTATCTGGGTTGAGTGACATGGTGTCGATGCGTTGCTCGAGCAGCCATTCGGCGAGATCTGGGTGGTCGCTGGGGCCTTGGCCGCAGATGCCGACGTATTTGCCGCGGGCTTTGCAGGCCTTGATCGCGGTGCTGATCATGAATTTGACCGCGGCGTCGCGTTCGTCGAAGCCAGCGGCAACCAGGGCGGAGTCGCGGTCCAACCCAAGGGTGAGCTGGGTCATGTCATTGGAGCCGATAGAGAAGCCGTCGAAATGGTCCAAGAACGCGTCGGCGATGACGGCGTTGGATGGCAGCTCACACATCATGATCACCTGAAGATCATTCTCGCCTCGACGAAGGCCGTGGGCGGCCAACAAGGCAATGACGCCTTCGGCTTCGGCGATGGTCCGAACGAACGGGATCATGATCTTGACATTGGTCAGGCCCATCTCGTCGCGGACGTAGCGGAGCGCGTCGCACTCCATGGCGAAGCAGTCAGCAAAGTCAGGTGACAGATAGCGGGACGCGCCGCGGTAGCCGATCATCGGGTTTTCCTCGTGCGGCTCGTACAGCTCCCCGCCGATGAGATTGGCGTACTCGTTGGACTTGAAGTCCGACATTCGTACGATGACGGGTTCAGGCGCGAAGGCAGCGGCCAGAGTGGCGACGCCTTCAGTGATGCGAGTGACGAAGTAGTCCCGCGGACTGGGATAGGCCGCGACAGTGTCGGCGATCTGGCTTCGCAGAGGCTCTTGGAGACGGTCCAGGTCCAGTAGCGCCTTGGGGTGGATCCCGATCTGTCGATTAATGATGAACTCGAGCCGCGCAAGTCCGATACCGGCATGCGGCAGCCGGGAAAAGGCGAAGGCCTGGTCGGGGGTGCCGACATTCATCATGATCTTCACTGGGATGTCGGGCATCGCTCCAAGGTCGGTGCTTTGGACAGTGAAATCCAGAATCCCGTCATAGATGTAGCCGGTATCACCCTCGGCGCAGGACACGGTGACCGACTGACCGTCGATGAGCTCGCGGGTCGCAGCGCCCGTGCCGACGACGGCGGGGATGCCAAGCTCGCGGGCGATGATCGCGGCGTGGCAGGTACGACCACCGCGATTGGTGACAATGGCACTGGCCCGCTTCATGATCGGTTCCCAGTCGGGGTCGGTCATGTCAGCGACCAGGACCTCACCGGGCATGAACTTGTGCATGTCATCGACGGAGGACAGCACCCGTACCGCTCCTGCGCCGATCTTCTGCCCGATAGCGCGACCCTCGATTAATACGGAGCCGCGCTCTCCCATCCGGTACCGCTGGATGGAGCCAGCGGACTGGCGAGACTGGACCGTCTCGGGCCTGGCCTGCAGGATGTACAACTCTCCATCCTGGCCGTCCTTGCCCCACTCGATGTCCATTGGACGGCCGTAGTGAGATTCGATCGTCACGGCCTGCCGGGCCAGCTCCTCAACCTCGGTGTCGGTGAGGCTGAGCCGGCGCCGCTCAGCTTCGGGAACGTCGACGAACTCGGTGGTCCTCCCCACGGTCGTGTCGCCGGTGTAGATCATCTTGATCGCCTTGCCGCCAATACCGCGTTTCAAAATGGCCGGCCGGCCAGCGCGTAGCGCCGGCTTGTAGACATAAAACTCGTCCGGATTAACCGCACCCTGCACGACCGCCTCCCCCAGCCCATAGGAAGAGGTGATGAATACCGCGTCGCTGAACCCGGACTCGGTGTCCATGGTGAACATCACACCCGACGCACCGACGTCGGACCGGACCATTTGCTGCACCCCCGCCGACAAGGCGACGGCGTCGTGATCGAAAGCGTGATGCACCCGGTAGGCGATCGCTCGGTCGTTGTACAAAGAGGCGAATACCTCTCGGATAGCAGTCAAGATCGCATCGATACCGCGGACATTGAGAAACGTCTCCTGCTGACCCGCGAACGAGGCGTCGGGCAGGTCCTCGGCCGTAGCGGATGACCGCACCGCGAATGACATATCAACACCATCGACGGTGAGATCGTCGTAGGCGGCGCGAATATCGGCCTCCAGGTCGGCTGGGAATGGCTGTGCCACCACCGCCTCACGGATCCTCTTCCCCGCGCGCGCGAGCTCTTGGACGTCGTCAGTGTCCAGCCCTGCCAGCTCGGCACCGATGAAGTCGGCCAGTCCGGTATCGCCGATGAACCGCCGGTACGCGTCGGCGGTGGTCGCGAAGCCGTTCGGCACCCGAACGCCCAGCCCAGCGAGATTGGCGATCATCTCTCCCAGCGAGGAGTTCTTCCCGCCGACTTGATCGAGGTCTGCAAGGCTGAGGTCGGCGAACCAGCGGACGTTCGCGTTCGCGGTAGTTCTCATGAGTAGTTCCTTCTGCCGCTAGCGCGGCCGGTTGATGGTCTGGAGGATGATGGTGGACATCTCTTCCACCGACTTGGCCGAGGAGTTGATCACCGGCAGCCGGTGCGCCCGATACAGGGCCTCGGCCTGTCGCAGCTCGTAGCTGCACTGCTCGAAGGAGGCATATCTCGAGTTGGGCCGGCGTTCGTGCCGGACCTGACTGAGACGGGCTGCTGTGGTGGTGATGCCGAAGCAGCGGCTAGTCAGGCGGCGGACCGGTCGTGGCAGCTCGGTGCCCTGCAGATCCTCCGGCACCAGTGGGTAGTTGGCCACAAAAACGCCGTGCTGAAGGGCCAGATACAACGTGATCGGTGTCTTCCCGCAGCGGGAGGGGGCGAGCAGGATTAGGTCGGCCTTATCGAGAGCCCTCACTCGCTGCCCGTCGTCGTGCTCGATGGCGTACTCGACGGCCGCCATCCTGGCGTTGTAGCGCTGAATGTCGCCCACTCCATGAAGTCGGGAGGCGACATGCATGCCGCGGATACCGAGGATCGATTCGGCCCGTGCCATGTGCATGCCGAAGAAGTCGATGATCGGGCAGCGGGTCTTGAGCAGCTCGGCCCGGATCTCGTCGACGGCAGCAGTGGTGAACGCCAACGGCGTTACCGGCCCATCCGTAGCGGCATCGAGGATCTTCACAACGCCGCGTGCCTCTTCCACTGTGGCGATGAAAGGAATCAGCCGACGTTCGAACCGCAGATCGGGAAACTGGATCAACACGGCATTGCCCATGGTCTCGGCGCTGATTCCAGTCGAGTCGGACAGAAAGAACACCGGCACCACATCGGTGCCACCCGCGGCCCGCTCCGGGAGCCGGCTGGCGCGCGGCTCCTGGCCCTGGGGGTGACCACGATCCTTGTCGTCCATCGGGTCGGAGGCGGCGATCACAGCGTGCCGCCGCAAGTGGTCAAGACCGCGACAGACACAAGCTCGTCGAGCTCGTCGGCAGTGAGGAGCCCGCAGGCCAGCACGATGTCGCCGACACCGGCGCCAGTGAGGAGTGCTTCCTGCGGCACCTTTGTTGCAGTCTCGTAGCCAAGTCGGGGGCTAAGCGCAGTGACCAGCCCGATCGAGTCGATCACCCTGCGGTGCATCGGCCCACGGTTCGCGGTGATACCGACGACCCACTTGTCAGCCAAGAGCCGACAAGCATTCGCGAGATGCTGCAGGCCGGCAAAAAAGGACTGGGCGATGATCGTTTCGAGGGCGTTCAGCTGCAACTGGCCGCCCGTGAGCACCAACACCTTCGGCACGGCAACCTCCTCGTTAGGTCGGATCACTCCTTGCCCGAGTGCAACTCGGGCAGCGCATCAACCAACGGGGTGAAGGGGTTTGCGCGAGCAGACCGCCGACCGATGTCACCTTCACGATGCCCGTCCAAAGACCGGCCGCTACGCCGGCGACTTGGCTAAACGTACAACAGAAATTTCAGTACCGCAACCAATCAGCTCACAAGCTCCGGATGTCAACGCATGAGACGGTGTGCTCGACCCCGCTGTCGCGTTGACTCGAGCCGATGGTCGGGAAAGACCTTACGCACCCGACACTCCGGCCGTTGAATCGAGTTAGAGCAGGCGCCGGATCTCTGTCGAGTAGTCGAGCAGGTGGGCCTCGGCCGCCGCCTTGGCCCGTTCGCTATCGCGCTCAACGATCGCGGCAACGACCTCGGTTTGATCAGAGGGATGCCGGATTTGCGAGCCGAGACTACGGAGCGCGTAGTGCCAGATACGTAGCGCCGCGTTGGCGTACTGGTTAAGCGTTGCCTCCAGGTAGGGGTTGTGGGCCGCCGCATAGATGGCCCGGTGCACCTCAGCGTCGTGATCGATGTTGGCCATCGATCGCTTGGAGCCCTCCAGCTTTTCGGCAAGCTGGATCAGTCGAGCCCGTTCCGCGTCGCTGGCTCTTTGCGCCGCGAGCGCGGCGGCCAGCCCTTCAAGCCCTGTCCTTGCCTCCGTCAGCCACCTCTCATCGCTGATGTTGATCTCTGCTGCAAACGTGCCGCGCCGCGGGTAGGTGACTAGCAGCCGCTCCAGGGTGAGCCGCTTCAGCGCATCACGCACCGGCGTCAGCCCGACCTTCAGCTCAGCGCTCAGCTGCTTCTCCTCCAGCGGCGCGCCCGGCTCGATACGAAGCGCAATCAGATCGTCACGTATCACCCGGTACGCCTGGTCAGCGAGGCGCGGACGCCCACCATCCACCACCTCAGACGACCGGTAACCATCGCTACCTGGTCCAACAGGCTGCTGACTCACAAAAGCCAGTGTAGATATTCTGAAGATGTTCTGACTGAAATTTCATTATGTTTTGATCTGCCACCAGTCTCAGACTGCCTAGCATTTCGTTATCTCCTCAAACACACGCCCCTTGAGGCAGGCATGGCGATCAGCGGAAGACCACCGTGCTGCGCTCATTGAGCAGCACACGCCGTTCGGAGTGCCATCGCACGGCACGCGCCAGTGCGAGGGCCTCGGCGTCCTGGCCTACGGTCGCAAGTGCACGAGGATCGTAGGTGTGATCGACCCGGATGACCTCCTGTTCGATGATCGGGCCTTCGTCGAGGTCAGGTGTCACATAGTGGGCGGTAGCCCCGATGAGTTTGACGCCTCGGTCGTAAGCCTGGTGGTAGGGCTTGGCCCCCTTGAATCCGGGCAGGAATGAGTGATGGATGTTGATGATTCGTCCGAGCAGTTTGAGGCACAGGTTGTCGGAAAGCACCTGCATGTAGCGCGCGAGCACCACTACGTCGGCGCGGTACTCGTCGCTGATTTCGAGCAAGTGTTGCTCGGCGCCCGCCTTTGATTCCGGCGTCACGGGCACGTGGAAAAACGGCAGGCTCGCCGCCTCGGCCATCGGGCGCAAGTCTTCATGGTTGGACACCACGGCGACAAGATCGGCGTTGAGACTGCCAGCTCGCCATCGGAAAATTAAGTCGTTGAGGCAGTGACCCTCGCGGGAGACCATTACCAAGACTCGCTGCGGACGGTCATCCGAGAATGTGAAATCCATCCCGAACTCCTCGGCCACCTCCGTCGCGAAGGCGGTGGACAGCTGTTTCGCATCAGCGTCGCCGGCTGCGAGGACTTCAGTTCGAAGGAACAGTGCACCGCGGATCGGATCGTCGAACTGCTGGTGTTCCACAATGTCACAGCCGTGCGCGAAGAGGAACGCGGTTACGGCGTGGACGATGCCGGCACGCTGCGGGCAGCTCATCGTCAGAATGAAGGTTCCCGGCATTGCATCTCCTCAACACTCGATCACGTTGACAGCGAGCCCGCCGCGCGCCGTCTCCTTGTACTTGTCCTTCATGTCCGCCCCGGTATCGCGCATGGTCTTGATCGCCTTGTCCAGGGAGACGAATTGCTCGCCGTCACCGCGGACGGCCATGCGAGCGGCCGTAATAGCCTTGATCGACCCCACCGCGTTGCGCTCGATGCAGGGGATCTGCACCAGGCCGCCGATGGGATCACAAGTCAGACCGAGATTGTGCTCGATTCCGATCTCGGCCGCATTCTCGACCTGATCCGGTGTACCGCCGAGAACCTCAGCCAGTCCGGCCGCCGCCATCGAACACGCCGAGCCGACTTCACCTTGGCAGCCCACGTCTGCTCCCGAGATGGAGGCGTTCTTCTTGAACAGGATGCCGACTGCGGCGGCGGTAAGCAGGAATCGTATGACCCCGTCTTCAGAGTAAGAGTCGACGAAGTCGCGGTAGTAATGCAGGACAGCCGGGACGATCCCTGCAGCGCCATTCGTCGGCGCAGTTACGACACGACCGCCCGCCGCGTTCTCCTCGTTGACAGCGAGCGCGTAGAGAGTGATCCACTCCATGGCTCGAAGTGGGTCCGTAGTGTCATCCGCAGTTTCGAGGGTCTGACGCAGGAGGCCTGCGCGCCGCCGTACGTTGAGCCCGCCCGGCAAGACTCCCGTTGCATGGATGCCTCGGTTCGCACATTCCTGCATCACTGACCAGATGTGTAGCAAGCCGGAGCGAATCTCGTCTTCGCGGCGCCGCGTCAGCTCGTTGGCGAGCATCAGCCCGCTGATGCTCAACCCTGTTTCACGTGTGCGCTGAAGCAATTCGTCGCCACTATCGAAGGGGTAGGGCACGGGCCTTTGCCTGTCGTCCGCGGTGATATCAGAGCGCTCGATTTCGTCCTCGTCGAGGACGAACCCGCCGCCAACGGAGTAGTACTCCCGAGTGATCAGCACGTGCCCGTCCGCATCGCTCGCGGTGAACCGCATTCCGTTGCTGTGGAACGGGAGCCGTTTGCGGCGGTGCAGCACGAGGTCGTCGTCGATTGAGAATGCAATAAGGTGCTCACCGCCGAGCCGCAGCACCTTGTCGGTGCGGACGACTTGTACGCGCGGCTCGGCACTCGCCGGATCAACAAGGTCCGGCTGCTCCCCCTCGAGACCGAGTATCACGGCTTTCACCGTTCCGTGGCCATGCCCGGTCACGCCGAGTGAGCCGAACATCTCGGCCCGTAAACCGGCGGTACTGTCGAGGAGTCCATCACTCGCCAGCCGGGTCACGAAGATATTCGCGGCACGCATCGGGCCCACGGTGTGAGAACTTGACGGCCCGATGCCAACTTTGTAGAGGTCGAAAGCGCTGATCATCTCTACCCCCGCGGGTCAGCACAACGTTCGAGCGCTGACCCGCTGTTTGAGATATCACCTAATCGACGCCACAGGGTGGTCCACTCATAGACCAGCAAGGTCTCCACGATGCCTCCAATGATCACGACGCGGGCTGCGATGGGCACCCGCCTCTCCTGCTCGATAAGTGGTAAGCGACGGAAGTCATGCGTCCGTGTGCTCGATTGCCGCATCGAGCAGGAACCTCGCCAGATACTGGGCGAACGACGAGCGAACGAGGATGTGGTAGCTGGTTCCGGTGTCGTTGAGCGCGAGCAGCACCACACTCGTGAGCCCGAGCAGGGTCTGCGCCGCCGCACCTGACCGGAACACACGCGGATGCAGATCGATCGCGCACCCGGCAGCAAGCACGTCGCGGGCGTTCTCGCCGGTCAACCACAACGTTGTGCGCTGCGCCGACACATCGACAACTGCGCCGCGCCCGCGGACTGCTTCCCGCAGTCCGGCCTCGAGCTCCTGAGCCGTCTGAACGGGACTGGTTACGAGCCACTCGTCCGGGCCCAACCAGATCACCTGCACCCGGTCCGTCTCAACCCAGGTGCACGGCGTAGTGGGTAGGTCGACCCCCAGGTAGCTACCGACGTCGGCGGCGGCGGAGCCCGCTGGGTAGAGCCTGAGGTCGACCATCGAGATGAACGATTTCGGCATGACCTGCACGGTCTCTGGCAAACCGCTCAAGGCCTCGGTCCACTGCTCTAGCGGGTTGGTACGAGTCAGTGTGTCAGCCGTCACGACGGGATCCTTCCGGGTCGAACACCACGGGTTCGGCGACCTCAGCCGGCACGAGTGCACCGCCGACCGGAACGTACACGGTCTGCCCGATCCGACTGCGGCCGGCCTTGACCAGTGCGAGGGCGAAGGTCCGCTCCAGCGCCGCGCTGTGGTAGCTAGAGG
>JBKPTR010000129.1:0-13783 GCA_046735615.1 Actinomycetota bacterium
TTCCCACAACGTCGGCTGATCAGCTACCGTACGCAACATGAATGGTCCCGATCCCTTCTAGCCCAAGGGGTTGGGACCATTCTCCCTTGTCAGAGGCATATTCACCGCTCGACACGCCTCGACATTTTCAGGTCGAAGTAGCTAGGCCTTCAGCTCGGCGACGGTGATCAGATTTCCTTCGGTGTCTGCAATCTCGGCGACTCGAATCCGCTCCTCGGGTCTATCGCGTAGGCGGCTGCTGATCCGCCCGCCCACCTCGGTTGCTCGCTGCAGTGCCGCGTCAAGATCGTCTACTTCGGGATCAGCAAGCTGAAGGCGAATGCCTCGGTGTAGAACCGCAGGGCGCGGGTCATGTCAGCGACCATGAGCATGACGTAGGTCTTCTCAACCGGAGTGCCGTCATCCCTGGACCCTACCGAAGAACAGGGGAAGGACCGTCTCATCCACGATTTCGACGATCACAGCATCTGGGATTGGTGGCCCATGGAACAGGAACTGCTCTCGCAACATCGCCTGCGCAACATCGAGGCGCCGCGGGGTGATGGCGTCGGAGTTGATCTCTCCGCGCTCGACGGCCCGGCGGGTGATTTCCTGCATAACTCGATGCCCCGTACCCCGGGAGCGCCTGCGTAGCTCCAGTGTGCGGGACGGGTCAGCAAGGGCGTCGCCGAGCAGGCCGCGCAGTGCCTCGCCGCCGGGTCCGGCCAGCAGATCGGCCGCGATCCGCATGAAGGCGAGCGTGTCGCCACGCAAGCTGCCGGTGTCGGGCGTGGCGGCGGGGTCGGGCGCGAGATGGTGGACGGCGTCGAGAGCTAGCTCCATGCGGCTGGGCCAGCGCCGGTATACGGACGCTTTGCTCGCCCCAGCTCGCAGCGCGACCCGCTCCATAGTCAACTTCGCATAACCAACCTCGGCAAGCTCGTCGAACGTTGCCTCGAAGATCGCGCTATTGAGCACGTCGCCGCGGCGGCGTGGCCGCGTCCGGTGGTCTGTCATCGGGGTCGCCCGGCGGTATCGGCGGCAGTTACTCGGCCTGTGCTGCCATTCACGGTGACGAGTTGACCGTCGGTAAGCACGGTGGTGCCGACACCGGTGCCCATCACAGCTGGGATGCCGTACTCGCGCGCGACGATTGCAGCGTGGGATGCCGGTCCCCCGGCGTCAACGACCACGGCGGCGGCGCGCTGAAACAAGGTTGTCCACGCGGGATTGGTGTAAGGGCAGACCAGCACGTCCCCGGACGCCAATCGGTCGAATTCGGCAGGCTGATGGATGAGGGCGACGGGACCTGTGGCGGAGCCGCCGCTAGCGGGAGCGCCCGTGACAAGCGCATCGCTATCGTCACGTCCCGGGAAGATCGCAGTCGGATCGATCAGGCGAACTCCGGCAAGCTCCTCTCGGCGGGCCGATCGGGTGCGTACGGCAGCGCGCAACTTGTCTGGATCGGCAAGCGCCGCTGGGTCATCAATATCCTCGAGCTCCTCGAGCCGCAAATGGAATACATCCTCTGGCTTATCCAGCACTCCGACATCGCGCAATCTGCGGCCCATTTCCAGCAGAGACCTGCGCAAGATGGGCAACGGCATGAGGAAGTAGAAGTGGCTGTCCTCGCGAAAAGCCATTCCGGCGCGAGCGGCCTCAATCCAACGCTCTAGGCGGTTTCGCCAATGACGGCCGCGCAACAGCGGGTGCTTAAGCAGCTCGGAGACTGCAAGATCAGGATCTTCCGGCGGGCGTGGCGGCTCCGTGGCCAGCACCTTGACCAGCCCCAGCACGGTCTCGGGCGCCTCGCTCTGAGTTGGCGGGGTGACCAGAACCGGGCTGACGGTCTCGCGGTGGCCGTACTCGGCGAGGTAGGCGGTGAACTCCTTGTCGAAGTCAGGAAAGTCACCGAGTGCCGTCGGGTCGAGTTTGCCGACGGCGGCGAGCAGCTGTGGGTCTTCGCGGGCGCGAGCGGCGAGCGCCTCTAGTGCACGGTTGGCGTCGGTGGTCCGGGTGTGGGTGACCAGCAGGTCTGGGAGGAGGGTGGATCGCTGTAGCAGTCGGAGCACGATGAGCAACCGGAGTAGCGCGAGGCCTGTGCGAGGCAGATAATCGATCCGCAGGCTTCCAATTGGATTGATCAGCTGGAGTGCCTGCCGCGGCATTGTCTTAAGCCCGGTCCACGGCATCGTCGTCAGATCTTGTACGGCAACGTCGTGGACTTTTGCGAGGTAGGCCGAGAAACGCGGATCGTCGGTCCAGCCAGCGGGATCGTAGCGGCGGGCGTTAGTTGCGATGCGCCACGGCGCTTTCATCACCTCAAGTGTCGGACGCGGCGAGACTGGCACGAGCCGGTCGACCACCCCACACTCATCCTCCGGGAGCAACGCCTCGAACGCGTCGCGGAACCCGAACCTCCCGAAGACTGTGGCTATCATGCCGATCGGGCCGTATGGCACCCAGGTGCTCATGTCGATGGGGTACGGGCGCACAGGAAGGTTGTCGAGGAGAATCGAGCCGAGCCAACGTTGCGTAGCGTTCAGCTTGATCGGTGGCGGCGGAAGCGCTGTCATCGGGCGCGCTTGGAGCAGCCACACTTGGTCTTCCGCGTACGCCCACTCAATGTCCTGCGGGCGCCCGAAGTGCTTGGCGACGGCGTGGCCAAGGCGGGCCAATTCTGCAAGCACGTGGTCAGGCAGCCGGTGGGTACGATCAGGGTCGCCGGCGTGGAATTCGCGGATCCGACCTTGATCATTGAGAACGTAATGATCCGGCGTCACGAGGCCGGAGACGACCGCCTCACCAAGCCCAATCGACGCGTCAATCATGATCGTCTCCCGATCGCCGCTGACGGGATCGGCGGTGAACATGACACCCGCCACCTCGGCGTTGATCATGCGTTGCACGACGACAGCAATACCTATGTCCGCGGAGTCGATGCCTAGCCGGGTGCGGTAGGAGATCGCACGTTCGGTCCACAGTGATCCCCAGCATCTCTGCACTGCATTGATCAACTCCAGCTCACCCATGACCTTGAGGTAGGTGTCCTGCTGACCGGCAAAGGCTGCCCCCGGCAGGTCCTCAGCGGTGGCGCTCGAGCGCACCGCCACCGGACCGGCTCCCAGGGCGGCGTAAGCCTCGGCGATTTCGGCGCACAGCTCGAACGGCATCGAGGTGGCCTCGATGTCTGCGCGGATCGATGCGCCGTCGTCTTCGGCGAGCCTGTCGGCGATACGCAGATCGATCGGCTGCACCGCTGCGGCGTACGCGGCGGTCGTGATGACGAAGCCGTCCGGGACCGGGAGCCCGGCTCGTACCAGTTCGCCCAGGTTGGCGCCTTTTCCTCCGGCTGAGGACACGTCCTCACGGCCGAGGTGTCGTAGCGGTGCGACGAATTTCATACCGTCTCCTTGACATAGGCGGTAGTGCGCAGCGGACGGGCCGGCAATACCACCGCGAGCACGAATGCCAGCGCGAGCAGTGGTGACATGAGGCCAAAGACGATCGGCATCACTTGACGTAGTGCGACGGCGGCCGGCACCTGGTCGGCGAGCCTTGTGGTGATCAGCGCCCCAGCGACAGCAACTCCAGCCGAGGCACCGATCTGCCGAAGGAAGGTAACTGAGGACGTCGCGGTGCCGAGGTCGCCATAGGCGACTGAGTTCTGAGCGACCAGCACCATCACCTGCATGATCAGTCCGACGCCCAGCCCGATCAGCGCCAGGATTGCGGTGATCACACCGGGGCCGCTGTCCGCACCCCAGGTCGCCAGCAGCGCCAACCCTGCTGCGGCGACCCCGGCGCCTATCACCGGATAGGCCTTGTAGCGGCCGGTGCGTGTGATGAGCCGGCCGGACAGCACCGTGGTAATCAGGACGCCGGCCAGCAGGGCGGTCACCACCAGACCGGCGCTGCTTGCCGAGAGCCCGAGAGCGACCTGCAGGTATGCAGGCAGATAGGTCAGTGTGCCGAACAGCGCGAAACCGACCAGGAAGCTGATCGCCACCGGAATCGCGAAGCCGCGGTCGCGAAACAACCGCAATGGCAGGATCGGGTCGGCTGCGAATCGGCTGCTGATCAGCCACGCCGCGGCGGCAACGACAGTGAGGATGAGCCACGTGGGATGCCGCGTCTGGCCAAACAGCACCACTCCAACGACTGCCGCGGCCAATGTGAGTGCCCCGGCATAGTCGATCGGTGGCCGCTCGGGCGGTCGGGGGAGTCTTAGCGTGAAGGCGAGGAGGGTAAAAGCCACCGCCCCGAGCGGAGGGTAGAGCGCGAAGATCCATCGCCAGCCGAGGCCCTCGACGATAAGCCCGCCGAGCACCGGGCCGCCGACCGCGGCGACAACGTACGCCGCGCCGATGTAGCCCAAATAGCGACCACGCTCGCGCGGACTGACGATTTCGCCGATTACGGCCTGCGGACCAACCATGAGCCCGCCACCGCCCAGCCCCTGCACCGCCCGGAACACCGTCAGCAGCGCCATCGACGTTGCCGTTGCGCACAGTGTCGCGCCGACCACGAAGACCGCAACCGCGAAAAGCATGGTCCGCTTTCGACCGAAGCGGTCGCCCAACTTGCCGTACAACGGCATGACCGCTGTGGCTGCAGCCAGATAGGAGATCACAACAGCAGGCATTTGATCGAGCCGGCCAAGATCCTCCGCAACGGCCGGCAGGGCAGGCGTCATGATCGTTTGATCCAGGGCGCCGAGCAGCATCGCCAGCAGCAGTCCCGGCAAGACCCGCCCGACCGACGATGGTGGCTGCATGCCACTCACTCCTAGAAACGCTCCGTTCTCTAAAGAGTAAAGCCGGTACCGAAGATACGCAACGTTCTCTATATCCAAAGGTTGCGATTGCCCTCGAGGTATGCGGACTTCCGGCCAACCACCCGGAAAACTTTCACCCGAGCTGCAGCCTCCTCTGCCAGTTCACGCTTGAGTTGAGGATCGCAGGTTCGTCTGGAGTGAAGCTTCCAGGGAATTTCGCTGCCTAACCCTTGATGGGTCGCCAGATGTCTGCCGCGATCTCGCGCATCTGCTCGCTGAAGATTCCGGTTGGGCTGGCGTGGTGGAGCAGCTTCCGAAGATCAGCTTCGAACGCATCGCGGCGTTCCCCAAACAGGTGCGGAGTCGAGCTGGAGAGCGAGAAGATGCCAGCCACAATTTGATCACTCGTGCGCTCCACGATGTCCCCTGGAATCTCGATCCGCTCCGGGCCGCTGAAACCTGCGGCCCGGTAGACCTCCTCCTCGCGGTTGGCCTTGTCCCGCGACAGAAAGCCTTGGTCTCCGGACCGAGGTAGCTCTCGACCAGCTCGCTGATTGCGACACGAACCAAGGCGCAAGGAGCAGCGTGAGTGAACCAGGCCCGCAGCCGACGTCTAACAGGCGACCGGAACCGTCAAGCCCCAATTGCTGGGCGAGAGCCCGAGTAAACGCAGCCGGATAGCCAACGCGGCCTGTCGCGTAATGCCGGGCACTCCCCGCATAGAGCGCTGGATGCCATTGCCGATCGGTCTGGACCACCTGATCAGTATTGCGCCCGACCGTCCGCGCTTGCCGACCAAGAAGCCGCGCTCGATCGCATTCAGAGCGGCCGTAGCCGGAGCGGGAGAGCAGCGCTCGGCAGCACAGTTATGGCGGCATGCAAGGGCACCGAACTCAGCGGAGTTTCCAGCTCGAATGACTGGACGATGGCGGCGATCACGATCGGAATCTCCAACATTGCGATCTGCATGCCGATGCATGCGCGCGGCCCAGCGCCGAAGGGCATCCACGCATACCGATGTCCACCCGGGAACTGTCCAGCCGGAACGTCGAAGCGAAGCGGATCGAAGACTTCAGGCTCGGGCCATACGGCAGGTGAATGGTGGATTCCCCAGACCGATACCTCGACCCACGATCCTGCCGGAATGCGGTAGCCGCCGAGGATTTCATCGTCCCGGGTGCTTCGATTCATGCCGTGGGCACCCGGATAGAGCCTCATTGATTCGTGCAGAAAGTGGCCGGTCCGTTCCAGCTGAGAAACCTCCTCAGCCGACGGCATCCGGCCGTGCAGCCGTTCGGTGATCTCCTCTCGCAGGGTCGCCTGCCATTGTGGCGCCAGCGCCAGCTGGAGGAGGGTGCAAGCGAGCGTCACGGCCGTTGTCTCGCGGCCCGCGATAAGAAAGAGCAGCACCTGGTTGGTGACTTCGGTCTCGCTGAGCCGGTCAGATGCGTTCTCGGTGTCGCGTGCAGCGAGCAGCAAGCCAAGCATGTCCGCGACGGGTTGCTCCAGGCGTTGGGATTGCCGCTCTGCGATGATCTCGTCGACGATGCGGCGGACCTGCGCCAGCTCGTAGCTCAGCCGTCTGTTGTGGGATGTCGGCAGCCACCGTGGCATCGGGTGTGGGTTCACGAAGCGGCGCAGGAGTTCCTCGTTGACGATCTTGAAGCGGGTCAGCTGAGGAACGGCGCGTGTCACGTCGGCGCCAAACAGGATGCGGCCGATCACCTGCGAGGTGATCCCGACCATCTCGGTTAGAGGTCGACGCTGCGGCCCTCTGCAGCGGCGGCTTGCCAGCGTTCGACGAGACGTTCCGCCTCCTCGATCATGATGTGGACGTAGTCGCCAGCGATGCGGCGTCGCGTGAAGATCGGCGCCAAGAACCGACGCTGTCGGTGCCAGCTCTCGTCTTCGCTGGTCAGCAGGTTCTCGCCGAGTTCCCGGCGTAACTCTCGATAGCCGGGCCCGTTCTTGCGGAAGCGGTCTGGCTGACCGAGGACCACGGCTGCCAGTTCCGGCGACGACACGCTGTAGAACGTGACACGCCATCCGGGTGGCCCAGCACTAATGCGAGCAAGTCCGCCGACCTCGTTGGCCGCGCGGGAGATCGTGCCGAGATAGTCGCGGCGCAGCTCAGGCACTGATCCAACTACGGGCGAACCACTCAGCCGCGGGACGCGTTGTGCACCCTCAGCGGTCCTCACAATCTATGAGGCTAGACCGCGACCATGATCGAAGTCGACTGGCTACGGAAGCCATGGGACGGTGGCGACATGGAGCTGCTGCGCTGGCAGCTGGGCGATGCCGCGATCTTCCGCATTGCAGATGTGGACGCCACGGCAGCGCTCCAGGGGCTGATTTCCAAGTTCAATCAGGCAGCTGTCTCCCGTGCAGCCTGGTTGAGACCCAATTCTGTTGACGAGATGGGTCGTCTGCGGGGGATGGTGCAGGCATTCTTGATCATGATCGATGGCCAGGCGATCATCGTTGATCCGGGTGTCGGTAATGGAAAGAGACGTACTGCCGTCCCAGGTTGGGACAACGTGCACACCGATTTCCTCGACCGGCTGAGCGGGGCTGGTGTGGAACCTGACGAAATCGATTTCGTCGTCAATACGCACCTGCATTTTGATCACATTGGGTGGCACACCCGGCTGGCCAATGGGGCGTGGCAGCCCACCTTTCTCGCCGCTCGGTAGGTGATGTCTGCCGAGGAGTTCCGCTACTGGCAGTCCGTACCCAGGAACCAGATCGACGACCAGCACGCTGGCTTCGCCGACTCTGTGCTGCCGGTATACGAGGCTGGGCTCGTTGATCTGGTCGATGATCATGCGGTTACTGAGGGCGTCCGGCTACTACCTACACCCGCACGACGGCATCAGTTGTCGCTGACCGTGTCCTCGCCGACCAGCCGGACAGCGCGCCTTGGTCGAGTATCGACGGTGAGCTGGAAGACATCGGGACGGTGGTAGTGACCGACGGGGTCGAACAGACGTCGCGTCTCGGCAACCCGCGTGAGGTCGACCGCGGTCGTCAGGATGCCCTCCTGGTAGCGGAGCGGGCCGGCGACGATCTCACCGCTCGGATTGCAGATGACGCTGTTGCCCGGCTCGACCCACTCGGCGTCGTCCCCGTCCATCGCTCTCCAGACGCGATCCCGGTCCGGGAAGTCGGAAGGAATCTGGTCGACCTGCATACACGGGTTAACACCCACGACCCACACGCGGCCCTCCCGAGCGATGTGGCGCATAGTGGCGATCCAGCCGTCGCCGCGGGCCAAGGTCGGTGCCACCCATATCTCCACGCCCTGCGCGTAGAGATGGAACCGGGCGAGCGGCATGTAATTCTCCCAGCAGATGAGGCCACCGATCCGTCCAAGTTCGGTGGGGACGACATTCAGCATCGAGCCGTCGCCCATTCCCCACACCGTCCGCTCGGAACCCGTGGGCATCAGCTTTCGGTGCTTGTCGATGATCCGTCCGTCAGGCCCGAAGTACAGGATCGTGTTGTAAATCGTCGTTCCGTGGGGTTCGCGCTCATCCACTCCCAGCACGACATATGCATCAGCCGCTTGCGCCGCAGCCCCGATGCGGTCGGTGGTTGGGCTGGGCACAACGACGGCCTGGTCAACGAGCCGCGCGAACCAGGCTTCGTCGCCGTCCCAAATCGGCACCGCGTCGATCCAGATCGGCGTTCCCGGCACGAACACCTCGGGAAAGACAATCAACCGAGCTCCCATCGCGGCAGCTGAGGCGATCAGCTCCTCGACCTTGCTCGTGGTCGCCTCACGATCCATCAGCACGTACGCGGCCTGAACCGCCGCCACCGTAAAGGACTCAGCCACGCCCTAGGCCTCCTCAGCCGATTGGGACGGAGATGCCGATCCCGCCGCGGGTGTCAGCGCCATAGCGGGCAATCTCCTGGTCAAGGTCGAGCCGATGGATCTGCTTGCGGGCCTGGCGGGCAGCCTCGTCCAGCCGATCTGCCGGAACGATCCAGGCAATTTCAAACTCCAGCCCGTCGGGGTCTTTGCCGTAGAGGCTCTTCGTTGTGCCGTGGTCGGACGAACCAGCGAGGGCGCCGTTCTGGGCGAGCGACGCTGCGAGCTGCTTCATCTGGGCGAGGGTGTCGATCTCCCAGGCCAAGTGGTAAAGCCCGACCGTCGTGCGCCCCGCCCCGGACGGCCCTGCATTGGCTCCGATCTCGAAAAGTCCCAAGTCGTGATCGTTCGTCGAGCCGGGCGCTTGCAGGAACGCTGCCCCGGCGAATCCCTCAGGAGTCATGTCGATCTGTCTGAAACCCAATACGTCGGTATAAAACGCTACGCTGCGCTCGATATCGCCCACGAAGAGCACTGCGTGGTTCAAGCGTGTGATTCCCATGAAATCCTTCCTGTTTCCGCCTTGCACCAGAGAACTGGAATGATGCTGCATTTATTTCTTCACATCGGGCGGCGAATAGGATCGCTGGCACTGGCTAACGGGCCGGCATATTCCGACAGCGTGTGGGGAGTGTCGAGATGGCGGAGACTGTAACGCTGGGCCGCACCGAGGTTCGGGTACCGCGACTTGGATTAGGTGTCATGATTTGGGGTGAGGCGAGCGGTGCGCAGCGGTTGATGCCGGCCAAGAGCGCGTACGGCGGGACGAACGCCGCTGACGAGCAGGCCGCATTCGACGCCAGCCTGGCGGCGGAGATCAACTTCTTCGATACGGCAGCTATGTATAGCGCCGGCGGCTCGGAGCGCCGGCTGGGCGAACTGGCGGAGGGCAAGGACGTGGTGATCGCCACGAAGTTCCCACCCAACCCGTTCGGACGCACTCAAGACATGCCCGCCGCGGTGGAGGCCAGCCTGGGTAATCTGCGGCGCAGTGCGATCGATCTCTATCAACATCACTATCCGACCCGGCGCGTGGAAATCCCTGCGCTCATGGAACTCATGGCCGACGCGGTCGACGCGGGCAAGATCAAAGCAGTCGGTGTCAGCAACTACTCCGCCACTCAGATGCGCACCGCGTACGAGGCTCTTGCCAAGCGCGGTATTCCACTTGCATCCAATCAGGTTCAGTACTCCCTGCTGCATCGGTGGCCTGAGACCAATGGGGTCCTGGACACCTGCCGGGAACTTGGCATCACCTTGATCGCTTATCAGCCGCTCGCCAGCGGCGCGCTTACTGGGAAGTATCTCGATAGCAGTCGTCCGGTTGGCATCCGTCGCTTTCGGGCACCGTTCCGCGGGTCGAAGTACCACGCACTGCGGCCGGTTGTGACACTGCTGCGGTTGATCGGTGATCGTTACGGTAAGACTCCGGGACAGGTGGCACTGCGCTGGCTTCTGGAGCAGGACAACGTCGTACCCATTCCAGGAGCGAAGAATGCCGACCAGGTCACCCACAATGCCGGCGCCTTGTCGTTCTCACTGACACCAGAGGAGATCGGATATCTCAACGAGGCGACCAAGGCGTGGCGCAGCTAGGAAACTTGATCTGAATTTGACCAACCGGCGCCTGATCCGGTGGAAGGCCAGACCGATTCAAGATCAGGTCAGTAGCCGTAGCTCTCCTGCGCTGCCGACCTCAATGCCGGCGATCTTGGTATCTGGGGCCGGCCGCCGGACCTGATCGTGAAGCTGACCAGCGATCGTGAGCTTGACAACGAAGTCCAGGACGACGATGTTGTCGAGAACAGATCACCGAATGCTGAAGCGAAGATCGGCTCCATCGGCCTGGGCCGCAGCCAGCCCCAGGCCAGTGGGCCGCGGGCGTATTGCTCAGGAGTGAACGTCCGGACGAGCTCCATGTCGATATTCAACCGCGACATGGGCCTCGGGCAGGGTCAGGCCGCGAAGCGCAGCAGTGCACAAACGATCACCGCGAGCAGCATCGCGAGAACAGCCGGCACGCGAAACCACAGCGCGACTGCGGCGACGCCGACTCCGGCGGCGCGGGCATCGATGGTCAACCCTTGACCGTGCGTAAAGGTGCCGGCCACGATGAGGGCGCTGATCAAGGCGGGAGCAACCAAAGCGACGACTCTGGTGAGGGCCGCCGGTGGTTGCCGTCCACCGGCTAGCACCGGACCGAGTGTCTTCATCAGCACGGTACCGGCGGCCAATACGAGAATCAGTAACCACGTTCTCATTCCGCATCTCCTGAGCTGGCATGTGTCAGTGACTGGCGTGGTGCGCGAAGCCCGATCAGCGCTGCCGCTGCCGCCAGTAGCACTGGCACTCCTGGCGGGGCAACGGGTGTCAGGGCGAGAGTGATAGCTGCGGCGAAGACCGCGACGATGATCGGACGAAGGTTCTGCGGCACCGCGGAACCGCGGGCACCATCGGTTCCCCGACGCGCTCGACGGCTTCCGCTTCCGCCCTGAAAGCGTTTAGGGAACAGATCGGGTAGCAACAGGCTGAGGTAGAACACCGGAAACAAGACATCGAGCCCCCAGCGCGCGGGGTCGCCGATGGCGCTGGCTCCAACGACTCCCACAACCGTGCCGCCGATCCACGGCAGATACTGCAGGGGAGCCGCCCAAGCGATTGCACTGATATCGAATCGTCCGCCTCCACGATGGCCGATGACGAACGATGCGTCGGCCAGCAATGCCCCAGTGAGCAGGCGACGGAGCGGTCCACCCTTCATCGACGGAGCAATTGCGAACCCCATCGGCAAGAAACGCGTGTTGGCCAGCAGGCCTGTGCCAGCCGCGAGCGCCGTCCCGCCTCCAGAGATCAAGATGCTGAGTGCTGCGAACTGAGCAGTGCCCGACCAGACGACAGCCGACATCAGTACCGATGGCAGCGCGCCGAGCAGCGGAGCGGCGAGCAGCCCGAAGCTCATCCCGACCGCGGCGACGGGCAGCGCGATGGGCACCGAGGCGCGCAGGCCTTCCGGCCATGCTTTGGACGTCCAACTCACGGCCAATGCTGCCGCTTACGACCTGCCACGCGTGGCGTACGGCGTGTGCGTCGGCAGGGTCATGCGTGGTGCGCGGCGAGGTCTGTGTTTGCCAACCATGGACAGCAGCATCTGCACTCGGAAGCGGTGCCCGCGATACGGCTCGAGGATCTCAAGACAGGCGTCGTCGTCGAGTTCCTCACCGGTAAGGGCGTAGGTGATGTCCCTGCCGACGTGGTAGTCCCCGATGCTCCAAGCGTCCGGATCACCGTGCGCGCGCTGCCGTACCTCAGCTGAGGTCCAGGGCCCAACGCCGGGGAAGCTGCGCAACGCCCGATCCGCCTGCTCGTACGACCCACGCAAGGTTCGCTCCAACCCTGCGGCGCGACTGGCAGTCCAGACCAAGGTGCGACTCCGCCGCTGCTCGACCCCAGCAGCAAGAAATCGCCAGCTCGGGACCTTGCACCACACTTCCGGGGTCGGCGGCAGGTACATGCCGTACGCTGCAGAGCCGGGCTCTTGGGCCGGGCCGGGCGCGGGCTCGCCAAACCCGCGCACCAGCAGCCGCCACGCTCGAAAGGCTTCCTTGCCAGTGACGACCTGTTCGATGCAGGCAGGAGCCAGCGCCTCGTAAACCGCCTCCGTGCGCCCGACCCGGAAATGGCCATAACGCTGACATGCCTCGATCAGAGGGCCGTGCTGAAGCCGTGGCCGGAAACCCCGTGGATCATCGGCCGCACCGAGCAGTCGCGGCAGTTGATCAAGGCTCCACTCGGCACCCTCACCCCACGCTCGAGCGGACACCTGGCTGCCGTTCGCAATGATCTTGATCAAGGCTGGGCCCGCGGGCGTGCGCGTGGCACGCAGGCAGATGTCGCCGACCCGACGATGGGTCGGGTCACCCGCGCCGCGCCGCAGTTGGCCGAAGAGCGGCCCCATCATGACGGGGTGCTGGAGCCGGATGTGGCGGGTCAAGCCGTTCATCGAGCCTCCGAGCGGTTGATCAGGAAGATGCCGTCTGGGCGGCGCTGGAATCCATTGCGCAGCAGCACCATCTGCGAGACGACATTGCCAGCATCGGTCTCCGCAACGACAGTATCTGCTCCGTCCTGCCACGCTTGCTGCAAGATCAAGGCGCAGGCCCGGCTCGCTACCCCGCGGCCGCGCCAGGCGGGTACCACGCTGTAGCCGATTTCGACCGCCAGCTCCGGGCTCGGCGGTCCGTGGAAGCCGATGTCGCCGACGACCACACCATCGACGACGATCTGATGGATCCACCACTTGGGCGACTCCCTGACTGCCCCCAGCAGCGCCCTATGTGCCGCGAACAGCATTGCGATCGCATCAATGCTGTCAGGCAGCGGATACTCGCGGTGCCAGGCTGGCTGCTGCCCTTCGACAGGCTCAGGGCGCAGCTTTCCAAGCTCAGGGCGCAGCTTTTCGTGCCCAGGGGGCAGGTGCCCGGAAGGGTGCAGATTGCCGGGCCTCGCGGCGCGCAGTTGGCCACTCAGCATTAGTCGCGCCACCCTAACCGGCAACGGCACCAGCCGTAGATCGTAAGAGGCGTGGGTGCTCGGCTCTGGCGGGCTCAGTCTTCGGTGGCTTGTGGCCATGGATTCTTCCGGCAGCCCCCAAGTCCCTTGGTCTGCTGCATCATCACCGGCGCCAGCCTTCCCGGACCCGGGCAGTGCACATGCGTCTTGCCTAGTGCATGTCCGAACTCGTGATTGACCAGATAGCGCCGGTAGTTGGTCAGATCGGGGTTGTACGAGTCGACGCCCAAGAGCCAGCGTTTGGCGTTCAGGACCACCCGGTTGCCGTTTTGGCAGGACACCTCGCCGCGGGTCAGGTAGGGCGCGCACAGCCGATCGGTGGTCTTCGGGGTCACGATGTAGGCGTGCAGGCTGGCCGACTCGCCGACCGGTGCGAGTTCGAAACGCCAGCGATGGGTGCCACGCCAACTGCGCTTATCGTCGAGCACCTGCTGGATCATCACGGCAGCCTTATCGGGATCGATTGAGAGCCCATCCTCAATTCGCACGTCGTAGCGGATCAAGGTGCCGGACGAAGTCGTTGGTCTCACCCTCTTCTTGGCCGCCCGGTACGTGCCGGGCCCGCTCGCCGGCACCTCTAC
>JBKPTR010000130.1:0-4516 GCA_046735615.1 Actinomycetota bacterium
GCTTTCGACTGGTCGGTGGATCCTCGTCCCCGGTGTAGGTGTGCCAAATCCTGAGCTGATAACGGTCGTTGCTGCTGAGCTCCAGCGATCGAGCGGCCACGGCAAAGAAGATGCCCTCAAAACACTGTGCCTGAAGCTCCAAGCGACGGCTTAGCAGATACCGTTTGCTCCGGCTCTTGGTCCGATAGGCCCGTAGCCCATACTCACCGAGCATGCCGCTTGCGGACTGCAAGTGGTGACCGAACTCGTGAGCGACAAGCGCGACGTAGCCGAGTCGTGCATAGGTGTACGCCTCGGGGCCGTCGTCACCGGTCACCGGCCAATAAATCGTCCTGGTGGCTGAGCAGTAGTAGGCAGGGGCCCCTCTTTGATGGAACTTTCCGCAGGGCGTCTTGATCGTGTTGCGATACGCCCTGACTTTCGGCGTCGTCAGTTCGATGCCATGCGCCGCCAGCGGCTTGGCAAAGGCCTTGACCAGGCATCTGACCAGTTTTCTGCCGTACGAGGAGAGGTCGGCATCCTTCAGCGGCGGCTTCGGCGACCGCACCTTGACTTTGCAGGAGACCCGGGTATCGCCGAGATCGACGGCGTAGATGCTGTTTCTTGCGAGCGATTTATTGGGCCGGGCAGGCGTGCGGCCGGTACTCGATCTGGGCGTACTCGCCGGCTCCGAGGGCGAACTGGCCGCTGTCGGACTCGCGGTTGCGCCTCCCGGCGCTGCAGTCCGGTGCTCTTGGGGCGGCTGCAGCCCGGGTATCTCACCGTTCGATGTGATGTGGCATCCGGCCAGCGCCATGAGACCGATCGTCAACGTAAGAATCAGCAGCGCCCTTGTGCCGATAGCCACCCGATGCCGTGGCGGGCGGAGTGGCGAGCCCGGTCTCTGCGGTGAGCGCGTAGACCGGTACGGCGGAAGCGGCACGGGGGAGAGCATAAGGTGATCCGGGTGAGTCCGCTGCATGCCGTCCCTGGGCTGCCGCAGCCGGGTCGTACTTTGGTCATCGGTGTGGTGAACGTCACGCCAGACTCCTTTTCCGACGGCGGTGAGTGGTTGGATCCAGCCGCCGCCATCGGTCACGGCTTTGACTTGCTGGCCGAAGGTGCGGACATCATCGATGTTGGCGGCGAGTCAACGAGGCCTGGAGCGACTCGACCAGAGGTGTCCGAAGAGCTGCGCCGGGTCCTGCCCGTGGTCCGCGAACTGGCAGCCGCCGGTGCTTGCGTCAGCATCGACACAATGCGTACCGCGGTCGCAGCGCCCGCGATCGCAGCCGGCGCGAGTCTGCTGAACGATGTCTCCGGTGGGCAGGCAGATTCGGGGATGCTGAAGCTGGTCGCGGACTCCGGTGTGCCCCTTGTCTGCATGCATTGGCGAGGACATTCCCAGGACATGCAGAGCAGAGCGTCGTACGCCGATGTGGTGACCGAGGTGATCGCTGAGCTGGCTACACAGCTCGATGAGGCCGCCAGTGCTGGCGTAGCCATGGACAAGTTGATCATTGATCCGGGGTTCGGGTTCGCCAAGACCGGTGACCACAACTGGCAGCTGCTGCAACGCCTCGAGGAGCTTGACGTTCTCGGGCGAGCGATGCTCGTCGGCGTCTCACGCAAGACGTTTCTGGGCCGGCTGCTCGCCAATGCCGATGGGACCCCGCGGCCTCCCAAAGAGCGCGACGACGCTACGACCGCGCTCACGACCCTGCTCGCGTTGCAAGGGGTCTGGGGTGTCCGGGTGCACTCGGTACGTGCGAGCCGGGACGCTATTGCAGTCGTGCAGCGACTGCTATCACACTGAACCGTATGTTCGCGAGCGTCGAGTAGAGCGGGCGCCGCTGCTGTCTGGACGATCGAGCAGGCACGGTGGGTAACGAGCCTGTCAGCCGCGTTGTCCGAGGAACCCTTCGTGCCTGCGAGGGAGGAAGACAGCAGCTTCCAGCCCGCTCGGGCGCGAGCGAACACAGACAATTGCTAGGTCGGATAGGGTCGCATGCGTCAGGAGGTGGCATGGCGGCAAACGCAGTCGTAGATGCCGAGCGCCGATCCACCGAGGGCGGACGCGATCGGATCAGCCTGACTGGGATAACCGCGTTCGGCCACCATGGCGTATTCGACCTTGAGCGCGACCAGGGTCAGCGATTCGTCGTCGACGTGAGCTGCACCTTGGATCTTGCGGCGGCAGCAAGTGCCGATGATCTTACGCAAACCATCGACTATGGTGCTCTCGCGCGAGCGGTCGCCGCAGATGTTGAACGGGACCCACTAAATCTGATAGAAGCCCTTGCCTACAGAATTGCGCTGACGTGCCTGCGCTATGAGGCCGTTCAGTGCGTCGAGGTCACTGTGCACAAGCCGCAAGCGCCCATGCCGGTCGATGTTGCCGATGTAGCCGTCACGCTGACAAGGAGTAAACGATATGAGTAGCCCCAACCCTCATGCGATCGACGCAGACACATTGAGCGGCATGAAGCCGTTGCGCAAGGTTGTTTACTCCATCGGCTCGAACCTCGGAGATCGGCTCGGCAACGTGCAGGGTGCCGTCGACGCGCTAAGTGATACGCCAGACGTCATTGTGGTGGATGTGTCGTCGGTCTACGAGACCGAGCCCGTTGGGGTACCAGCCGGTAATCCGCAGTTCCTAAACATCGTGGTGGTTGCGGAAACCACACTCGAGCCCCAAACCTTGGTTGAGCGGGCCTTCGCGATAGAGGACGCGTTCGGACGGACGCGTGACAGCGGTCGGTGGGGCCCGCGTACCCTGGACGTCGATTTGATCATGGTTGGGAACGCCGTCGTTGACCAGGAGGATCTCAAGCTGCCGCATCCGCTCGCTCATCAACGCGCGTTTGTCCTCGTGCCGTGGTACGAGGTCGATCCGACCGCGGAGATTACCGGTAAGGGAGCGATTGGTGACCTGCTCGGCCAGGCGGACGCATCAGGTGTGGTCCGCCGAGATGATCTCGTGATCGACCGGGACTGAGGATCATCGAGCTTGGCTCAGGAACCTTCTGGCGGCTCAGTCAGACTGACGCCGTTTCGCACGCTCGTCGTCGCCGCCCTGTTCGGCGGCCTGGCGGGTTGGCTGCTGGTGGTGACCGCCAACGCCTTTGACCTGATCCCCCCCGAGGTGCCATGGACAGCGCCGATCGGTTTGATCTTGGTCGCTGCGCTGGTCGGTGCTCTGGCGTACGCCACGCATCAGCGAATCCAGGTACGCCATGAACGCATCGAACCCCAGCGAGCGGTTGCCTTCCTCGTGCTTGGCAAGGCATCTGCGCTGGCAGGCGCCCTAGTAGCTGGTGGCTACTTCGGATTCGCGTTGATGTTCCTCACGCGGCTGGACGCCTCAGCTCCGCGGGATCGTGTGATCCGATCTGCCGTGGCGGTCGTCGCGGGGATAGTGCTATGCGTCATGGGCCTGCTGCTGGAGCGGGCGTGCAAGGTTCCCACCGAGCCCGACGAGGGCACCGCTGGTGGGGGCGCGGCTGCCGGGGAGGGCGGCGACTTGGAGGCAGACACTCGCGACTAAGCCCCGAAATCCACGGTGGCCAGCCGGCCAAGGAATATGGTGACCAGCGTGTCTTCGCCAGCCACTGCCAGCCGCGGGCTCCAGGCATCGCGGCTCCAGCGCATTTCGGAAATCGTCTTAATCGCGGGCACGGTAGGGGCGGTCGTTGCCGCCTCCGGAACCCTCTGGGTTGCCCGCCTAGGCGTCGCGATCGCCATCGTTGCCGCGCTGGTCGCCTGCGCCTTCGCTTGGCGTGAGCTGAACACGTCGAGACGCACTCAGGCACAGGCCATGCTCAAGGCGACACGAGAGCACGGTGAGGCGCTGAGGGAGGAGCGGAGCCGGAATACAGCAGTCGTCGAAACCCTGAGCGGACGAATCTACGACGCCCGCAAGGTGATCGAGAAGCAACGGGTGATCATCGCCAGAGAGCGACAGCAGATCGGCAGCTTGAAGGACGATCGGGCCTACCTGATGGGCGAGGTCGACCACCGCGCGAAGGTCATCTCCTCCCTTCTCGAGACCGTGCGCGAGCGTGAAGCGGCGCTCATCGCCCTCCATGACGAACCGGATGCGCAAGTCCATCACATGCCGCGCCGAGTCATGGCCGAGCGTGAATTCGTCTGGCAGCAACTGTCAGACGAGGACGAGATCACCGGTGGCTTGCATCCAAAGGTGGTCGATATCAAGATCATCGACATGGTGCTTCCCAACTACGAGGCAGATCGCCAGCCTGCCTGAGCGAGAGCCAGCGTCGTCTCAATCAAGATCAGCTACACCGGATCGCGCGCCGCTCTGCTGAGCCAGGTGGCGCACCGCTGTCCTGGACGAGCGAGCGAGCGGACGCGAGCGAGTGAGGAAGGCAGTGGTTAACGAGCGCCAGCCTCAGCGAGCGGAGCGAGCAATTGAACACTGCGGGTCGCGCGCCGCTGTGCTGAGGAGGAGCGAGCGGACACGCTTTTCGTCTGCGAGCAACGACGAAGTAGGCGGCTACCAAGCGCGATCCGCAGC
>JBKPTR010000131.1:0-22284 GCA_046735615.1 Actinomycetota bacterium
GGGCCCGGTTGTCGCCAACCGCGGACCCGACAACGACGAGACCGCCGACAACAACCGGCGGCGATGTGACCCCGTACTCCCGCGTGTCTACCTGGTAATCACCGAGATCGACTCCGCGCGACAGATCGACTTGACCGGCCCGCCCAAAATCAGCGCACGGTGTTCCACGCGCCGCGTCCAAGGCAATAAGGCGAGCATCCACGGTGGCCACAAAAATCCGGCGTTCACAAACCTGACCCTCGACACCGCCGACAGCCTGCCAATACGTCACCCCACGGTTGGCGAACTCGCCTCGCTCGACCGCTGGGTCAACTCCAGGATCGTATTTCCAGATCTCGGCACCGGTTTCAGAATTCAGCGCAATCACCCGACCGTAGACCGTAGCGAGATAAAGGACGCCGTCGACCAAAATGGGGGTGGCCTGAAATGTGGTCTCCGGCCGGCCATCTGAACCATCAGAGAGGTCACCTGTGTGATATTCCCACGCAATCTCCAGGTAGCCGACATTGTCGCGGTTGATCTGATCCAACGGCGCATGCCTGGTCCCTTCCTGATCGCGGCCGTAATAGGACCAGTCGGCGATTCCGCCGGAAGCGATGTCGATACGGCTTGTTCGAATGAAATACCCACTGGCGATCAGGCCGAACATCACCAACACACTCATGCCAAGAAGCAGATACCGATAGCGATACAGTCGCGCTCTCATGACATTGCGCTCGCACAATTCCGCTGGAATCGCAGATCACAGTCGATGCCGCTCTAAGGATCCAGCTCGCCCCGCAGGTCATCGACAGACTCCACAATCCTTGAAACACTAGTGATCACCATTTTCCTCGGTCCGCACCGAAACGGGAGTCTGGGTGTGGCTAACCCAGGTCGCAGCGCTGAAGTCATCCGGCTATCGTTCCGGTCAGCCCAGCCGGCGGTCTTGAATGAATCGCGCCGCCGTACCAAGCGGCGAAGACCCGAGCTGTTGCCGCCGCCCTTCGCTCGGGCCAGCGGTCACCCGCTCTCTGTCTATACTGCAGCCGCGCTCGGGGTACTGGCTGCTGGCCTTGTCCACACGAGAACGTGGCGCAGCGCGAACCCTTAGGGCAAACGGGCCGTGGGCCAAGGACGTTGGCTGCAGCACCGCCGACGGAGAAGCGGAGGACGACGCGAGATGTCCGCAGCGCGGCGCGGGTCGCCGCGATCGCAATCCGAGGGCTTAATCGGCTCCGCGGGCACTATCCGCTTACCCGAAGACTGCGTAACCATGTCGATAGGACTATCGGCAAGCCGTGTTCGAGAAACCGCACGCAGGGATTGAAAGGAGGGAGGGGAACCGGAGCTCCCGCGCACCCACTACCAATGACCACTCAGAGTCGCCGGGTGGCCGGCATCGTGTTGATCGTGTTCCCAACCGTCGTGTTCGGTGGCGTCAGTGTGCTGACGCTGCTTGTTCACGACCCCAGCTATGCCGACAATGCGCTTCGGCAGGACCTCTGGCGGGCGGGTCACGCCCACGCCGGGGTGTTGCTGCTGTTGACGTTGGTCGTGCTGCGCTACGTCGACGAAACCAACTTGTCGGAACGGACCCGCTGGTACGTACGGCTAGCCGTCCCCGCCGCGGCGGTACTGCTGCCAATCGCATTCTTCCTGTCCGTGCTCTCGCCCGACGCCAGCCAACCGACGCCGCTCGTCTACATCGCATATCTCGGCGCGGTCCTCTTGGTTACTGGACTGCTCATTCTCGGGATCGGGCTGCTGCGCGCTCGTGGACTGGCGGTCGATGATAGCGGCACGCCTCGGGCTGCCACGGCCGAATCTGGATAGCATCAGCAGGTCAGTTCACCTAACGCGTACACCGTGCGAGGCAACAAGCGCTCACGAAGTCCATGGGCGCTCAAGCAACGGGCGCCAGTTCTACTGGTGCGGCATGAGTTGCGTTCACAGCCGTCACCGCCGCTACGGCTGGAGGTCAACGGACACGACCGACCCCGTCATAACGCCGTCTGTTCGGTGTCCCATGTCTCGCTCGCAGAGCCTATTCACCTGACCAACCAACTGATCGATTGGACAGCGTCCGACTGGGCTTCGGCAACGGCCGGGGTCGGGTGGCATGTCGCACGCGGGGCTGCTCTCTTCCACCAGAATCGTTGCGTGCTCTAATCAGCCCGAGCATCAGCTCGCATTTTGGTGCGTCGGTCCTTCAATTCCTTCCTGCCAGCTGATCGCCTTCACGAATGAGAACGGAGGGCGGTTCCGGTACATCAATTCCTCGGCCTGGCGGCGGAGCCGTTGACCTTGAGCGCGCGGCTTGCGACTGTTAGGCGTCTCCGTCCTTGTGGTTGACAATGTTGACGACGTTGCCGTCAGGCGCACGGACGAAGAACCTGCGCACCCCCCACGGCTCCGTAGTCAGCGGATGAACGATCTCGAAGCCACGTCGCTGCGCCTCCTCATACGCTGCCTCGACCTCATTGCCGAGATGAACTGAGATCACTGAGTCGACCGGTGACGTTGCGTCTCCAGTGACTAACTGGACGACCGCGCGGCCGTCTGGAGATTGGAGGTTGACGACCCAGCCCAGGTTGAATCCTTCAACGCTGAGACCGAGAAAATCCACGTAGAAGTCGCGAGCTTCAGCTAGATCAGCGACCGAGAGGTTCGCGACGAGGCCCGTCGGGTGCATCGAGTGACTCCTTTTTAGCTAGGCCGGACAGGTTCATCCTCGCGCCAGTCCTCGGTGCTAGTCGTACTCGGGCAGGCGCGTCAGCCGGTCGTCCAGGGCCGGAGCTTCTCGGGGTTTCGTACTGCCCAGATGTGCTTGATCCGGTCGCCTGCCACGTCGAACGCCATCACCATCACGGTGAGGCCATCTTGCTGAGCCACCAGGCCGGGCTGACCGTTGACGGTACGCTCCAGCATCGTCAGGTTGGGTACCCTGCTAGCGACATCGACGACCAAGCGCGCGATCTGCTCGCCGCCTTCGATCGGGTGGAGCGCGGCGCTGACGAGGCCGCCGCCGTCGCCGATCGCGGTGGCGTCGGGGTCGAGGAGGCCAATGAGGGCCTCGAGGTCTTTGGCTTCCCATGCCTGCTTGAAATCCCTGACAATCTCGGCCTGCTGGGCTGTCGGAGTCGCGGGAGCCTGCTTCGCGCGAATGCGACGGCGTGCCGATGCAGCCAGTTGGCGACATGCCGCCGGGGTACGCCCGACGATCTTCGCTACTTCGGCGAAGGAGTAGCCGAAGACATCGTGCAGGATGAACGCGACCCGCTGCGCCGGGGTCATCGATTCCAGCAGCACAAGGAAAGCCATGTTGATCGACTCGTCGAGGGTGACTCGGTCGGCCGGGTCAACGGTGGTGCCGCCTGACCGCCCGTTGATCCACTCCTGACGATCCGGCAGCGGCTCTGGGATCCATTCGCCCACGTAACTTTCCCGCCTGGCCCGCGCCGAGCCGAGCACATCGAGGCAGATGCGGCTTGCGACCGTCGTCAGCCAGCCGCCGGGGGATTCGATGGCCTCCTGCTGCTGTCGGGACATCGCGTACCAGCGGGCGTAGGTCTCCTGGACAACATCCTCAGCGTCGGCCAGGGAGCCGAGGAGTCGGTACGCGAGATTGATCAACTGACGCCGCTCGCTCATGATCACGCTCAGGCCCGGATCCCGCCCATCGTCTCCTGGCTCAGATTGGGTGCTCATGGTGTCGCCGACTCCCTCGGTCACATCTGTTCTCACTACTTCGACGAGACAGCGCCCCGAAGTGTGAGGTTGGCGCGTCGCCTCACACTCCCAAGGCGTACACCCCACCCGACCGCGCTGCTGTGCCTAAGCGACCGGCTCGCCGAAGGAGCACTCCGGGCCGCCGCCCGATTCGGTCTTCTCATTCCCGACGAGCTCTCAATCGTCGCGTTCGACGACGCGGTCCCGCTCGCCGCGACTCTGAACGTGACTACAGTCCGGCAGCCGAGTCGCGACAAAGGCGAGTGCGCCGCTCGGGCGCTTCTCGACCCGCTCGCTGGTCACCAAGTCCCGCCACGTCAGCTACTGCCGACAGAACTCGTCGTCCGAGGCTCCAGCGCTCACCCAACCCAGGGTTTGGAGCCCAACTGATTGCGAAAGGCGAGCATTAGCCGACGAACCGATCGCGGTCGGCACAAGCCGAATCGGCCGACGCCAGTTTGTTCGGAGCCGATTAAGGGGCGGAGCGGCCCCGTGGCGTCAGGGCTGATAGGTCGGCGGTCACGCCGAAGTGGTCGCTTGCCCATATGTCATTCGACGGGCTATCGAAGATCCGCCGGCAGCTTTCGATGCGCAGGGTGGGTCCGTGCCCATTGCAGCGTATGAGGATGTAGTCGATCCGCCGCCCTGGCTCGAGTTCCCACTCGCCGTCTTGGGCGGTGACTGTCAGCGTGTTCTCAGGGCTGAAGGTGTGCCCTGCTTGGCCTGGGTGGAGCGTGGCCCAGGCGTCTCGATAACACACGCTGTTGCCGTTGAGAGATTGCGCGCCAGTCCAATACCGGATGCAGGCGGCGTCCGGATGGGCGTTGAGATCGCTGGCCACGATGACGTGTGCCTTGTGCGTTGCGACTTCACGTTCCAGGAAACCAGCGATGACGACAGCCTGGTGTTCCCGATCGGCCTCGCGGTCGAGTTCGAAGGCCGTGGCATGGTTGGCGAGTAGCACCGGCCCAATGGGCGGCGGCGCGTCAATTCGGGCCAGCAAGGTTGAGCTGAGCCGTCCCCCTCCTGAGTGAGGGCTGGGCACATCAACCTGCTGCAAGGTCACGATCGGCCATCGGCTTGCGATGGAATCGCCTTGACCGTCAGCCAGTCGAAGGCTGTGGTGAGCGAAGTGGTAGTCATCGCCGAGCACGTCGCGGGCCTGGTCATAGTCGGACGTGTTGATGACCTCCTGCAGCGACACCAGGTCTGGCTTCAGCTCAGCGAATCCAACTCGGACCACATCCCGCCGCCTTGCCCAGTCTGCACGAACTCCGAACAGATTCAGCGTCGTTACGCGTAAGCCTGAAGCTGCAGCGCCACTAGCCTCATTCATTCTCAGATCATGCCAGTCCGCCGCAGCTGGTCATGCTCGGCTGAAGAGGGGACGACGCATAGTTGGAGCTCGCCGCTGGCCGGCGTGCGCACGCGCAGTCACATGACTGTGACACGTTGACCGGCTTCGAGCTGCGGCGGTGGGTACGGCCAAATCGCAGTGAAGGGCGGTCACCACATGCCAAAGATGCCGACCTCTTTAACGTGCAACGCTCGCGCCCTCGCGTTGATCACGCGCGGTGCTGGCGCCGTCCTCATCCGCGAAGCCGGCTCGCATCGATGAAGGACGAGGTCGGGTGACTCTCATTCGCCGGCAAAGCTGGTCGCCGTTACTGGGTGGTGGAGTCGGTTGACTGGTCCATGACGCAGATGGTGGCCCCGCCCGGGTCCTGGTAGGAGGCCGAGAAACCGCCGGGGATCTCCGATGGCGCTGAGACCACGGTGAGCGCCTCTGCCCGGGTGGTGTGGAAGGCCCGGACGCTGTCGACGACGAAGACCGGGCCGACCGGGGCGCTGGAGTCGTTGGCATCTAGCATAAGTTCCACGTCTGAGCCCGGCAGGGACAGCGCGACCGTGGTGTCGCCCTCGCGCCACACCTCGGTGAAGCCGAGGCCATCGCGGTAGAGGGCGAGCGACGCGCTCAGGTCGGAGGTCGGGACCAACAGGAACTCAAGCTACATGAGGCATCCTTAGCTTCGTAACTGGATTTGCTAAAAGCATAACGGCATTATGGTCAGGTGCGCGAGTGGATCGCGGTATCGACCTCCCCGAAGGGCAGGCTCGCGCTCGCCGCGGTCAAGCAGTTCGGGGCACGCACGTTCGACGAGGTCACGGTCAGCGAGCTGGCCGCGGCGGCGAAGGTCACCACCGGCGCGCTCTACCACCACTTCGGCAGCAAGCTCGGGCTCTACGCCTTCGTGCGGGAGGACGTCGAACAGCGACTGCTGGACCGAATGGAAGGCGCCCTCGCGGCCTCCGCGCCAGCGGATCGCTCGGCAGCCGTGACGGCCGCACTGCTGGTCGGGTTCGACTTCGCCGTCCGCGAAGGCTTCCTCAAAATCTTGGGAACTCCGCCCGCTGGAGCCGAACACGACCGGCTGGCCGAGATCCTGAATGTAAGCGCCGCCCCAGCATCCCCTACTCTCGGCCGGGTACTCGCCGCAGCCTGGCGGGCGGCGCTAGTAGCAGTAGCCGACGGTACTGAGCCCCAGCAGGCTCGCACTGCGCTCCTCGCGTTCGAGCTCAGAATCCCGTCCTAGCCGCCGAGCGCCGCTTCGATTCAAGTGAATATCTCAAAAGGTGGCTTAGTATTTGTAATTACATTGTCGTCATTGACTGCTCTAGCTTTACCCAGGCCGCCTACGCCCACGTCGGCGTTAAGATGCCCCGCACCGCCTCCGCACAACGCCGCTGGCTCGCCGCCGACAACGGCACCCCGCATCCGTCCCTGGGCGACCTGATCTTCTGGGACTCCTATCTCGGACACCCATCGTGATGTCTTACAGCACCTGACGGCCTTCGACCGCGATCTGAGAGTACAAGAACGCGCAGCAGGCCTACGGTCATGGTGATCCGGTCGCAGGCCATTGGATGTCGCACTTTGGAAAGACACCAACCTGCTCACGGCGCGCATCGTCGAGCATCTGAAGAGACTTCTGCTCGATGCTTGCCGGCGGCTCATGCGAAAAGGTCGGTAAGAAAAGTGCGACAAGTGCGGAGCCGACCCCCGTCCCGAGGATCCGGTCACGTCGTCAAGTAATCGTGGTGTCATAGGACGTCGGGGCCCGGTGTCGTATGGGTGGCACAGTCAGGAGTCGAAGAGACAGGAGCACCCATGGCCAGCACGTTCCGGACCCCCGAGGCGGGGAACATGAGCGGGGAACAGACCTCGGCGTTGATCACCGGAGGCAACAAGGGACTTGGTTTTGAGATGGCCCGGCGGCTCGCGGAACAGGGTTGGACGATCTTTCTCGGCTCGCGTGATGAAGGTCGAGGACGGGTAGCTGCCGACAAGTTGAGTGACGGCGGCGCGAACGTGGTCATGGTCCCGCTGGACGTGACCTCGGACGAGTCGGTGACCGACGCCGTACGGCTCGTTCGGGAGCACACCGACAGGCTGGATGTGTTGATCAACAACGCCGGCGTGCCAAAGGGCATTGCGCCGGCAGACGCGACGGCCGACGAAGTTCATTCCGTCTATGACACCAACGTGTACGGATCGATCAGGGTCACGCATGCGTTCCTTCCCTTACTGCAGGCGGCGGACCATCCGCGGGTGGTGATGGTGTCCAGCGGCGGCGGTTCCTTGACGGTCGTGACCGATCCTGAGCAGCCCTTCTCGAAAATCCACGAGCTTGCCTACAGCTCGTCGAAGGCGGCGCTGAACATGATCACGTCCGGTACGCCCAGGCGCTCCCGACGATCAAATTCAACATCGCCACTCCCGGAGAAGTCGCAAATCGCAAATTCGCCGCTACCGACATGAACAATTTCACCGGCGAGCTGACGGTCACCGAGGGCACCGACTCGATCATCAAACTCGCGATGATCGGCGCTAATGGGCCGACCGGGACTTTCATCGATCGCCTTGGCCCCGTTCCGTGGTGACCGCCGCGCGGCCAGCCCGACGCTCCGGCGATGCCAGCCCAGCGGGTACCGCAGCCGGCTCCGCGACTGATGCGATGCTCGCCAACAGGTAGGCCGAGAACCTCATGAACCTCACGCTGAACCTCAGTCTGTGGATCGCTGCCGGACTGCTGGCCATTGTCCTCCTGCTCAGCATGGCGTGGGGGGCGCTTCGCCCCCGAGTCCTTCACCGGCTGACCCAGCGCTGCGCCTGGCTGCCCTGCCCCGGAGCGGCTCGACCAACAGCCGGTCCATGCAGCCATGACCTGTTCGTTAGGACAAAGAGAACCGATGAGTGACTTTCAGACCATCGCGGATCGCATCGAGATCGAGGTGCTGCGCGGCGAGTTCACCGATGCGGCGATGATGCGACTACGACCGCCTCGTGTCGCTGTTCACCCCGGACGCGCGCTGCGGATGCCCACGACCGCTTTTTGCCGGTTGCAGCGCGTTCGGCCGCGCGTACATCCCAAGAGCTCGGGCGCACCCACGACGGCCGCTCGGGGCTGAACTACGCCATCTACCACGACTGCTGCCAGCGCACCGGCGAGGGCTGGAAGTTCACTGAGCGCGTCGACGAGGTCAGATACGAGGACACCACGCGCTGGCGGGCTCGCCGCCCCGCCCGGCCGGGACGCCCACGAAATATGTGCGTCGTTCAGCCGCCGGCCTTGATCTGCTTGGCGATCTCGATGAGCCGATCCCAGGCCGGTGATGACGCGGCCACCGGCGTCGTGACCAGCTGAGCGATGACCGGGTCCAGGCCAGGCTTCGCTGCATGGTCGGAGTTGCCGTGGCGGTTGGCGAGCCATAATTGCGGACGGTCGGCGCGTACAGGCGTGGGTCATTCGGGGACCAGTCGAACGCGGCGTCATATGCGAGGTAGATGGCGCAGAACTCGGGATCGTCGATGGCGGCGCGCTTGTCGGCGAGCCAGATGGCCGCCTCATTCGGTGAGACCGAATGCATCAGGATCCAGAGGTCGCGTTCCATTTGCACCGTGCGCCGGCTGACGCCGAGCTCGTGCAGCCGGTCGAGGTAGTTGGCGACCTCGGCGGATACGAAGAGCCGGTCGCCGGTGCGAAGCTGGCCGAGCCGTTCGCGGGCGCGGCGGAGTTTCTCAGCCCGTTGTTGCAGGTGTTGGTCGAACTGCGATCGGGGAGGCAGATGCGGACACAGTTCGCGATCCGAGTAATGCGATCATTCGCAGTGTGAGCAGCGTTATTGCTGCCTCGTACGCGAGCGCGCCGAGCGAGAACCTAGTTTTCGACCTCTCCGCCGATGCCAGTCAAGCTCGTGACCGCTGAACGCCCGATCGCGAGCTTTACTTGGGCGATCAATGACATTCAATCTCCGGCCAAGGTGGTGCACGGGTCGAGTGGCCGAGCGCATCAGCGGTGATCGGGTATATGTGCATTTCGAGGGGAACTGAAGGTCAAGGGTGCGACGACACAGAGCCGTTTGATCATCCAGGGTTACCTGGTCAGCTACGGTGGCCGGTTGCGCGGGACAGAAGGACCAACCCGCCTGCCAGGCCGGCAAGCATCGCAATGTGAATCCAGATGTGTAAGCCCTGCAAACCCCGAAGCAAGGCAACGGTCAAGCCGAAGACCGTGCCGATCAGCGCGAACACGTAGGCTCCCCAGCTCAGTCGCTGTTCGCGGCGGGCGTGAGTGAACTGTGCCACCGCGGCCGCGGCCAGAGCCGCTCCGATGAGCGTCTCCACCACTGTCGCCGGCGGGATCGGCTCGGGGACGCTCAATGTCACGAAGCCGAGCGGAATCGGCACGCTTAGATGCAGCAGAGCCGCCACGAAGTACAGCGCCGCGTTCGCCATCGTCAACAGCTTCAATCCGAACGTTGCGCTTTCTCGGCGAGCCGAGAGGTGTAGCGATGTATCGCAGTTCATGCCGTTCCTCCTTACTTCCCGCAGTGCCGCGCGAATCATGAAGAGCCAAACGCTGACCGCATTGGCTCAACACATCAGGCACTCCTTTGCTTAAGCCAACTCTAATATTAGAGTACCACTAAGTTTATGGCAACACTAAGATGGGCTAGGATGCGAGGGATGAGCGTCGGACACGGACTGCGGGAGCGGAAGAAGCGGCAAACGCGAGATCTATTGGAGCGGACCGCTCGGCGGCTGTTCGCGGAGCGGGGCTTCGAGCGAGTCAGCGTTGCCGAGATCGCTAAGGCTGCCGATGTCTCCGAGGCGACCGTCTTCAACTACTTCCCGAGTAAGGAAGACCTCGTCTACGGCCGCATGCAGACCTTCGAGGATGCCCTGCTGCAGGCGATCCGCGAACGCCCTGTTGGCGAGCCCGTCCTCGCCGCCTTCGGCCGCTTCATCCTAGAACCGCGCGGCCTGCTGGCCGCTGCTGACGCGGGTGCCGCCGCAGAGCTCGGCAGCGTCTCACGGCTGATCGCCAGCAGTCCCGCCTTGCTCGCTCGTGAAGCACAGATCCTGGCTCGCTACACCGACGCACTGGCCGGCGTGATCGCTGAGGAGGTCGGCGCCGACCCCGCCGACCCCCGGCCGTGGATCGCCGCCAGCGCCCTAATGGGCGTCCACCGTGCCCTACTCGCCTACCTCCGCCAGCGCATCTTCGCCGACCAGGACAGCCTTCCCAAGCTCGCCCGTGGCGTCCGCTCCCACGGCGAAGCCGCACTGGCACTCCTCGCGCACGGCCTCGGTGACTACGCCCGCAAGCCACCACCTGCTGAAGACCGGCAGCCTATTCGAAGGTGAAGTGCCTCGCCAAGATCCTCCGCGGTGGCCGTCAGCCGCCGGACTCACCGGTGCTCGAAGTTGATCAGCCGTGGTCGACAGCCTCCTGCACAGCATCCGCCTCAGCCTGGGTCAGGGTGCCAGCCTGAACGGCCGCATCGAGCCCCGCCTTCAGCGCAGCCATGCCGCCTCGTGAGTCGCGCTGATTTCCTCGAGCGCGGCCTTAATCTTTGCCTCGTCGATGCCGAGCTTGCTGGAGAGTGCCTTCGCAAGTGACGCCTCACGCCCAGCCACATTGGGCTGGGTCGAGGGATCGGGCTTGGTCGTGAAATCGTGCTTGACAACGGCCTCGGTCTCCTGCTTGATGGCCCGCAACGCCTCCTCCACGGTCGCCTCCTCGACGCCCAGCTTGTTCGCCAGCTCCCGGGCCAGGCCGCCGGCTCCTGAGTCGCGGCCAAGATGACCCACCCAGCCTCGATCAGTCCCCCGGTGCCGGGCTCCCGCTGGCGGTGCTGGTCGGAGTCGGTGTTGGTGTGGTATCCGCGGATGCCAGATTGGTCACTCCAATGCCAATACCCGCGCCAGGCGAGCATCCCTGAGGCAAGGACTACGGCCGTCTTCTTGGAAGTTGCCACGCGCGTGGCTCCTCTGGTCGGACAGCATCGGCGTCGCGCTCGTCGCCTTCATCGTCGCCGGGACAATTCACTCGATCAATCACGCGCTCGACCGGCATTTGGGCGGCCACTCCTTCGATCAGTGGGGGCTCGGCGGTCTCGTGCTGCTAGCCGTGGCCGCGCTGATCATCCACTTACGCGGCGGGTCGCGACATGAGCCGCGCACCTGAGCCGGCCGTCAGCAGGTGACATGAGGCTGGCGTGGACCTTACGCCGGTCGAGGCTGGAAATCAGTCGACACGCGTCCTGAGGGGACGGGCGTGAGGTTTTACGCCCCGACGACGAGTCGGCACTCCGCAAGCGCCCGCACACAGGTCGGCATCCGACCCTGCCGGATATCAGCCGAGGGAAGGGGTGGCGGGCGTGTCCCGGCCCCGCTCACGCGCGGATGAGGGCAGAACGCCTTCGACGCCGCGAAACCTCTTGGAACCCAGGGCTGGTCTTCCACGCATCGCGCGAGGCAGCGTCGGCCCACTCAGACATCGAAGGGATGCAGTCCGGAGTTCATGCCTTATCGACGCCGCGACTTTCCAGACCCCTGCCCGGTATCCGTACGACACCGGAGCTGCCACCCCCCAAACGCGGTCATCGTGCCGATGCCCGACGCTCGTTAGTCCCCACGTACGGACGCCCAACGTGCGGAACCCTGCGCCGGCGCCCGGCGTGGGCAGCTAACCAGCCTCACAACTGAATCATTCTCAACGGTCGAACTGCGCCACTTTTCTTGACGCCAGACATCCAGACCGTTCGGCTCAGGACAGCACGCGATAGATCACGTGCGTGATCGAGCTCGCTGCCCGCGAATCCACCTGCTCAAGATTCAGGGGCGGGACACCGTCGAATAGCCGGGTGCCGGCGCCGAGCGTGAGCGGCACGATGTGCAGCCGCAGTTCGTCGATCAGGCCGGCGGCGAGATACTGGTTGATGGTGCTCGCGCCGCCATGGATCGAGACGTCGCCGTCTCCGGCCGCCTCACGCGCCTGGGCCAGTGCCGACTCGACTCCGTCGGTGACGAAGTGGTACGTGGTGCCGCCCTCCATCGGCTGCGGCTTGCGCGGGTGGTGGGTGAGCACGAAGACCGGGCCGTGGAACGGCGGATCGTCACCCCACCAGCCGTTCCACTGCCGATCCCACTCGCCGCGGACTGGGCCAAACATGTTCCGCCCCATGATGTAGGCGCGTGCATCCGTCATCTGGTCGACCTCGGTCGCGATACATCGCTACACCTCCCGGCTCGCCGAGAAGAGGGCCCGGCCGCGATCACCGCAGCCGCCCGCGGACCCGGGCCGGACGTCGAGACGGCCGACCCGGCTGTGACATCTGCCAGCACCCGGCACCGGAAGCGGCGACTCGTCAGGCTGCTGGTCTTCAGCGAAGGTGCGCACAGGCTCGTCGAGGGGATCGGCCGCTCGATTGCCGTCGGCTGCCGAGCCGCTGCAGGGCCAGTGCACAATCTCGAGCGCCTCGAGTTCCTCGTGCAGCTCGGTGCTCTCGCGCGTTAGTTGTTCAGGGCTGCCAGGTCGAGCCGGCGCAGCCGCGCCGGGTCGGCCAGGATGTCGATGGCGACGATCCTCCCGCCCCTGACGGTGAAGCCCACCACCGCAACCGGCCGTCCCCTCGCCACCAGTACCACGCCCGCCGCCCCGTTCACCAGCACCTGCCGCGCCGACTGGCCAAACCGCCCGAAGCCACCAGCGGCCAGTACCTGCTCGGACACCGCCGCGGCGCCGCGGACCACCCTGCGGGCGCCCAGCGGCACTGCACCGGCATCGGCGCGGACCACCCTGCGGGCGCCCAGCGGCACTGCACCGGCATCGGCGCGGACCACCACGTCCGGGTCCAACCGCGCCACCAGCGCGGCGAAGTCACCGCCGCGCGCGGCCGCGAAGAAGGCGTCCACCACCGCCCGCTGGCGGGCCAGGTCGGCGTCGGGCACCGCCGCCGCGCCCTGCACCCGCCGGCGGGCCCGGCTGGCCAGCTGCCGCGCCGCGACCGGGGAGCGCCCCACGATCGGGGCGATCTCCTGGAACGGTATGGCGAACATGTCGTGGAGCACGAACGCCAGCCGCTCGGCCGGCGCCAGGGTGTCCAGCACCACCAGCAGCGCGAGCCCGACCCCCTCGGCCAGCAGCGCCTGCTCCTCGGGGCCCAGGGCGTCCTGGTGGCTGAGGATCGGGTCGGGCAGGTGCACGCCCACCGGATCCTCCCGCCGCGAGCGGCGCGCGCGCAGCAGGTCCAGGCACACCCGCGCCACCACCGTGGTCAACCAGCCGCCCAGGTTGTCGATGGCGCTGGGGTCGGCGCGGCTGAGGTGCAGCCAGGCCTCCTGGACGGCGTCATCTGCCTCGCTGGCCGAGCCGAGCAGCCGGTAGGCCACCGCCCGCAGGCGGGGGGCTTGGGCCTGGAACCGCTCGGCCAGCCAGTCGCGCTCCTCCATCGGTCACATTCCTTGCTCGCGGTCCGTCATCATAGTGACGAACCAAACCCAGCCGATGTGACAGACCAGGGGCGTGTCACACCAGTGCACTCCCGCGTGTCCTAGGAGGACCACAGACAAGGAGGACCCGCATGGACACCCAGCACGACGCACCGGCAGTCAAGATCGCCCGCGCACACCTGGAAGCGTGGACCAACCACGACTTCCACACCGCACGCGCCGGCCTGAGGCCCGACGTCAGGTTGACGATCACCGCGACGCAGCCCCTCCCGCAGACCCTCGAACTCAACGGCGTGGACGACTACATGAAAGGCCTTGCGTCCTCGGCGCGGTTCGCCGTACCCGGCAGTCTGCGCATCGCCGCCAGCACCGGGGACGAACGCAACGCGATGCTCATGCTGACCTACTCGGTCGACTTCGGATCAGGCAACGAGGCGGACTTCGGGGCGGACGCATGGAAGGGACAGTGGACGTTGTCTGTCGCCCGGCTCTACCGACTCGACGACAAGGCCAAGATCGAGGCAGAGCACGTGACCTACTACATGACGCCGAACTGACCCGCCGCTTCACCCTCGTGCTCGACCGCAGCCTGGCGATCATGAGCGGCCGTCTACGGTATACCCACACGATCAACGGCGGGGCGTACCCGGCGGTCCCCGACCACGTCGTCGGCGAGGGGGATCTGGTCCGGCTCACCGTGGTCAACCGGGGCCGCGAGACCCACCCCTGGCTGCACGGCCACCGCGTCCTCGTCCTCGCCCGTGACGGCCGGGTGCCGACCGGAACTCCACTGTGGCTGGACACGTTCGACATCGCGGCGACGGAGCAGGTACGGCGGGGACTGTCCCGGCTGTTCGCCAGATGGATCCGGAAGGGCCGCATTCCGGCCGGCCGGGGCACCCGGACCAACTCGCCTGGCAACTGTTCGGCGGCAGCGCCTTTGCATGGCTGCTGTATCTGCAGGCGGATGCTTCGCCGGCAACCCGCCCCGACGGGCGTCGCCTGTTGCGTGAGCGCCTCGACTATTTCATCGCCACGGTATTCACCAATAAGGGGTGATCATCAATGCCATCCGTCGTCGTGGTGGGCGCGGGTCCGACTGGGCTGGCGCTCGCCGGAGAACTTGCCCAAGGCGGGGTGCGCTGCCGGGTCCTGGAGCGGCGCGACACGGAATCGAACCTCACGCGGGCGTTCGGGGTGCACGCCCGCACGCTGGAAATGCTCGACATGCGTATCGCGCCGCCGAAGTCCCGCGCGGCCTCCAGCCTGGCCGACAGGCTCATCCCCCAGGGCGTCCAGGTGCCCGAAGTACGGCCGCAGATGGGCCGGCGACCGCTGCGGTTAAGCCTGCGGCATCCCGACAGCCGCTTCCCGTACGTCCTCATCGTCCCCCAGGCTCGAACCGAGGCCCTGTTGGCCGAGCGCGCCGCTTGGCTCGGTGCCGAGATCGTCCAGGGAGCCGAGGTCGTCGGGCTCCGCCAGGACGACACCGGGGTTGACGTGGTCGTGGACGGGTCCGGGGGCGGGCGGACCGAGCGGGCTGACTTCGTCGTCGGGTGCGACGGCGCCCACAGCGCCGTACGCAGCCTGCCTCGGGGTGGGATTCGTCGGTTCGTCCTATGACATGCACATCATGCTCGCGGACCTCCGCTTGTCCGAGGACCTGCCGACGGCTGTCGGCGCGTACCTGGACAGGACCGGCATCGTGCTGCTCCCGCCGTTCGGCGACGGCTGGTACCGCGCCGTGATATGGGACCGCGAGCGGGAGAACGTGCCGCTCGACGAGCCACTCGGCATCGCGGAGATCCGGCAGTCGCTGCGTCGCATCGCGGGCACCGACCTCGGGCTGCGCGAGCTGCGCTGGTCCACCCGGTTCCTCAGCGAACGCCGGCAGGCCGATCGCTACCGCGTGGGCCGCGTCTTCCTTGCCGGTGACGCGGCCCACGTTCATTCGCCCCTTGGCGCGCTGGGCATGAACACCGGCATTCAAGACGCGATGAACCTGGGCTGGAAGTTGGGCGCCGCGATGCACGGCTGGGCACCGTCGTGGCTGCTGGACTCGTACGAAGCGGAGCGGCACCCGGTGGGGCGGGCGGCGCTGCGCATCACCGACCTCCTCCAGCGCGTCACACTCGCACCGGCCCCGGTACGGGCTCTGCGCCCCACCCTGGCGCGGCTCGCGCTGTCGCTGCCGCCGGTCCGGCGAGCAGTGCGCCGGCGCGTCTCGGGCCTGTCCATCGCCTATCCACCGCCGGGCCGGAGAGCCGAACACCCCTGGGTCGGCAAGCGGGTGCCCGACCTCTCCCTCGGCGACCGCCGCCTATACGAAGGGCTGCGGCACGGCCGGTTCACGGTGCTGGACCGTACGAGCACGGGCCGGTTCGCCGACGAGGCGGCCAATGGCTGGGCCGACCGCGCAATGACGATACGGGCACCGCACGCCGCGGCGCCAGGCTGGCCGGAGGTGATGCTGATCCGCCCGGACGGGTACGCCGCGTGGGCGTCCAGCCGTCCTGACCGGCCCAGCGACATCCGGACGGCGCTTACGCACTGGTTGTAGCCGAGATGAGCTCGCGCAGTGGGGCCGGGTCGGATGATGCGACGTAGAGGAAGCTTTGTGGAGGTTGAAAGCGTCCTTCCTAGCGCAGCCGGTGCAGCGGCAAGGGCCCTTGGGTGCAGGCGCGGTATCGCAGCAGTAGGTAGGCGCGGGAGCTTGTCGCGGCCATGGCGGTCGGGACAGGGTGCCGTCCGCGTTCCAACCACCCGACCGAGCGATAGCTGGGACGAGCATCCGCGAGACGCTTCGAGCCGCAGCGGAGGGTCTCAGATGGCGCCGTCGGTCCGCATGCGGCGCCTGCCGAACCGGCGTACATCTTGACCGCCGTTGGCGGTACATCGGCAAGCGCTCCTTCAGTGCCTGTGGACGCGTACTCATCTCGGCAGATCCCTGCACTGCCGGCCGGATTCTGTTGATCCGACCTTGCCGAATGTGACGGATGCGCCCGTGCGGCGCCAACCGCACACGGCTCAAGCAAGCCCTGAGGCTCAGTCAGGTAGAAGGTGCTGTGCCCGTGGTTGGCAGTGGGCGTGTATGAGGCGAGGCGCGACGCTGTGGTCCGAGCTGGGGTCGGCGTCCGCGGGGGTCGCCTGGCGGCGAATGGCCTTGCGGATGACCTTGAATGGAGAAGCTGCCCTGGTCGGGCGCGAGTCCCCGGGCCTTCTACGGGGAGCGGGCCGTGGCCTGCGGGAGGACATTGGGGCCTGCCTCAGACCCAGCGTGAACAAACTTGCGAGATGGCCGTCCGGTCGACCGGGCAAACTCGATCACGTAGCCGAGCGCCGCGGGCACCTGCCGGTTCCCTTCGGGGCGCAGGGCGATCTCCAGTTCCGCGGTGTCGCCGATGTTGAGCGCGGCCGGCGCCACGGCCAGCCGTACGACCGAGACCGCCGCATCGGGGTCGATGCCGGTAAGCGCCAGTGCCTCGCGTATGCCCTGCTTGGTCATCGTCCGCAAAGCACAGTTGTCACCCTGTGCGGCCGCTCCGTTCCACATGGTCGCGTTCCGTGTGGTCGCGCTGTGGGTCTACGGTGCGGAGCCCCCAGAGAATCAGCGTGAAGGCGAGCAGGCCCGTCGGCGCCGACGTGTAGGCCACGAGCTTGATCAAGCCCTCTTGGAACGCGCTGCCATGGGAGAGCCCGTGTGGAAGTTCTCCCATCAACTTGATCGTCTCGTTGCCCACACCCCAGATCGCCGCGATGACGTAGGCGGCGACTATCGCCAGCGCGGAATATACCGCGCACCAGAACGCGACCCTGAGCGCCCGGGGTCCGAGGTTGAGCTTCGGCCACAAGAGTCCGAACCCGAGGAAGATGACGGCTTGCAGCCCGCTCAGCGTGTGTACCGACAGTCCGATGCGTGGTGAGGCGAAGAACGGAATGGCGAATCCGTCGAGTGCCGAGAACAGCAGGAGCACGACCCCGAACTGAAGCAGTCGCCGGCCCTGCTGCGACCGCGCCGAAGCAGTCACGTCGTCCTCCAATCGTTGTTACGCAACGCTCGATCCCGACCTGGGCTACTGGCGAACGGTCGCTCTCGGGCTGTGCCAGCCCTCGCACCGGGCCAGGCCGTCACAGTCATGACGAACGGCGGGACGGAAATGTGACATCGACAAGCCCGGCGAGCGTGCGGCTGAACGGCGGACCTGGGTGGCATGGTGTCGCCGCGATTTCGATCGCCCAGGTGGTCTGTCCGCGGTCGCTCCAGACTTTCTTGAACTTGCGGGTCCCCCGACAATGGCGAAGGTCACCCCGGTGGCAAGCTCGCTAAACCGGAACCGCTCTGAGTATTGATCACGCCCTTCTGCAATTTGTAGTGGCCCTGGAGTGCCCACAAAGCGTCGTTGACCGTGAAAGTTCGGAGGATCGTGCCACGCACCGTCATCGTGCCGCGCTGCCTTCCCTTACGGTCGACCAGCACCCGGTCAATGATGAGCAAATCGTCGCCCGGCTTTCTCGGGGAATTAGTGGCCGGGTCAGGTATCTCGTCGCCCGGCGACGGGGGCTCAAATAGCGTGAACTTGGCCATGGTTCACCTCCACTGCGGACGTTGTGAATCTGTCCAGTGTGCAGGTACTCGAGCATCGCTGAGAAGATGAACGACACTCTTCGTACTACGTGTAAGGGCCCTGCTGCTGGTCCGTCACTTTCTTGAAGTCCCGCAGAGGGAACGCCCGGCCACATTCACTGCCACAACGTGCATATGGCCCGGTGTGCTCCACGAACCACTTCAACACCTCCCTGCGTTGATAGCGGATCTGGTGCCCAGCCCAGTAGTACGGCGGCCCAACTCCCTTCTTGATCCAACTGTCAACCGTCTGCACCGATGGAAGCTTGAGGAAATCGACAATGTCTTCTACTCGCATAATGGCTGGTTGACTACGACGTGCCGGCTGATCTGAGACCACCTGTTCCACGCTCAGTTCCTTTGGAGCGTTCTTGGTTGGCGGGCAACCAGTATTGGGGCAGTCCCATAACGTCTTCACGCAAAGGACCGTAGGATTTATGGGTCCCGATGTCTGCCGACAGGTACCGACGACGGCCAATGTGAGGCGAATCACCAGGCCTTAGTCATCAAATCCCCGGTGATGCTGTCGCCGGCGTGGCTCTCGACGTCAACCGGGGCACCTTCGACGCCAGCGAACGCATACGCTAGCGCGTCGGCCCTGTCGGGTGACGGAACGCCCCGCTTGCGCATCTCGTCTTTGCTTCCACCGCGATCTAGCCTTTAGATGTCATCTTCCATTTGATCGCCACGAGCTTGGCGGCTCGGCGTCCAGCGGGTCGATGTCGATCTCGCCCGCGATGTAGCGAGGGTCCTTCGTTCCCCAAACCTGCTTCCTCGTCTTGACCCATTCGGGATCGACAAGGTTCTCAAAGACATCAAGAGGCACCTGCTCGCTCGTGTACGCCGGGGTGTCGTACGCGCTGATCTGCTGCACGTGTCAGCCCGATCCGGGTTTGCATACCTCTGCGAAGTGCGACGAGGGGTCTGTCGGGTTTCCGGCCGCGACCACGGCACCAGCAGCGTTGGATGCCAGCGATTCTGCCGCCTCCCACAGTTCAGCCGGCACGCCACAACACTCATCGACGATGCAGAGGAGGTACTTGCGGTGAAAGCCTTGCAGACCGGTCGGGTTGCGGTCCGACGGCTTGCGGCCAAAGGCGATAAGGGTCTGGGTGTTCGGGCCCGCGTGCCACTTTGAGTCGAGGGTGATCCGTCCAGGAAATGGCTTCCGGCGAGCTCGGCGGCTTCGTGCGCAGCGATCAGCTCTTGGAAGATGCCGCCCTTGATGTTGTCGTCGTTGTCCGAGGTGATCACTACGAGTGCCTGGCCGATCGGATGCATCGAGAGCCACCACAGAGCCAGATGTGAGAGTCCTCGGGCCTTTCCTTCCGAGTGAGGCGCCTTGACTGCGATGTTGCGGTGATGCAGGACTGACTGAACCATCTCGGCCTGCTTGGACCAGAGCACCTCGCCCATCTCGTCGCGCACCCACCCCACCGGATCACACAGGTATGGGTCAGGTTTCGGGAACAGCTTCTCGACAGCGAGCTCGAGCGGCGATTGCAGCTGGGTCACGACGTGGCAAACGGATCGAAGAGCCTGCACGACCCGTCTGGGATGCGGCCTCCTCCTGTGGCACGACGTAGCGCACGTTGCCGTCCACCGCAACATGGGCACCTGGTTCCCTACGCATCTGTCGCGTTGCCTCTGCTGCCTGCTTCGGACTCTCGCCGGGTTGAATCGCCACCGCCATGTGAGTGAAGTCGCGTTCTTCTACCAAGGCCCCGCACCATGAGCAGCGTTGTCGCGCGAGCTCATCGACAACGAGTTTCTGGGCCGATGACGTGAACAATCGCGCTCACAATGCCTCAGCATCACCGCGGACAAGCGAGAGTTGCCGGTAGGCGATGTCCGGCAAAGCAGCACGCTGGTCGGCGGTCAGCTGTAGCTCGCCAATTACTGCGTCCAGGAACTTCACCATGAGGTCGCTTTCCTGCTCAGTGGAAGCGAACTCGAAAAGCGCAGCCTCAGACGCCGCGGCTCGAGCTCACTGAACTCGACGTTCACGCACGAGCGCTTGCGCATGATTCTCCAGCGGCGTCGCCGCGGCACCCTTATAAGAGCGATCTTCTCCATTTCCAGCCTGGTGCTCGATCACGCTCTAAGCCCTGCATTTGAGGTCGCAAAGGCGTCCCACCTCGCAAGGTCCGAGCTGCCCGCACAAGGGTGATCAAGATGATCGTTGCTCCGCTTGGCAACGGGCCCATCGACGTGCGAGACAGAGAGCTGATACTGATCGGCTTCGCCGGCGCATTGCCACACAGCGAACTGGTGGCCCGTGACGTCGGCGAAGGCGGACGCCGACGGGCGGGTACTCAGAATCCGGCGACCAAACCGACGAAGAGGCCCGAAAGATTCGAGGTCTTCCGTACGGATTGCTGCCCGACCTGCCCGGTTCGGGCGTGGCGAGCATGGATTGATGTCTCAGGTGCTCGGCCATGGGTCTGCACCAGCGTGAACAACTGAGCACCCAGGTGAGGGCTCCGAGACAAGTTAGAAGGTGGTCGCAGTCTGGTCGTCGACCTCCGCTGCCGGTGCATCGCGCTTCACTACCGCAATTGCACCCTGGGCCTCAGCCTTGGTTTTGTAACCCTCACCGCTGGAAGCGATCGATTGTCCGTTGCCCGACCTCAAAAGCCATCGGAACTCGCCTTGATTGTCCTCGTATATCTGGAATTTCGCCACCGTGAGCGTCTCCTCTGCCAGCGGCGAGTCTATCTGGGCTCGGATGCTCACTGCGCGAGCCGTAGGCTTGTCATGGTGTCCATGGCCATGAGAAAGCCCCCACTCATGCCCTTGCCGGTTGACGTTTTGTCACATCAAAAACCACGGCGTAAGAGTATTTTCACGCGTCTCCCTCGGCGCGCTGGGCTGCGGCGAGGAGACGAGCCGCTAATGTCCGGTGCCATCCCGGGACCATTTGATGACGCATTTCTAGCAAGGAGTTATTAAAATGTCGTGGCGAAACGCTCGACCCCGGATCTGGCGGCTATTGGCGAGTTCGGTTACCGCCATCGGGTTCATGCTTGTCCTACTCACGCCTCCAGCGGCTAACGCGGCTACCGCTCAAGTGGACAAGCCAAATGCCGCACTCACCGCAAGCTGGTGGCAGCAGTTTGTAGCAATTCGCGGTTCAAATTCATTGGACCGGTGCGACATCGGGACCGGAGAAATTCTGTTTCTGGCCGGAACAACTGGAGGTTCCGCTACTCGAAGCTGCACCACGGATAAGACTATCTTCTTGGTCCCGCTGATCAATGTTGAGTGTTCCACAGCGGAAAGCAACGGCACTACATTTGCAGAACTGAGCGCATGCGCGAAGGGCTTCGCCGACGACTTCAGCCATCTCAAGCTTCGGGTCGACGGTCAAGCGGTCGGTAACCTCCAGGGCCCACGGGTCCAGGCAGAATCGAACTTTCACCTCGGTCAAAGGCAACGTTTTTGGGATTCCGAAGGCCAACGATAGTCAATTCGCGGCGGATGGATATTGGGCGCTGATCACACTGACTCCCGGCGAGCACTCACTGACCTTCGGCGGTTCTTACCCACCAGGTGAGTTCACGACAGAGGTCACATACCACCTGCTCGTTACGAATTAGGATTGCCGGCGGGGCTCCGCGTGGACACAGACCTCGTGGACGAGCGGGCTGGTCTTTGTGATCTTGGTTGAGGGGCCTGCACACAGGATGTCTCCTACTGAGACCCCGTGTGTGTAGGCCCCCATTGGGGGTGTAGGCCGCGAAGAAGACGCGGGGCGGGACAACGCTGGGGTCGCGAGGCGCTTGGGGTCAGCCCCAAGACGGTGCATAACCACGCATCCAACATCATCACCAAGCTGCGCGTCTCGGACCGGTCAGGAGCCATTCTCCGGGCACGAGACGTCGGCTTGGGCGAGCCGGGTCGGGCTGAATTACCCCTGCCCACTTGGTGTCAAGAAGCTCGAGTGCCATCATCGATGATCATCCGATGATGAGTGCGCACGATGTCATTGATCCCCCCGTGGTTGCGACCACCCCGCGTCCGCGAGCGCCTAGCCTCATACCACCTGCGCCCAGACGTGCTGGACGCGGCGGCTGCCATGGCCTCTGACCAGCGCTCCGATATCTACATAGTCCGGCTGGAGGCCGCTCTCACTGACTCAGAGACCGTG
>JBKPTR010000132.1:0-12227 GCA_046735615.1 Actinomycetota bacterium
ACGAACTATAGCAACTTGCGTGGTCTCGCCGAAGGGTTCTAACGGGCCGGACGCAGGCAGCCGAGTGCATCGGCCAAGATGAACTGGTGAGCACGGACTATCGACCAGAGGCTGAGGTTGTCGAGCTGTGCCAACAGCTGATCAGGATCGATACCACAAACTTCGGGTCGGAACCGGGTCCGGGCGAGCGGAGGGCCGCCGAACGCGTGGCCGAGCTGCTCGACGATGTCGGCATCGCAAGCGAACTTTTGGAACCCGAGCCCAATCGCACGTCTGTAGTGGCGAACTGGGAACCCGAGGGAGTCGACACATCGTTGTCGCCGCTGCTGGTACATGGCCACCTCGACGTGGTGCCTGCTAACGCGGACGACTGGTCGGTACCGCCGTTCTCCGGCGAGGTGGTCGACGGCTGCATCTGGGGTCGAGGCGCTGTGGACATGAAGGACTTCGACGCCATGGTTCTCAGCGTGGTGCGTGCTCGAGCTCGTGCCGGCGCGCCGCCCCGGCGGCCGCTCCGGTTGATCTTCACCGCAGACGAGGAGGCCGGCAGCGGATTGGGCGCTACGTGGCTGGTCCAAAAACATCGTGAGCTCTTGGAGGGCTGCCAAGAGGCGATCGGCGAGGTTGGTGGGTTCTCCCTGACTGTTCATGATGATCTTCGTCTCTATCTGATTCAGACAGCCGAGAAAGGAATGGTCTGGCTAGACCTGATTGCTGACGGTCGGGCCGGGCATGGCTCGTTGCATAACGATCAAAACGCGATCACTTTGCTCAGCGCAGCAGTCACCAAGATCGGTACTTACCATTGGCCACGCAAGATCACTGGCCCACAACGGGCTTTTCTGGAGGCGGTCGCCGAGGCATTCGAAGTCGATCTCGATCCGGACCGGGTCGAGGAGACGCTGGCCCGTCTCGGAACCATCGCGCGGATGGTGGGGGCGACGATGTCGAACACGGCCAACCCCACGATGCTGTCGGCGGGATACAAGCACAATGTGATCCCCGGCCGGGCCACGGCCGGCATCGACGGCAGGTTCCTGCCGGGCAGCCACGATGAGTTCTATGACACCATCGCCGATCTGATAGGTGACAGGGTGCGGTACGAGGTCGTCGCTCACAATCCGTCAGTCGAGACCGAGTTCGCGGGCGCCTTGGTCGAAGCTATGCAGGCCAGCCTCCAAGCCGAGGATTCTGGTGCCCGTGCTGTGCCCTACATCTTCAGTGGGGGGACCGACGGGAAGGCGTGGCATCACCTTGGCATTCGGTGCTTCGGTTTTGCACCGTTGCGTCTCCCGCCTGACCTGGATTTCGTCGGTATGTTCCATGGCGTCGACGAGCGGGTACCAACCGAGTCGCTGGAATTCGGCGCCCGCGTCCTGGACAGATTCCTTGACAAGGCGTGAGCGTCGGGTATCGCGCACTATATTGGCCGCCGATGACGGTGCGTCGTGTCGAATACGAGGTGGAGCGGGTCCGGCTGGGCCGCCACCTCTCGCGTACCGCCGTTCGTCAGTTGCTCACCGACCACGCCGAGTACGGCGGCTGGGAACTCGCCCGGCTGCGGCGCTACCGCGATGGCAGCAGAGATGCCTGGATCCGGCGCAAGATCATTCGAATGCCAGCGCGTACCTAATTCGCCCGAGCAGCGTTTGGTCCTCCGGAGACATCGTCGAGAGCCGAGGCAATTTCGGCTGGCAACGCCTGATCTTCGACAGCAAGGGCCGGAACCAGCTGGCCAGCAGTCCGCGCGCCGAGCAGGGGAGCGGTGACCCCTGGAGCGTCGCGCACCCAAAGCAAAGCCACCTGGAGTGGCATGAGATCGAGGCCCTCCGCCGCTCGGACCACTGCCTCTACCACGCCACGACTGCGCGGTTCGAGATAAGGCTCGACGAACCATGCGAAGTGGTCAGTGGCCGCCCGCGATCCGCGTGGCGTGCCATTCCGGTATTGCCCGGTCAGGACGCCTCGCCCAAGTGGTGACCACGGGAGGAAGCCCATGCCAAAGGCCCGCACGGCTGGGAGCACCTCGACCTCGGCTCGGCGTGCCAACAGCGAGTACTCCACCTGAGCACTCGTGATCTGCGTGCGGCCTGGAAACGCCCGTTGCCAGGTGGCGGCCTGCGCCGTTTGCCAGCCCACGAAGTTCGACACTCCCGCGTAGCGCACCCTGCCGGTCGAGACCGCGTAATCGATGGCATCGAGCGATTCCTCGACGGGAGCCTCCCCCCAGGCGTGGATCTGCCAGAGATCGATGTAGTCGCTCTGCAGCCTCCGCAGTGATCCATCAAGATCACGAAGCAAGGCGCGCCGCGACGTATCGACGATGCGCTTGCCGTCTCTGATCACGAATCCGGCCTTCGTCGCGATGACGAGCTCATCCCGGTTCCCAAGCTCGCGAATCAGTTTGCCGACAATGCGCTCGGCGTCACCCGCCCCATACGCGGCGGCGGTGTCGATCAAGGTGCCGCCGGCGTCGCAGAACATCTCCAGCAGGGCATGGGCGTCCTCGGCGGGTGTGTCGCGGCCCCAGGTCATGGTGCCGAGCCCAAGCCGGGAGACGCGCAGCCCGCTGCACCCGACCTGCCGAGTTTCCATGAGGGAGACCCTAACGGCCTGCCGGCACTACTGTGTCTGGCATGCGCCTTGGGCTCAACCTCGGCTATCTGGTCGGATCCGATGATCCGCGTGGGCAGCTTCGGCTGACACAGCACGCCGAGGCTCTCGGTTTCGCTGTGGTCTGGGCGTCGGAGGCATACGGCTCAGACAGCCCCACCGTTCTTGCATGGATCGCCGCTCAGACATCGACGATCGATGTTGGCTCCGCGGTGATGCAAATCCCGGCCCGAACCCCAGCGGCGACGGCGATGACAGCAGCCAGCCTGGATGTGCTCACCGGAGGTCGCTTTCGCTTGGGCCTCGGCGTGTCCGGCCCCCAGGTTTCCGAGGGCTGGCATGGCGTACGGTTCGACAGGCCGTTGGCTAGAACTCGGGAGTACATCACTGTCGTCAGTAAAGCTCTTTCGCGGGGGACGGTGACGTTCCAAGGCGAGCACTATCAGCTACCTCTGCCTGATGGTGCCGGCAAGCCGCTCAAGCTGACGATCACACCGATCAGCGAGCACATTCCGATCTACCTTGCGGCGGTCGGTCCGAAGAACCTCGAACTTGCCGGGGAGCTGGCCGATGGCTGGCTGGCCATCTTCTACGCCCCGCACTTCGCACCAGAGCAGTTGGAGCGGGTGCGGTCCGGCCGAGCCCGGGTCGGCAAGAACCTCGACGGGTTCGACGTCGTTCCCAGTGTCCCGCTGGTGGTGGGCGCCGATCCCCGCATCTGCGCCGATCAGGTCCGTGGCTATGCGGCTCTCTATATCGGTGGGATGGGCAGCCGTGACCGGAACTTCTACAACGCGCTTGCGGTGCGGATGGGCTTCGGCGAAACAGCTTCGATGGTGCAGGACCTGTTCTTGAGCCAGCGGCATCGAGACGCCATGGCGGCCGTTCCTTTCGACTTCATCGATCAAACCTCGCTACTCGGCGATCGCGATCGGATCGCCGAGCGGTTCCAGATTCTCGCCGCATCCGGAGTGACGACCTGCGCATTGGTGCCACACGGCGGTTCCATCGACGAGAAGCTCAATGCCCTCACCATGGCCGCGGAGGCGCTAGAGCGCTCGGGAGTCGGACCTTAGTCGATCATCCCAGCGCTCAGCTAGGCGGTAAAGGGCTCAATACCCCGGTGATCAGCAAGACGGCCACAAGCGCGGCTAATGCACACCGATAGATCACGAATGGCAGGAACGTATGCGTGCTCACATATCGCAGCAACCAGGCGATCACCGCGTAGCCAATGGCAAACGAGATCACAGTGGCCAGCACAATTGGGCCCCACGCCGGCGGCACCGGGTCGGAGGAGATGTCGGCGAGCTTGAACAAGCCGGAGCCAACGACGGCTGGTATGGCAAGCAGGAAGGAGAACTTGGCGGCCGCCACCCGTCGGTAGCCGAGTGCCAGCCCACCGGCGATGGTCGCACCAGATCGCGAAACGCCCGGAATCAAGGCAAGCGACTGTACGAGCCCGAGAAAGAGACCGTGCCGCCATGTCAGGGACTCCAGCGGGCGGGCGTTCAAGGCCACCCGATCGATCACGCCGATGATGATGCCGAAGCCGGCGAGCATCGCGGCGGTGGTCCAAAGGTTTCGCAGCCCATGATCGATTGCATTCTGGAACACCAGCCCGAGCACCACGATCGGAATGGATCCGATGATCACAAGCCAACCCAACCTGGCCTCTGGATCGTTACGCGGTAGCCTGCCGATCAATGCCAGCACCCAACTCTTGATGATCAGCCAGATGTCCTTGCGAAAAAAGATGATCACGGCACTCTCGGTGCCGAGCTGGGTGATCGCGGTGAACGCCGAACCGGGATCTTGGCCGCCGAAGAACTGCCCGACGATGGACTGATGTGCGCTGGAGGAGATGGGGAGAAACTCTGTCAGGCCTTGCACGATGCCGAGCACCAGTGCTTCCAGCCACCCCATTGATACCGCTCCTCGCCTTATCGCCCCGCTTCCGGGCGCACCGGTCCACCGTAGATGGTTCCGACATGGCAACCTGGCCGCTTGGGCGGCGTAGACCGTGATCCACGCCACATCAGACCAGTTGGCCGTCATAGCGCCGTGTAGAACTATTCACGTGACCATCCACCACAGCCACCCGTTTGAGGTCGGCGAGCACGACCGGAATCCGCTTCGCCGTTTCCGGGGTCGGATGACCTCCCCGGTCAGCATCTGGACGGCCGCAGGCGGTGGGAGTAGGGCCGGCTGGACCCTTTCTTCATTCCTGGTTGCAGACGGCGATCCCGGCGAGGTGATTGGGCTGGTGGACGAAGAATCGGCCCTGGCCGACATCTTGCCGCAGGCCGCGACGGTGACCGTCAACCTGTTGGGATGGGGCCAGCGCGCCCTGGCCGATGCATTCGCTGGAGTAGCGCCCGCCCCTGGCGGTCCTTTTGCGCTGGCCGACTGGGACGACACGGAATGGGGCCCAGTGCTGATGAACTCCCTCGGTTGGATCGGTGCCCGGCTGCGGCCGGATCCAGATCGTGCGGGTTGGGGGCTGTTGTTCCGAGCGGCGGTGGAGCGGGTCGAGATCCAGGCGAATCCAGCCGACGAGCTGCTGTGTTATGTGCGCGGCAGGTACCGTTCGTTGGCTCTGTAACCTCGGCGCATGACAACGGTCCTGCTGATCCGCCATGGCCGAACCTCGGCAAACACCGCCGGCCTCCTCGCCGGGCGTGCGTCCGGAATCGGGCTCGATTCGGCTGGTGTCGAGCAGGCGGCTGAGCTGGCCACCCGTCTCTCTCCCGTGCAGTTGCGGGCCATTGTCAGCTCACCGCTACGCCGCTGCCGGCAAACGGCCCAGGCGCTGATCGCCGCGCAGTCCGACGGCTGTGCGTTTGCCGTGGATCAGGGCCTGGTCGAATGCGGCTACGGCGAATGGACCGGCAGGTCGCTGCGTGAGCTCAGCAAGGACAAACTGTGGGGCGCGATCCAGCAGCAACCGTCAGCCGTACGGTTTCCAGGCGGGGAATCGATGGCGGAGATGTCCACCCGAGCGATCGCGGCAGTGCGCGCCTGGGACGCGCGCATGGAGGCTGAGCACGGAACTGCTGCCGTGTGGGCTGCGGTATCGCACGGCGACCCGATCAAGGCGATCCTGGCCGACGCGCTCGGCATGCACCTGGACACCTTCCAGCGAATCGTGGTGGATCCGGCATCCATTTCGATCGTCCGCTACACCGCGGCCCGCCCGTACGTGATCACGGTCAACTCGACGACGGCCGATCTGGCCACCTTCTTGTCGCCTCCGCGCAAAAGATCGCGCACCCGTCGGCCGGAGTCGTCGAACGACGCGCCTGTGGGAGGGGGCCTGGGCGCTGCAGACACGGCATAGTAAGCGCTGGCGTCGAGGCCTGGCGCCTCTCGGAATGCTTTAGGAGCACGTTGCCTCACTGACTTACCCTGTTACGCATGGCGATTCTGGTGCACCGCTATGACGCGCCCGATCGGTTCGTGGCAGGAACCGTTGGTCAGCCTGGGGAACGGACCTTTTTCCTGCAGGCGCGGGAAGGGAACCGCATCACCAGCGTGGCATGCGAGAAGCAGCAGGTCTCGGTGCTGGCCGAACATCTGGATCGCGTGCTTGACGAGGTGCTGAGGCGCAGCGCAGGCGGGGTCGCCGTTCCGCCGGCATCCTCCAATGCGCGCGACACGGACCCTTTGGATGCGCCGATTACTGAGGAGTTCCGGGTGGGCACGATGACCATTGCCTGGGATCCGAGCATCGACCGAATCGTCATCGAACTGTTCTCCAATGTCGATGTCGATGACGAGAGCAACCGGGCAACAGCGGCGTCGAGCGCCGAAGAGCCCGACGAGATCGACGCCGATGAGGTCTTTGTGGTCAAGATCACCGCCTCGTACGCGCGGGATTTTGTAGCCCGTGCCCAGGCTCTGGTGGCCGCCGGCCGGCCATCATGTCCGTTCTGCCTGCAGCCGATCGATCCGCACGGGCACATCTGCCCTCGGGCGAACGGCTACCGTCGCCCGTTGTTCGACTGATTCGCTTTGACTGCTGATGATCTTGGTCGCCTGAGTGAGGATAGTGACGCCCTGCCGCCTCACCCCGCATTGACGGCAGAGCTGCGGCGGGCAAGCATTCAGATCACCGGCCGCCTGCTGCAAGCATCGAACGCAACCTTCCTGGCCGAGTTCGAGACGGATGGCAAGACCATCGAATGCGTGTACAAGCCGCTGGACGGGGAGCGGCCGCTCTGGGATTTCCCGCATCGTACTCTGGGCCTTCGGGAGGTTGCCGCGTACGAAGTGTCACGAATCGGCGGCTTCGACTGCGTCCCGGTCACCGTGCTGGCGGATGGACCGTTCGGACCAGGGTCCCTTCAAGTTTGGGTAGAGGTCGACGAGGCGGCCACCAACAAGCTCGTTGATCTCGTTCCAAGCTCGGCCGTCCCCAAGCAAGGCTGGTTCGCTTCCGTGGAAGGCCTCGATGCGGACGATCGCCCGGTCTCGGTGATCCACGCCGATGTTGCTGAGCTACGGCTGCTCGCCGTATTCGACGTCTTGATCAACAATGCTGATCGCAAGGGTGGCCACATTCTTGGCAGCGCTGGTCGGGTATTCGGAGTTGATCATGGGGTGAGCTTCCACACTGATCACAAGCTGAGGACATTGTTGTGGGGCTGGGCCGGTTCGGAGCTGAACCTGAGGGAGCTGGCCGCCGTACGGAAAGCCCGCGACGAAGCACCCGACCAGCTCGGCGAGCTGCTCAGTGATCAAGAGATCGCAGCCCTGGTACGCCGTGCAGACCTTCTGCTCAGTCGTCGGCGACTGCCGCGCCCACGTGGTGAGTGGCCCTCGATCCCGTGGCCGCCGTTCTGACGGTCATGGAATCGACGCCCGGATAGGGTGACGCCATGCAGGCTTGGAGCTCCCGTCCGGTGCCTACGCTCCCGCATTCATCGGCCGTACCTCCGCTGCAGGCTTTCGACACCGCCACCCGACAGCTCACGCTGATCGGTCCCGATGCCGGAACGGCACGTATGTACGTCTGCGGCATCACCCCGTACGACGCGACTCACATCGGCCACGCCAATACCTACATCGCCTTCGATCTGCTCGACCGTCTCTGGCGCGATCGCGGACTCGAGGTGAATTACGTCCAGAACGTGACCGATATCGACGACCCGCTCCTGGAGCGTGCCACCGCCGCGGGAATCCACTGGGCCGCGCTCGCAGAACAGCAGACGCAGCTGTTTAGAGAGGACATGGCGGCACTGAACGTCCTGCCACCCCAGCACTATGTGGGAGCGGTGGAGTCGATGCCGTTGATCTTGGACCTGATCGAGCACTTGCGGGAGCGCCAAGCCGTCTATCCGGTGGACGACAGCGAGTTCCAGGATCTGTACTTCGCACAGGAGAGTGATTCGGAGTTCGGGTCGCTCGCACATCTCGCCGAGGAGGAGGCTATTGCGATCTTTGCCGAGCGGGGCGGTGATCCGAATCGGTTAGGCAAGAAAGCGCCCTTGGACTGTCTGGTCTGGCGACACGCACGGGAAGGGGAGCCGAGCTGGGAGTCCGTGTTCGGTGCCGGACGGCCTGGCTGGCACATCGAGTGCACTGCCATCGCACTGGATCGGCTGGGGCCAGGGTTCGACGTGCAGGCTGGTGGCAGCGATCTGATCTTCCCGCACCACGAAATGTCTGCGGCGCAGGGCCGAGTGGCAACCGACCAGCCGTTTGCTCATGCGTACCTGCACAGCGGCATGGTGGGTCTGGACGGAGAGAAGATGTCCAAATCGAAGGGAAACCTGGTGTTCGTGTCCGCGTTGCGCGACTCCGGTGTCGACCCGATGGCGATTCGACTCGCGTTGCTCGACCACCACTACCGCGAGGACTGGGACTGGAACGATGAGCTGCTCGTCTCGGCCCAGAGCCGCCTCAACCTGTGGCGTGAGGCGGTCCGGCTGGATGCTGGCCTGAATGCCGACGGAGTACTGGCGCAGGCGCGCGCCGCACTCGCTCATGATCTTGATGCGCCTGCCGCCCTGGCTGCAGTGGATGCGTGGGCTGGGGCCTCCGTCGCGATCGACAGCGACGACGCTGAAGCGCCGGTGCTAATCACCCGTGCTTGCGACGCTCTCCTGGGCGTAGTGCTGTAACTCACCGACTTGTCAGACTCTCGGCGGGGTATAGCCGTCCGAGAGTCTGACAAGTCGGAGTAAAGTGTTCGCGACGAGTTGAGAACTCGCGCGTGTACCGGGGTCGGTGCAAGTCCGAACCGGCGGTGATAGTCCGCGACCCCGCTGCTCAGGCAGAGGGTTGATGTGGTGAAACTCCACAACCGACGGTGAAAGTCCGGATGGGAGGTTCACGCGAGCGCCTTATCGTCGTGCAGATGCTGCGCGGCGATTGGGCTCTCCACCCCGGCATTTCGTGCGACCGGATGAGTGGAGGGATCAATGGATCTCCAAGAAGTACTCCTGCGGTTGCTGAAGGCCGAACTCACTATCGGTTCGAGCGTCATTCTGTGGCGGGAGATCATCGGGAACGGGTTCGGATTGGCAAGCGCTTTGCTGGGAATGTGGCGTAAGGTCGCCGCCTGGCCGGTCGGCATCGTGGGCAATGTGCTGCTGTTCACGGTTTTCGTCGGCACCGCCATCGGTGGGCCGTTCGACACCCCGCAGAAGCTGGATCTGTGGGGCCAGGCCGGCCGACAGATCTTCTTCATCATTGTCAGCGTCTACGGCTGGGTGCGCTGGTATCAGTTCCGGAAGTCACACGCCGAGGAAGGCGTCGGGGTACGGCCGAAGTGGGCGGGTGCGAGCGGGCGCATTCAGCTGCTCGTTGGTGCCCTGGCTCTGACCACGATCTTCTACTTCGTGCTCAAAGCGCTGGGTTCCTGGGGACCGCTGGCTGATGCGTGGATTCTGACTGGTTCCATCCTGGCCACGTACGGGATGGCTCGCGGCTGGGTGGAGTTCTGGCTGATCTGGATCGCAGTTGATTTGGTAGGCGTCCCGCTGCTGCTGAACGCCGGCTACTATCCGTCGGCGATCATGTACATCGTCTACGGCGGGTTCTGCATAGTCGGCTTCGTGACCTGGCTACGGATCGAGCGTCGCGAGCGGGCTGGGACGCCTCCTGGTGGCTTGGCTGAGCCGGTCGCTGAAACGGTCGGCTGAGGAATGAAAGAACGCTGAGCCTGTCGGGGCCGCGTTCGACAGGCTCAGCGCTCATAGACCAACTCCGGGACACTAGGCTGCGGCCGTGACCGTGCCCAAGTCCTTCGACAACCTCTTCGCTGAGCTCACTGCAAAGGTCGCCCGTCACGACCCGCAATCCTCGACGGTTGCCCGGGTGGAGGCAGGCGTCCACGAGATCGGTAAGAAGATCGTTGAGGAGGCGGCCGAGGTGTGGATGGCCGCGGAGTACCAGTCCAAAGAACAGGCAGCCACGGAAATCAGCCAGCTGCTGTATCACATCCAAGTGTTGATGCTGGCCCTTGATCTTGACCTTGAAGACATCTATAGCCGCTTGTGAGGGCAGACCTAAGATGAGGGCCGTGAATTCGACGCTGCCTGGCATGGAGAAGCCGGTGATCAAGGTCGCCGTGCCGAACAAGGGCTCATTGTCCGAGCCAGCGGCTGAGATGCTGCGCGAGGCAGGCTACGCCCAACGGTCCGATAACGAACTGGCGCTTCTCGACGATGTCAACGGCGTCGAGTTCTTCTACCTGCGGCCCCGGGACATTGCCGTCTACGTCGGCGAAGGAACCCTGGACGTCGGCATCACGGGCCGAGACATGTTGCTCGATTCAGGTGCGCACGCCAGCGAAGTCATGCCGCTCGGGTTCGGCCGCAGCAGGTTCCGCTTTGCAGCGCCGACAGGCAGCGCAATGTCGATAGATCAGCTGCATGATCTTCGGCTGGCGACGTCGTACCCAGGACTCGTTGGGGCCTACCTGGAGGACCTTGGCGTGAGCACGCGGCTCATCGCGTTGGATGGCGCCGTCGAAACCGCCATCCGGCTGGGAGTTGCCGATGTCATTGCCGATGTAGTCGAGACTGGCACCACCTTGCGTCAGGCCGGCCTGGAGCTGTTCGGCGATCCGATCCTGCAATCCGAGGCGATCTTGATCCGTCGTACGGGCGCGGAACCGCCGTCGGGCCTGGACCAGCTGGAACGCCGGCTGAATGGCGTTCTGGTCGCCCGCAACTACGTGATGATGGATTACGACGTCACCGACGCTCTTGTCGACGAGGCCTGCGCGATCACCCCAGGACTGGAGTCGCCCACAGTGTCTCCGCTCGCAAAAGAAGGATGGCGGGCAGTTCGGGCCATGGTGCCGCGCGCGGACGCCCAGCAGATCATGGACGATCTGTGGGCACTGGGTGCACGGGCCATTCTGGTCACCGACATCGCGGCATGCCGCATCTAGCGTCAATACCAGTGGCTGATCAAGATCTCGATCACGACATCTATGTGGCGCGGCCTCGTCGCGTACGAATGATCGCAATTATCGCTAGCGTCGCACTCTGCACACTCGCAGCCGTCGGCTGGCTGTTGCTGCCCGCTGAGATCCGCGCATTGTTTCCGCTGACACATCGGTTGGCGCTGCTTGGCATTTTGGCTTTCGTCATTGCAGTCATGGCGGTCTTGGCAGGCAGTTACGTGCGCGCCGACGCGACCGGCCTTCGGATCCGCAACGGTGTACGGGTCCACGCTGTGCCGTGGGGTCGTGTCCACAAGATCATCCTGCGTCCAGGTGATCCCTGGGCCCTAGTGCTGATTACGCCAGGAGATGGCCGTCCCTTTGAGGCCGACCTCGATGCGGAGAAGCGTCAGCTCATGGGCATTCAGACAGTTGACGGTCCACTTGCCAAGACTGCGGTGAATGAGCTCCGGGCACGCCACCGCCGCTTTCTGGAAGCTCGCTAGTCTCAGGTCACTCTATGCCGCGCGACTTGAGGAGCGCCTCGATCTCGGCCATCTCCTCGTCGATCGGTGGCTCACTCTGCCGCGCCTTGCGTGCGCCCTTCTTGGCGGACAACGCGTTGGCGGTTGTCTCGGCGCTGACTGCCTTGCTCTTGGAACTGGGCGACCGGCGGGCGATCAGTCCGCCTACCACCCACAGCACCACACATAGGCCCAGCAACGAGAGACCGAACCACACGGCAGGGGACAAGATGATCTTGGAAGCCCAGGTCCCGAATGCGACGATCGCATCCCACAGCAGCCTGAGAAGACCACTGAAGTACAAGGCGATCGGGGCCAGTGCTATGCCGATGCCCTGGATCACCCGGCCCTTGTTCCCTCTTCGCCATGCGATTCCGGTAGCGATCACGCCGAGCAGCGTGAGCCCAACACACAAGGGAAGCAATACGGTGTCAACACTAGGCATGATCTCGGGAACCCTTTCAAACAAGGAAAAACATCGCTCAGCCGTGAGCCGTGGCCGTCATTTGGCCGTCAGCCGTCCACGCGCCGTCGATCGCGCGGCGCATTCTGTCCTCACTGCCGACCATGAGATGACCATAGGTCGACAACACAAGCTGCGCGTTTTCGTGGCCGAGTAGCTCAGCAACAGCGACCACGGACTCACCAGCGGCGAGCAACACGCTGGCGAAGTGATGGCGCAGCGCGTGGGT
>JBKPTR010000133.1:0-15535 GCA_046735615.1 Actinomycetota bacterium
CAGTTTGGCGTCGAGGTTGGACAGCGGCTCGTCAAGCAGGAAGACCGCGGGTTCTCGTACCAGTGCTCGGGCCAGCGCGACGCGTTGTCGTTCTCCGCCGGAAAGTTGCCGCGGGCGGCGGTTGAGCATCTGATCGATGCCCAGCAGCTCGGCGGCCCAGCGGGCCTTGCGTTCGCGTTCCGCCCTATCGAGCTGAGCAGCTTTGAGGGGAAAGACGATGTTGTCCAGCACCGTTTTGTGCGGATACAGCGCATAGCTCTGGAACACCATAGCGATGCGCCGCAGTCGCGGCGGCAGGCCGTTGACGACGTTGCCACCGATAAGCACCTCGCCCTCGGTCGGCTCCTCGAGGCCGGCGATGGTACGCAACAGTGTGGTCTTGCCGCAGCCGGATGGGCCTAGCAGCACGAGGTACTCACCTTCACCCGTTGCGAGGTTGATGCCGTCGATCGCGCGGACGTGTCCATGTCCGCGTCCGCCGTCGAAGTTTTTCGTGAGATTACGTACCTCGACGACAGCCACGTTGGTGCCTCCTCGTCGTACCCGCTAGCCCGCGACGAGTCCGCGGGAACGCCAGTTCTGGAAGATCGAGTTGATTTGTTTTTCGGCTTCCGCAACGGATTGCTGCGGGGAGAGCTCTCCGCGCGCTGCCTTGGCGTACATGTTCGGAATGACGAAGGTGTACAACACCTCGCCGATGGCAGGACTCGCTGGTCCGGGATGGCCGATATTGGTGCACCAATCGGTCGCATCTTTCAATATGGCGAGCTTGTCTGGCGGGTTGGCGCCGAACGGATCCTTCGACAACCAGCCGTCGAGCTCCGGCACCGCATCAGCAAATGCCGGGAAGTCGTACAGCTTCGAGTGGTACGTCACCGATGGCAGGTTGGCCGTGTAGTGAAGAAGGAATTCCTTCGCGGCATCAACGTTCGCAGAGAACGACGGGACGATCCAGTTGTACATGACGTGTTGGGCAACGAGCGCGTTCTTGGGTCCCTTCAGCGCCTTGACGAAGGAGATGTCGTCGGCCACCGACGGGTTCTCACTTTGTGCCGTACGCCATGCCGAAATGGAGTTCAGGATGTACGACATCTGACCTGCGACGAGGCCCTGGTTGTTCGATGCGGCGTTCCATGAGAACACCTCAGGCGTCATGGTTTCCTTGTACAGCTTCGTCATGAACTCGACCGCCGCCACGGTCTCTGGCGAGTTGATGACGACCTTCTCGTTCTCGTCCTGAATTGACCCCCCGAACGACCACAACAAAGCACGTCCGGCCATGTTGGAGTCGATCTCCTGAGACATGCCGATGCCCATCTGAATGCCCTGGGACTTCTTGATCTCGGCGCCGCCTCTGAGGAGGTCGTCCCATGTCGACGGTCCTTGGGGCAGGCCGACCTTCTCCCACATGCTCTTTCGATAGTCGCCGGGATCGGGAGCCCAGGCGGGCGCGTACGCGTAATACTTGTTGGTGTTCGGATTGAAGCTCGATTTCCGAACGACATCGAGCATCTTGCCGTGCCGCTTCTCGGCCTCTTGCACAATGTCCTTCAAATCGACAACACTCGGCTCGAACTGCGAGAAAGTGGCGATGTACTGAATGAGGTCGTGGCCTTGCTTGGCTTGGATCTCAGCCGCGGTGCGGGCCGGGATCTCGGCCTGGTTGATGTGGTCGACTGTGACGTTGACGCCGACTTGCTTCCCCCACTCCTGCACGAACGGGTCAAACCACTCGTCGTGTGCGGGCACGAAGTGGCTCCACAGCAAGATCTTCAGGTCGCCGGAGAGCTTTCGCGTCGGCTCCGTGAATACCGCCGACGGCGTGGGGACGCCCGGCGCGACAGTCGGCTGAACTTCCTGTTCCCCGGATGTACATCCTGCGAGCGCTGCACCCATCGCCGAAACCCCGGCAACCTGCAAGAACCGACGACGCGATATCTCGTACGTGTTCATAACTCGATGGTTCCTCCTCAAAAGAAAGCATTTACCCCGGCATTGGAGCAGTAAACACCAACGAGATTCCAGCTGGGTTGCGACCCGATAACCCACGTCGCCACCCAGACAGCCACGACGACGTCAGGGCGATGTTTTGCCGCTGCCTTCCCAGACTCGTCGCGCGAAGGGTCCGTCGCCGAGGTATTGGGTTCCGGCGCTGGTGACGAGGTAGTAGTTCCGGTTGGGTGATCGCCAGATTCAGACGCCGGGTTCGGGTTGTCGTACCCGCCAGCGGCTGTGGGTTTTGATGCGGTGCTCGGTACGGCCTAGCGGTCCTAAACCGTGGACTCCGGTTTGGCCGGGTGGTCCGCCGCGGCCCAAGGGGAGGTAGGGCTTGGTGTGGTCGAGGTCCATCCGCTGTGTCCTGGCTGCGTAGGGAAAGCAGCTGGCCGGCATTCGCAAGAACATGGCCTCCCGGATCCGCCGCGGAATCTCATAGCTGTCCACTGGTGGTGTGTCTTCTGGATCGATGACCGGCTGCACCCGCACCTGGCAGGCGGTGTCGGCGAGGAAACGGCGGACCTGACCCAAGGTGATGAGCAGGCTGCCCAGCACGTCGGGAGACCCGGAGGGGTCGAAGTCGCCCTGTTTGCCCAGCTCCCCGACGAGCGCGAGTGTCAATGGATGGCCGTGCGTGAAGGCGACCACAGCGTCGTGTCGAGACTCGGGCACTCCGGCCCTAGACAGATAGGTGCGTGCCTCGGTGGGGCTCAAGTTGTGCAGCGGCATTGGCGTGAGAAGCTCACCCCAACCTGGATCCGTCAGCCACGAGAGACCGGGACGTGCCCGTCCGGCCATCACGATCAAGGATGCTGCGGGCAGTCGCGGCAACACCTGCGAGCGCACCGCCGAGGCCTCGGCCTCGGAGAAGCGCTCGCAGGTGTCCAGGCAGATCACCCACTGCCGCTCGTCGTCCTCGACCGAGGCGATTTGCCGGATCCAGCGCCTGCCGCAAGCCCTGAACGACACCTTCTTGGGTTGGCGGCAGATCCCGGCCCGATGCCTTAGCTGGGTGGGGAGGGCGGAGGCGGAACGGCGGGGCAGCCCTCAGGCTGGAGCCGAAATTCTCACGACGAGGACTTTCGACTCTGCGTGCGCGCCCTGGAGAACGGCACATTGGAAGTTGGAAGTGGAGGTGGAGGTGGACATGACGAAGATCTTGATCTCGTACGGGACCACAGAAGGACATACCGCGCGGATCGCGGAATACCTGGCGGACGACATTCGACGCCGTGGCCACATGGCAGATGCGGTGGATCTCAAACGGGCTCAGGATGGCCTGCTGGATGGTTACGACGCGGTGATCCTTGGAGGCTCGATTCATATGGGCAAGCATGAGGACTCCGTTCGGGACTTCGCCCTGAAGAATCGCGTCGCACTCGAGCGGCTGCCATCCGCTTTCTTCTCGGTAAGTCTTGCTGCCCACGGCGACATGGCGAACGCGCAGGCGTACGTCGAAAACTTCGAGCAAGAGACGGGCTGGAGGCCTGCTCAGGTCGGCCTCTTCAGCGGCGCCCTCCTCTACCGCCAGTATGGGTTCCTCAAACGCCTCATGATGAAGAAGCTCGTCAGCAGCAAGCCTGGCGGCCTCAGTACCGACACTTCACGCGACCACGAGTACACCGACTGGGATCAGGTCAAGCGGTTCGCCGAGGACTTCCTGAAGCGACTCGTCCCAGAAGACGTGACCAAGATCAAGAGCTAACACCAACGATCAATGGAGGCGTGGGAACGTCGTATGCACCACATCGAGCAACTGCCGGGCGATGCTCTCGGCCAGCTCGATTGTGCGATCCACCCATGGCTGTGATTGCCGCTGGTCGGATCCGTAAGTCGATTCCTCTCTAGGCGGAGGTGTTGGCTCCATCAACTCGACTGTTCGTGCTCCGCGAGCACGTCGTTGATCACGCGTCCAGCCGCTTCCGCTTTCCCGGGATTGATGTTGAGGTTGCCGGCGAAGGTGATCAGCGCCTTCCATAGCGCCCAGCCGCGACCTCGGGCCCAGGTAGCGGCATCGACCGGAAGCGCCGCGCGGAAAGCCTCCCGGCTGGCACCCGAGAGCAGAGTCCAGGCAATCGTTACGTCGCACGCCGGATCACCCACGCCCGAACTGCCAAAGTCGATCACAGCACCCAGGTGCCCGTTGCTGACCAACAGGTTGCTGGCGGCCACGTCCCCATGGACCCACACCGGCTTGCCGCGCCAGGCGGCTGCAAGCGCGTTCTCCCACACCGCAGTTGCTCTCTCCGCGGGGATCTGATCACGCATCTTGGCGATCGCATCGCGGGTCTCGGCGTCATAGGTTTCCACTGGTCCGCCGCGGAAGAAGTTGTGCGCGCCGGGCGGTGGGCCGCCCGAGGCGTCGATTTGCTGCAGGCTGGTCAGGAAGTGGGCCAGCGTCATCGCGAGCTCGGTCAGGTCGTCGACGTGCGCGGTGCTTGCCGGGGCGCCGTCGAGCCAGCGGTAGACCGACCAGTGCCAGGGATAGCCTTCGGCCGGGACTCCAACGCCCAATGGGACCGGGATCGGCAGCGGCAGCTGCGGTGCCAGGACCGGCAACCACCGGTGTTCCTTCTCGACTTGGGCGGCATACCGCGCGGCGCTGGGCAGCCGTACCGACATATCGGCGCCGAGGCGGAAGGTTCTGTTGTCCCACCCGTTGGGCTCGGCTGGGGTGATCGGGAGGTCGGCCCATTGTGGGAACTGCGAAGCGATCAACCGGGTAACGAGCGCGAGGTCGATGTCGACATTTTGTGCCGGCTCGCCATCGGACCGTGGAGTCATCTGCTTGCGGTTCACATTGATAGGAGGGTATGGGACAGCTGCAAGGGATTCACACCTGATATTGCCTCATCACCGGCAAGGAGAAGGACGAATGAGCGAGATGGTTCCATCGGACGTCCGGCTGGGGATCGTTCGCGGCATCAGCTATGGGCTGTTCGGGAAACCTGAGGAATTCGTTCCCGAGCTTCGCGAACTCGGCGCGACTCTGGTACGCGTCTATTTCTATTGGTCGCAGATCGAGCCCGAGCCTGGCGACTACACCTTCGAAGTCGTCGACGCATTCCTCAATCAGCTCAACGGCTCCGACGAGGTCTGGATCACCGTCTGCTCGAGCTCGCCGTGGGCGACCGAGCAGGCGACCGACTTCCTGCCGCCATCGCCAGCCAAGGATCTCGAAGCCTATGAGCGGTTCGTACGGCAGCTGGTGCAGCACTGCGCGGGGCGGGTGCACTACTGGCAGTGCGACAACGAGCCGAGCAACGTTGGCCTGACCTGGGCAGGCACCGCGGACTCATACCTCGCCCAGCTTCGGGTTATGCACCGCGCGGTCAAGCAGTCCGACCCGAACGCGGCTGTCCTGCTGGGCGGCGCACCGTACGCGCTACCGAGCAGTGCGCCCGACAGCCCCGAGCGGCAGTTCTTCGACGTCTTGCTGCGAGCGGGCCGCGACTTCTTCGACCTCTTTGATCTTCACCTGTACGGCCAGGCCGATCTGATCTTGTCTGACATCGAGTCGACTCGTGGCATGATGCGTGCGTTCGGTTATGAGAAGGAGCTCGTGGTCGGCGAGTACAACGCGCCATGGCCAAACCTGTATCCGGAGGCGACTGCAGCGATGGAGCAGGCCATGGCTGCCGCGTTCGCTCCCGGCACGGCCACGGGTGGCGATCCCAACGGCCCGAACGCGGTCGGCAATGTCGCGGCCCTCCAGCGGTCGCCCGAAGAGATCGCCATGCAGAGCTTGTATGAACAGATGGACAGTTTGCCGCCCCAGCTCCAGATGTTCATGCGTGGCTGCCCGCCGGAGCTGGAAGAGAAGCGGCATCGGATCAATCGCCGAGAGCTGGTCATGCGCAACGTGCTGGCGCTGTCAGCGGGGGTGCGCCGGACCGTGTGCTGGAACCTGGCGCCCGAGATTCCCGGCTATCAGAACCCGTTGTCGATCATGGACCTGCTCTTCGGCAAACTCGCGCTGCTGGACTTTGAGGGCACCGAACTTCGCCGCCGTTACCCGTCCGCAGAGACGTTCGCCCTGCTAGCCGGTCAGCTCGCCGATGTGGAGAGCGTGAACCAGGTCAAGGTACCTGCGCAGCCAGAGTTGTTCCTATTCGAGGCTCGTCGCGCTGGCCAGGGGCCGCTGTTGGTCGTCTGGGTACAGCGGGACAGCTTCACGGGAGAGGACGAGCCACCGGTGACGTTCGACTGGATTTGGCCGGCGACGCAGGCGTCCGCCGTCGACGCGCTTGGCCAGGTGCAATCGGTCGAGCTGCATGATGGCCGCCTAACCACACAGGTGTCGCTCACCCCGCTCTTCATCACCGCCGATTGATCCGTGCCGGGCGGGGTTGATCGCAACAACGACCGGACGCTGCGCTGAATGTGCCCGGTGCGAGTTGCGTCCGAGTGGACGGGATGTTGGATGGCGTACCGCCTCCGGCGATCTCTCGACCCGGGCCGGGGAGGTGACGTTGTCGTCGCCAAATCGACCGATGGCGTCAATTTCAAGCCGGTGTGCGAGGTGGGTCGCGAGGATCTTGGTGCGGCCGCGCTCGAGCGCCCTGTGATCGGCCTTCCGGTTCCGAATTGCTGCGGGGCACTCCCGGCAGTTGGGACGCGCCGCGGCGCCCGGATAACGACGATCTTGCGGATGGATCCACTGACAGTGCTCTACGACGGACGTGCCACAGCTGCTGAGAATTCGTTTGAGCGGACGGGCCTGGCTCGCGAGCAGGATGGATCACTCAAACCGGTCGGCGGTCCTCCGGTCGCAGAGTCTCCGGACAGCGACGGCTCACCCCGCTATGTCAGCGCCGTCGCGCTCCCTCATGGCCGCACGCGGTTCTACTTCGAGGCCGCCCGCCCTGATGGTTCGCATGATTTGATGACCTGTATTTGATCAAGGTTAAGTGATCAGGAGCCGATCTACTGCTGCACCTCTCCGCCGGCAGCGCCGCCGAAGCGATCCGCGCCGCTGGACGGCACTCCCCCGACACCGGGTCGCCAGGACCGCAAGGAGCCACCGGTCAGCGGAATAAGGTTCACGATGCCGCTAGAGAACTCCACATCGTCTGGCACTCCCACCAGGATGGAGCGCTCAGCTGTGCCCACTACAAAGCCGAGCCCCTCACCGAAATGATCATTGGCCGCCGCCGCGCCATCAATTCCTGTGGAATTCTGGTCGTACGTCGCCTCGGCGCCAAGATCGTCAAGCGGGAAGATTTGGACCTGCCCAGCGTCAGTGGCTGGACCATCCTTGTATGGTGCGGAGACCGCCAGTCGAGTCTTGATGTCACTCAACGCGGGCGGTGCCAGGACGAGCCGGCGCCCGAATCGATCACCCGGCGTAGCGGTTCCTGTGACACCTGTGGTGTCCTGAGTCAGCCCAACTCCCGGGGTGACGGTGGCGCCATTGGAGGAGAAGAGCTGGACACTGCCGGCATCAGCCGCGGTTCCGATGTCCTCCAAGGGGATTCCGACAGCCAGATGGGTCGTGCTGCCGGCCCGAACGGCGTCCAGCGCTTGACCGAGAGAGTCATTGTTTTCCGGCGTGCCGGGGACCCCGGAGGTGTTCTGGTCGAAGGCCTGACCAGCAACGACTCCGGTGTACAAGTCATTGAGGATGACGATCGCGCCCGCGTTGGTGACCGCGCTCGTGCCGGAGCCGAGATCCTCGTACGGAACTCCGACGACAGCATCCACTCGGTTGGACGTGCCAGCGAGTAGGCCGAGCGCAATGGTCTCGCCGAACCGATCCCCGGCCTCCGGCGCTCCCGGAATACCAGGCGAATTGGCATCGACGGCCCTCACGTCGGATAGGCCGGCGGTGAAGAAGCCTGCCCATCCGGCGTCGTTCTGGCTGGAGACATTGCCGCCCGGAACTCCGACGGCCACCATCGGCAGGTCGGCGCCCAGCTCATTGCTTGCGTCTATCGCATACCCCAGTTGATCACCGGCGGTAATGGTACGTCCAAAGGAGTCCTGGGTCAGCTGAGTGGAGGCTTTGCTCTTGCCGAGCCCAGCCGATGAGCCCCAGATGACCTGTGCCAGCCCAGAATCGGCTTGGCCGCTGATGTCCTCGTACGGTGTTCCGACGAGCAGGTCGGTGTAGCCATCGTTATCAAGATCGGCGGCCGCTAGGTTGGATCCGAATCGGTCTCCGGCAGAGGCAGTGTTGCCGACAGTGCCCGAGCCCTGCACCAGGGTGTCCACCGATCCGCCGCCGATCGTGCCGCTGTTGCCGTACAACACGGTCACCTGCCCGGCGTCGGCAACACCTCCAGGATCTGCGTAAGGATCCGCAACCACCGCATCGGAGAAGCCGTCGCCATTGAAGTCTGACGACGCGCCCTTGACCGCTGGCTTCTGCTGCAGCTTGATCATCTTGGCTACTGACGGGACGCCAGCGTTGTCGGTGATGAAAAGCATGTAGTAGCCGGCTGGCGCGATGTTTGAGTTCGCTGGTGCGGTGGCCGTGATGGTGCTGCCTGAGGTGTCGAATGTCAGCGGTACATAACGCTGGCTCTGGTCCTGGCTATGGGTTGCTGCCCCCAGGCGTACCAGCCCAACCTTGGCAATCGATCCAGCCTGCGAAGAGGTGACGTCGAACTTTTCGCCGTAGGTCGCCGTGGCTGGCGCCGAGCTGATTACCGGTCGAGTCGCCTTCTGCCCGCTGCCGTCCTTCTTATAGAGGTAAGGCGGCTCGAAGTACTCAACGTTCTTCTCCAGGTACCCCGCGTTGACGCAAGCAGCGCAGACTCCGCCGCCGCCCGTAAGTACGCGGCCGTCTGGCAGCAGCGTGGCGCTGGAGTGGTATTCCCGTACGCGGCTGGCGCTGGACAACACCGTCCAGGTTCCGGTCGATGGATCCCACCGCTCCGCAGCGAACACAGGGTAGTTGAGATCGACGGTCGAGCTGGTCGCCCGGCTCATTCCGCCGGTCGCGAGCACGCTCCCGTCAGCCAGGATGGTGAGGTTGTGTTGCCGCCGTCCGACCGACATCGAGGCGGTGGAGGTAACCGTGGTGCTGCCGCCGCTGACGCCAACGAGGACCGCCGTCTTGGTGGGTACGTTGCTCTGGCCCCCTTCGGTAATGCTGCCGCCGCCAGCGACCAGCACCTTACCTATGTCGTACGTGGCGAAGCCGCCATAGGTGCGGTTGATAGCGTCCCGGGCCTTTGTGGCTGTGATCGCTCCAGTGCCACTGGTATTGATGGTGTTCATGGTGCCAGGCGGACCCATCAACTCGACCTGGCCATTCGGACGCGTGGTCAGGAATGCATACAACCGATCGCTGTACCCGCTGGCGGTGGTAAGCCGGCGAAACGTGTTATTGGCTTGGTAGACCTCGGGGATCGTGGGACCGCCACCAACGATCACCGCCTCGTTGTTGCCCAGAGCCTGGACTGCGGGATACCAGCGGGCGGCTGCCATGTCCGGCCCACGGCTCCAGGTCTCGTTCTGCCAGTTGAAGATGTGGGTCTGCACGATGCCGTCGAGTGCAGTGTTCTTGTTCCCGCCGGCCACCAAAACTCGACCGTCAGCGAGCTGGGTATATCCGGCACAGAAGATGTTGTAACCGCTGACGTCCCTGCGCACGGAGGTGTTGGTGGTCGGGTCCCACACCATCGCGCGGGTGAAAGTGTTGTCTGGCATCTGTTCCGGCGCGCCCTGCCCAACTGAATCCCAGATCAGCACCTTGCCGTTCGGCAACACTGCTTGAAAGATCGGCACGACGCTGGTCGATAGCACTGAGCTCCAGGCCCCGCCCTGGCCGGGGTCCTGAGCCGCGGCAGCTGACAGTCTCGCGTTGGGTACTGTCTGCTCATCCGACTTGCGGCCGGGAGTATCTCCCGTCTCCTTCTTGATCTTGGTTGCGTTAGCCTTGGTCTGCTTCTCGATCTTCTCGATCGAGGTACTGGCCAGATCCTCCTTGGCGTGCTCGGCGTCGGTCTCATCGTCGCCCGGATGGGCGAACGCTATCCCCATTCCTGCGATAACACTTGTGATCAGGCCGAACAGTCCAGCCAACGCGCTTGCCCGCCAATACCTGCGCCGCATGTCTATACCCCCCGAGCGTCGCCAACGCACACGCTTGGGTCAGTATGCAGCGATCAAGCCGACGGCACTTGAATTTTGGCCCTAATTGTGCCGGGCCGTGTTCCAAATGAATTGTTTCTCTGGAAGATTGCGGACTGTTCAAACGCGACGGTCGCGTACCATCTCGAACAGTTCGCGCAGGGTTTGAGCGAGGCCCTCAAGTCGTTCATCTTCGGTCTGATGCCACGCGTTGTGCAGTGGCGCCTTCTCCGCATCCAGTAGGACACCGCACACGTCGCAGCCGACCGTACCGCCGGGAAGCTCAGTCATGCTCCGAGCGTGCCGCCTCGCGTAGGACCAGTCAACTGCCGCCGGGACTCCTTGGTCGAGACGCCACACCTATTGCCGACTATTTGGATAGGTTTTCTTCCGTGACTGCTCTGGTCGATGTCGATCTTCCTCGCTACGAACACGCAGATGTCGTCGTATCCGCTCCGGATGCTGGGCCAGGCAACTGGGCCGGAGGGGCGAGCTGCGTTCTGGTAAGCGGGGCTTTCTGGTTGGCCTACCGCATTCGGCGACCCCTCAACTCGGGCCGTGGAGTCGGTGTCGTCGTCGCTAAGTCATCGGATGGAGTCAACTTCAAGCCAGTCTGCGAGGTGAGTCGCGAGGCCTTCGGCGCTGCCTCCCTCGAGCGCCCAGTGATCTTGCCGGTCGACTTCGGTTGGCGCCTCTATCTCAGCTGCGCGACGCCAAACTCCAAGCACTGGTGGATTGACGCGCTGGATGCGGAGCGGCCTGAGGAGCTGCCATTCGGTGACCGTCACTTGGTGCTCGCCGGTGATGATCAATGGGGAGTCAAGGATCCGGTGATCATCAAGGGTTCAGGCGGGTGGCGGATGTGGGTCTGCTGTCATCCGCTCACCGATCCAGGGCAGGAGGATCGCATGATCACCCGGTACGCGACGAGTGTCGACGGCCTCCACTGGGCTGATCAAGGAGTGGTGCTGCGTGGCAGGCCAGGCAGCTGGGACGCGCGTGGCACCCGGATAACGGCGATCTTGAATGAGAAACCGCTGACCGTGCTCTACGACGGACGTGCGACGGTTGCCGAGAATTGGTTCGAGCGGACCGGCCTGGCTCGCGAGGTGGATGGAGCACTTGTACCGGTCGACGGCCCGCCGGTCGCAGAATCTCTGGACAGCGACGGCTCATTCCGCTATGTCAGCGCAGTTGCACTCCCTAACGGCAGCACGCGGTTCTACTTTGAAGCTGCCCGCCCAGATGGTTCGCACGATCTGATGACCTGTATTTGATCATGCGTGTGATCATGACTGAGCGGTCTGTGTCCGCTCGGCAAAGGAGCCTCGACCGGCGGCCGACCGCCAATCCTCGAACGACTTGCCCAGTGTTTTCTCCAACAGTGCGATGTCGTCCAAGCAGTCACCAAGGAGCGCTACACGCTGCTCCGGCGCCAGTTTCGGCCGCCGGGTAGGCCCGCCGTGTTGCAGCAGGCTCGCCAGCGGTTTGCTGGCCCGGCGCCAGACCTGCGGCGGCACGTAGCCAGCAGCTGTAGCTCCGGCGCGTATCACGTGCCCCAGCACTGAGGCGCGTAAACCGGGTTCCACATACGGCCGTGCGTTATCAGGCGGAATCGTGGTGACTTGATCTTCAGCAATGCCGAGAAAGCGCGCGACGCGGTTCAACGTCTCATCGGGGCGAGACACCAGTTGCCAATAGCGGAGAACGAAAACCCTCTCCCGTTCCACGAGCCTGAGGAGATCCGCGAGCTGTTCGCCGTACCGACCGAGCCGCCGGTAGTGCCAGAACGGTGCCCATCCAGCCGCGATCCGGCGATCTTCGGCGTGCCAGGCTTCGACGAAGTCTGAAATCGGCTCGAGTCCGTCGACCCAGAGGTGCATCCAATTGGAGTACGCCCGGTCGATCGGATCCCGGACGATGATGATCAGTTTCGCTTCCGGAAGCTCCTCAGCGATTCTGTGCCGAGCACCGGGCATAGAGAGATAAAAAGGTGTGCTTTCCAGCCGTACGGCATCCTCGGCAGCATCGCGAAAGAGGGCCTCGTAATCGGCACGCCGCCAGATCCACTCCAGATTGCTGTGCGCATCGCCAGGTCCCCGGTACCCCGGCGGAGGAGCGTCCCAGCACATGTAGTACTTCGGCTCCTTGACGGGGGACGCGTAGATCTGCGGATGCTGGGCCAAGGCAGCATGCAGCGCGCTTGTCCCAGCCTTCGGCGCGCCAATGATCAACACATCAGGCCGAAATTCCCTAGCGCTCATGCAGGAATTCTATAGAGGGGTATCGGCGGAGCGTCACGATTCCAGGGCTAACAGGGTGGGAGCATTAACCTCTGCGCTTCGTCTCGCAGCGTCAGTTCAAGAATGTTTAGGAGCCATGACCGAGTACCCCGATGAGATGGTGCCTCGAAGGCTGCAACCTGGCCAGAGGGCGGAGGTGTGGATTGCCGAGGTCGGTGGCGAATCGGCTGAACTGGTGTACGCGACCGCGGCCCTGCTCCTGGAGGCACCCAACTGGGCCCCCGACGACCGTGGTCTCCTGCTCAACGGAGGCGGCCTGCTCTGGCGGCTCGACCTTGGGCCCGAGGTCGACTTGAGGAGGGTGCCCATCGATGAGCTACCGCCGATCAACAACGACCACGTCCTTGACGCCGAGCGTGGCCTGATTTATCTGTCCGCGAACGACGGCCACATCTACGTCGCGCCGATCGAGGGCGGTATCGCGAAGCCGGTTACGCACGACTCCAGCCGCTATCACTTCCTTCACGGTGTCAGCCCCGACGGGGCGACGCTGGCTTTCGTCGAGCTCCCGCGCGGAGATTTGTCAGCTCCCGGTCGGCTCGCACTCGTATCGTCGGATGGCGGCGAAACTCGCTATCCGGAGGCTGGCAGCAGCCACCTCGACGGCCCCGAATACTCGCCCGACGGTGCTTGGCTGTATTTCAACACTGAGGAATTCGGTAGCCAGCCCGGACACGCGCAACTGGCTCGTATGCCCGCCGACGGCGGCCGCGTAGAGCGTCTCGTGGAGTCGGAGACGGTTGACTGGTTCCCGCATCTGTCGCCGAACGGCGAGCTCGCGAGCTACATCAGCTTTCCACTGGGCACCCTTGGCCATCCGCCCGACTTGGAGGTGGAGGTGCGGTTGGTGCGCACCGCAAACTGGCGCGATTGTGTGTGGCGCTTCCCGCTCTTCGGTGGGCAGGGAACCATCAACGTCAACAGCTGGTCACCAGACAGTCACCGGTTCGCGTTCGTGGCGTATCCGGTGCAGCGGGCGTGAGCACGATCAGTGCGGCCGAAGGAGCGATGAGGTGCAGGGCGTCCTGGCCGGATTCGCCATCATCGGCATCATCATCGCGATCGGTTTCCTGCTCGCCCAGCTGAAGATCCTCGACGCGACGGCGCAAGGCGTGCTGACCCGGGTGTCCTTCTATGTCGCCAGCCCTGCCCTCATGATCACCGTACTGGGCGGCACCGATGTCCACCGGCTGCTGTCAGCGAACCTGATCGCCTCGCTCGGCAGCGTTGTGGTGGCCGCGACCATCGCCATCTTGCTGGCGCGAATGGTGTGGAAACGAGAGGCCGGCGACACCGTCATCGCAGCCTTCTGTTCGGCGTACGTCAACGCAGGCAACCTCGGCCTGCCGATTGCCGCATACGCATTGGGCGATGCGGCACTCATCGCTCCGATGTGGCTGGCCCAGTTGATCATCCTGCAACCGAGCGGTCTGGCCGAGCTCGACGCGATCACCCATGTGCCGAGTCCCGGTATCTCCCGTCGTCGGCTACTGCTCATCCGCCTCACGCGGCCGTTCCGCAACCCACTCGCAGTGGGCTCGCTGATCGGCTTGGCTCTCGCTCTGACCGGGATCAAGCTGCCAATGATCATCAACGCGCCGCTGACCCTGATCGGCGGCATGGCGGTGCCATCCATGCTGCTCGCGTACGGCATCTCACTCCGACTCGGACCGCGGCCCGGGGCCGGCGAGCCACCGATCCAGATCGCCACACTGGTGTCAGTCAAGCTGATAGTGCAACCGATCGCGGCCTACCTCATCGGTGCGTACGCGGTGGGGCTGGCCGGTCGCGACCTGCTCGCTGTTACCGTCATTGCCGCGCTGCCCACCGCCCAGAACGTCTTCACCTTCGCCCTGCGTTACGACCGGGGTGTGATCTTGGCGCGAGACACGATCTTCGTGGCCACGCTGCTCTCCGTGCCGGTGATCTTGGCCATTACCTGGCTGCTGGCTTCCTAGGTAGATAACTCTTGCATCTCGGTCATTGACAAGTCCCGTCGCGCGATCTTGACTGCGTAGTCAAGAAGGGGACTGCGTAGTCAGGACCGCATGATGGCATCCGCACTTCTCTCGCCAGGCGGTGGCTCACGTGGCGTGGTGATGGTTGATGTGGCACGCCTGGCGGGTGTTTCGCAGAAGACTGTGTCCCGGGTGGTCAACGGTGCACCTCATGTCCGTCCCGATGTGCGCGAGCGAGTGAACCGTGCGATCGAACAGCTGGGCTACCGTCCGAATGCTGCCGCTCAGGCATTGGCGCGCGAGCGCAGCCACACGATTGGTGTGCTGGCGTTGGGGACGCGTTTCTTTGGACCGTCACGACGGGTCTTCACCCTCGAGCATGAGGCGCGGCGGCTGGGTTACACCATGGCTCTGACTTCGGTGCCGGACTTGTCTGCGCGGAGTGTCGCCGACGGAATCGACGCGTTGTTGAAGCGGGGGGTCGAGGGTTTGGTGGTGGAGGTGCCTACCCACCTCATCAACATCGACCCCGCCCAACTTGCCGGGTTGCCCGTAGTGACGAGCGCCGGGTGGATTACTGGTGTTCCGCGTCAGGCCGTTGTCGACATCGACCAGGAAGAGGCCTGTCGCGAGCTGACCGGCTACCTCCTCGGATTGGGCCACCGCACCGTATGGCATGTGGCGGGGCCGCGGGATTGGGATGCGGCTCAAAAACGCCTCCACGCTTGGCGATCAGCCCTGCACAATGCCGGTATACGTGCGCCGCGGGTGTTCTACGGCGACTGGTCGGCCGCGTCAGGCTACGAACAAGGGCGCAAGCTGGCAGCCCGCGACGATGTCACTGCGATCTTCGCCGCCAACGACCAAATGGCTATGGGGATCCTGCGGGCGTTTCACGAGGCGGGCCGGGAGATTCCCGGCGACGTATCGGTCGTCGGCTTCGACGATGTTCCGGAGGCCGAATTCCAAATGGTGCCGTTGACCACGGTTGGCGTCGACGCCGATCAGGCTGCACAACGCATCCTCGCCGAGCTACTTCAGATGATCGAAGGGGCCGAGCCGCCCGCGGGCACAGTGACCCTGCCGGGAACGGAGCTGATCATCCGGAGATCGAGTGGCCCTGTTCGCCGCGACCACCGCCATCCGAGCGCCGTCACGGAGGCACGCTGATTCACCATTCCCCATCCACAGAACACGATT
>JBKPTR010000134.1:0-18950 GCA_046735615.1 Actinomycetota bacterium
ATCTCGATACCGCTGTCAGCTAGTTCGTCCAAGATCAACTGCAGATCCCCGGGCGTGGCATAGACCCGCACCACCGTGCGCTCCTGCTCGAACCGGGCCGCCCACCGCATGGATCGCAGAATCGACTCACCTAGTCGTCCCTCGATCCAGAATTCGTAGTACGGAGTCGATGCGTGCATCTCCAATGGCGCGATGCCGATGGAGCGCAACCGGTCGATAAGCCCATCTATCTCCGTTGGATCGACCACGCGACGAAAGAGAACTGTCACCACCGGCATCGAATGCAGCGTCATCGACGGAAAGCGAGCGGTAAGGCCGGCGGGCGGTGTACCACGCAGCGTTATCTCGTACACCGCCCCACTCTCCTCGTGCCTCACGCCTACCCACCGGCAGGGCCACTGTGCAGGAAGGACTAGGACACCACTGCTTGTTTGTCCGGCGCCCCTGCTTGCTGCGTGCTCCGCAGGTCGGGCTGGCGCAAGTACGAGGTGAGCGCCCAGATAATGAGGACGTCAATGGCGATGACCATGAGCGCCCACCAGGGCGAGTACGGCAGCCAGGCGAAGTTGACGATCGCCGATATCACCGCGACGACTATGCCGGCCATGCGAGCCCAGGTCTGACCTCTCAGCAGGGCGATGCCGATTGCCAGCAACCCTAGGCCGACCAGCAGGTGAATCCAGCCCCAGAGGGTGAGGTCAAAAGCGTAGATGTACTCCGGGAGGACCACAAGGTACTTGTCGTTCACAATGGCCGCGAGAGCCTCTACGGCCTGGAAAGCCCCGCCGATGATCATGAGCACGCCGGCGAAGACGGCGGTGCCATGAGCCAAGGGAGTGACAGGCTGGGTGTCTGCCATTGGTGTATTGCCTCCAATTCTGCTTAGTCTGATTCGACTACGGATGACGGTACGCGGCAGCGCGCGTCGGTTGATCACCCGCCAAGGGTGAATGGATACGCGCAGATTAGCGAGAAAATCGCGCTGTCGAAGCTCTTAGGAGGAATGGCCCGGCAACCGCCAGCCCTCCGAGATTGAATGTGAGGCCCCTCGTGACCGAAGGCCAGCGTCGGAGCACTACCGAGGAACCGCACATGAACCGACGGCTGGCCGTCCTGTTGGCGATGGCGATGTTCGTGCTCGTTGTCGACACCTCGATCATGAACGTGTCGATTTCCTCGGTCGTTCGGGATCTCGGGACGACAGTGAGCGGCGTCCAGGGGGCGATCGCACTCGAGGCGCTTGTATCGGCCGCGTTCATTCTGATCGGCAGCAAGGTCGGCGATCTCTTTGGACGCAAACGCGCGTACGTGATGGGTCTCCTCGGATATGCCATAGGCGCAGCCGCAATGACGCTGGCCCAGAATCTGATCGCAATCGTTGTCTTCTGGGCCATCATCGGCGGTATCGGCGCCTCACTGCTGCTGCCGGCCATGCAGTCCCTTATTCACGGCAACTTCGAAGGAGCAGATCAGAAGCGCGTCTATGCACTCGTTGGCGCCGCGGCTGCGATTGCCGCGGCAGTCGGACCGTTGCTGGGGGGGTTCATCACGACCTACTTCTCCTGGCGAATCGCCTTCCTGCTCGAGCTGGTGATCATCATCGTTGTGCTGTCCGGCATCAAGCTGGTGCGCGATGTGCCTTATACCGGCAGCCGAGCCGTAGACGTCGTAGGTGCCCTCCTGTCGATCTTGGGTATGGGCGGCATCGTGCTCGGCATCCTGGTCTGGCAGGAGGGCGGAGAGTATGTGCTGGCAATTCTGGCCAGCGGCGCGATTGCGCTCGCTGCCTTTGCATTCTGGCTCATCGCTCGCAAGCGGCAAGATAAGCCGACACTGATCGATCCAGAGCTGTTTCGGTCCAAGCACTTTCAACTGGGGATCTCCCAGCAGATGCTGCAGCAGATCTCGCTCGGCGGGCTCATGATCGCCTTGCCGATCTACCTCCAGATGGTGCTCGAATACAACGCCATGCAAGCGGGCTTGTCTATCGCCCCACTGTCACTCAGTATGTTCGGCGTTGCGATCCTCGCGGGACGAAGGGCCGGAAGGCGGCGTGCGAGCACGATCGTGCGGATGGGCTTTCTCCTGCTCACTGTAGGGATTGGAGTACTGATCCCGATCGTGCCGCGGGCCGACTCCGGTTGGTATCTGCTGGTTCCGTTGCTGATCGCTGGTTCGGGACTCGGCCTGCTGGTGTCTCAGCTCAACAACTACACGCTGGCACCGATCTCGGAGGAGAGGGTCAGCGAGGCTGCTGGAGTCAACTCCGCAGCGGGATCCTTCGGGCTCTCCTTCGGGTTGGCGTTCGCGGGCGCCATCATGCTGGCCACGCTCGCGGTCACATTCACCACAATGGCCCAAGACAGCGCGGTCCTGCCGCCGTCCGATAAGGAGCGGGTCGCCGTCGCTCTCGAGGAAGATGCGGAACTGATGAGCAATACCCAGCTCATCCAACTCCTTGAGCACGAACCGCCCCCGATCCAGGCTGAGATTGTCCGTATCAATACCGAAGCCCGACCGTTGGCACTTCAAGTGGCTCTACTGGTGCCGATCATCGCGGGCCTGCTCGGCCTCCTCAATTCGTTCCGGATGAGTCGCCTACCTGACCTGAAGCCGTCGTCCGCAGCCGAAGGGATGTCGATCGGCTGACCAAGCGCGCAGATTATCGTGCGAAGCTAAATATTCTCGCCAATTCGGAGAGGCGGCTCTGCGAAGTGATTTTTTTCATCATGGACAAATTGCGCGCCGCGAAATGATGCTGACATTAGCTCTCTACGCGAAAGCACGGTCTCCAACCGTATACTCGCCACTAGTCAAACCCAGGGAGGGATCACCCGTGGGTCGCAGAGAAGCTCGGGGCTCTCTATGTGTAGGGCAACCGAGGGGCAGTATTCCAAGGTGAACAGCCTTACGTGGGCTGAGGAGAGCCTGGGCACACAGCTGGTTGATTCCATGCTGGAAGCCAAGCTTCGGCCACCACTCGCACGATCAGAGTGGGTAGCCCGAACCCGACTCCTCGAAGAGCTCAAGAGCGCGAATCGACGCCCGGTAACGTTGATCGCCGCTCCAGCCGGCTACGGCAAAACCACCATTGTGACTCAGTGGTTGGCTTCGGTCCTTCGTCCGGAGTCTGTGGCCTGGATATCCCTGGATATGTCCGACAACGAGCCGGTGCGACTGTGGACAGACATCGCAACGGCCCTTGACCGTGCGGGCTGCGTAATCGCTCGTGACATACCGGGCTTCATTGCGTCGGGCGGGCACGACATGGTTACGGCGGTGCTGCCAAGAATCGTCGACGCAATTGCGGCTCTGGCTGAGGACATTACAGTCGTAGTCGACGACTTCGACAGTGTCCGCTCTGCTGATTGCAACGAACAAATAGATTTCTTCATCAAACACCTACCGGCGAATTCCCACCTGGTGCTGATTACCCGCTCGGACCCGACCCTGCGGCTGGGCCGGCTGCGCGCCGCGGGTCAGTTGTCAGAGATCCGGGCCGATGACCTTGCATTCAATTCAGACGAAGCATCTTCCCTCTTGGTTGCCGACGGAGTGGAGTTATCGGGCGACGGCCTGTCGGAGCTCATGCGCCGGACTGAAGGCTGGCCCGCAGGGCTATATCTGGCAACGCTTTCCTTGACCGGCCGCGCGGACCCGGGCGAGTTCGTGCGTCATTTCAGCGGCAGTAATCGGTTCATAGGTGACTACCTCACTGAGGAGGTGCTCAGTCGACAGAGCGACGACGTACGCCAATTCATTCTTGACATGTCGATCGTTGCCAGATTCTCGGCGCCACTGTGCGACTACATGACTGGCAGTCGCCAATCAGCCAAAATTCTTCGCGGGCTCCAACACACCAATCTTTTTCTGATTCCACTCGACGACGAAGAACGCTGGTTCCGTTTTCATCACCTCTTCGGCGCCGTCGCCAGGAGTGCGCTCGAGACTGAACAGCCGGATCGGGCGGTGATGCTTCACGGACGTGCCGCGGACTGGTTGAGTGAAAACGGCTATGTCGACGCCGCCGTTGAACACGCCCTCGCTGCCGACAACAGCGATCATGCGGCATCCCTCGTGCAGTCATGTTGGCTCCAGTATTTCGATGCCGGGCTGGGAACGACCGTACGCCGTTGGCTTCGGGATCTCGAGGCGTCTGCCGCGAATCAAAACGCGGCAACGATCGTGACAGCAGCGTGGATGGCGGCGCTCTCCGGTCAGAGAGAAGAAATGAACCGGCGACTGGACCAGCTCAACACTGTGGCAAATGATGGCCCGCTTCCCGACGGAACTCGGTCGGTGGAATCTGCGGTCGCGCTCATTCGAGGACTGTTCGGCTTCGGCGGGCCCTTGGACATGTTGGCTTCCGCACAGCGAGCCGCCGAGCTCGAGACGGATGGCAACACGCCGTGGTACGCAGTTGCCCGGACGGCGCTCGGTCACGCCAACTACGTCGCTGGCGATTTGGAGGCGGCGGCCGACGTGCTCACCAAGGCCGCGTACAGCGAGACGGCGCCTGCCCTGATCCGCATCTTGGCGCTGGCGATGCTGTCACTGACTCAGGCTGAGCTGGGGCGCCTCGACCGCAGTCACAAATCGGCAATGGACGCCATGGCGGTTGTCGAGGCCCGGAGCCTGCATGAACTGCCGTCGGTTGCCTTGGCATTCACCGCGCTCGGGCGAAGCCAAGCTGCCTCTGGAGACTTCGAGACAGCGATGGCGACGTTGGACCACGGGCTAAACTTGCGCCGGAAGGTTCCTGGGCTTAGCCCGTGGCCGACAATTCACCACCTACTCATCATGGGGCGGGTGGCAATCATGGCAAATGACCTGCCGTTGGCACGGCGGCTCTTGGACGAAGTCTCCCCGTTGATGCGGCAGTATCAGCAACGAATGGGGGCCATGAACGGCCGGCTGGAGGAAGTACAGAAGCGGCTACGGGAAGGTCTGACCCCCGGCCCGCATACCGAGGCCCTCACCGCACGAGAGATCGAGGTCCTGCGCCGGCTCACCAGCCCGCTCAGTCTCAGCGAGATTGCCTCTGAGCTCTATCTGTCTCTGAACACCGTCAAGACGCACACCACGACGCTGTATCGCAAGCTTGGGGCACGTTCCCGGTCTGAGGCGGTGAAAATCGGCCGTGAGCGCCTGCTGATCTAGAGGCGAAATCACCCGGGTGAGATCGCCCAACGGGTGAGGACAGATCAGCTTGGGGTCAGGCCGAATGGGCGCAGGTAACCCCTACTACCCGAAGGCCATGGCGCAGGCAGATGTCCATCCTCATTGACACCAGCGTCTTTCCGGCTCGGACAGGCGTACCCAGCGTCCCGGAGTGGGCCATACCGCGTACGCGGCTGGCGAACTGCCTCGACGTTGGTGCGGCCGGACGCCTGACCATGATCAGCGCCCCGCCAGGGGCGGGCAAGACCATTGGTGTTGCCTCGTGGGCACGGGATCTCCACACATCCGTGGGTGTGATCTGGGTAGGACTGCGAGATGAATCAACCGACGGCTTGCCTCTTGATCAGATCTCCGCTGAGCTTGCGCAGCACCGCCGGGCGGTCCTTGTGTGTGACGATTTCCCTGCGGCACCGTCGGCCGCGCTTGTACATTCTCTCGAGGTGCTTCTCTCTCAGCCCGATCGCCGATTAAGTACCGTCTTGATCTCCTCAACCCCGCCGATAGTTCCCATCCATCACACATTGGGTCCGGATGACCTGACCACGATCAACTTTGATGATCTTGTGATGGACGAAAGGGAGGTGAGGCTCGCTCTTGATCAACATTGCGTCAAGGCAAGTGAGGCGACGATCCGAGCAGTACTCGAGCACACTGCGGGCTGGGCGGCTGGGGTAGGTCTCGCCGCGGATACGCTCGCTCAACTATCGCGAAGCACCCCGCCCGCCGTCCGGACTGCCGATCGCCAGGCTGCACGGGCCATGGTGAGATCACTGATTGTCCCGCGCATTCTCGCTGGTGCTGGCAGTGAAGTCGTCCAACACATCATCGAAGTGAAGGAGTTCGCGGAGTCCGAACCACTACTTCTTGCGGCGGCGGCCTTGGCGAACTCGTGGGTCGACATCACGGAGTCGGCACTTGCCCGCGCGACCTCCGAGCTCGCCCAAGCTCATGAGCCAGAGATAGCAGAAGTACTCAGTCTTGCCCTGCTCAATATGGCGGTGTCGAGGCAGCGCGCGGATGCAGCTGCCGGTCTGGCGCAGGCGAGCCATGTCAAGGACCTCATGACCCAGCTCACTGTCAGGGAACGAGCGCAGGCGCCGGAACTCTCGCCCCTGATCGATTACTACGTGGCCGGGTTCGAGCTGTTGCGTGGAAACGTCGAGGCTGCGCGGCGGACGTTGGAGCGAGCTGGCCGCTTCCACCAGTCGCCCGATTCCGATGCCAACCATGCTGAGCATCTCGTGCGTGCCAACTGCACGGGACTGCTGTCATGGATTGATGCATTCTGCGGCGATCTACGCCACGGAATGCGGTGCGCGACGTCCCTACTCACCGACCGCCGGGCCGACAGCGGTGAGATCGGGGTGAAATTTGCACATCTTGCGACCGCTTGGACGCACCTGGAGCGCGGCGAGTTCGAGCAAGCGAGACAGCGTCTCGATCATGCTCAGAGTAGGAGTACTGGGGGCTTTGAGCCGTTGCTTGCGGCGGCTGAGCGGTTGACCCACGTACGGCTGGCTTTGGTTACCGACGAACCGGAGATCGCCCTGAGATTGCTCCGGTCGACCGACGTCGTCGATTGCCCAATACGGGATAGCTGGTTCGCCGTCCAGTTCTTGGTGGCAACGGCCGAGGCATGGCTTGCGGCGGGCGAACCGCAGCAAGCAATTGCCACGCTCACTTCTGAGCCTGATCTCGCAGTGGTGGACGCCAGGTTGCTCCTGGCACGGGCACTACGACTCGTTGGTGAGCTTGACGCTGCTAAAGCACTGCTGGCCCAGGTGCCATCCGACTCCGTCGCGATGTCGGTCGTCGCTCAAGTCCAGCGATGGCTGCTGCTGGCTCAACTGCCCATCGAGCACGGTAACGATGAGCAGCTCGAGCTACTGGTGCATCGTGCACTGCGAGCTGCGGCGAGGGAGCAGCTGCGCACAACGATCAGTTGGGACATCACTTGGCTGCGCTCCTTCGTCGCGCGAGATTCAGGACTGTCCCTTCGACACGCGGCCTTTTTGGCGTCAATACCAGATTCCGCTACTGCCGCTGTCGATCACTGGCGAGCCGACGATCATGCGTACGACGGCATGTTTGTCGTTCCGTTGACCACCCGCGAGACAGATGTATTGAGGCTGCTGGCTCAGCTTTGTTCCAATGAGGAGATAGCGGCTGATCTCGTCTTGTCCCTGAACACCGTCAAGACCCACATGCGATCACTGTTTCAGAAGCTATCGGTCAGCCGCCGGGCCGACGCCGTACGCCGCGGTCGGGCACTCGGCCTTTGTTAGACCCGATCACTCCGCATTACTTACTTGGGCTCCGCACTATCTGCAGATAGTGCGGAGCCCAGGTGAGTGCTGCCAAGTGCCGGGAGGCGAAGCCGGCGGCCGTATCAGGCGAGCGCCGACGCCTTCAATCTGTCGAACTCGGTTTGTGTGATTGTTCCCTGATCGAGCAGGCTCTTGGCAGTGGCTATTTGCTCTGCTGGGTTGCTTCGCCCAGCCACCTCCTGAATGTAGGAGTCCGTGGCCGCTTGAGCCTTTTTCACCTCGCCCGCCTGCCGTTCGGCCATTCCCCTGCCTCGGGCGATGAGGTAGATCAACGCACTGAGGAATGGCACGAAGATCAGCGCAATGATCCAGAGGGCTTTCCACCATCCGCTCAGCTCTCTGTCACGGAAGAGGTCGCCGATGATCTGGAACAAGATCATCAAGTAACACACGATGAAGAAGCTCCAGATCAGGAGCCAGAAGAAGTCCCCGGAATTCATGTTGTGCCTCCTACGACTGGCCATGTGGGCCATTGGTGTCTATCTCAGCGGTGCTGAGAAGCGGCACAAGCCTGCACCCTTGCCAGCCTGCTCTGATCACCCGTGGCGGGTGAAATATGCAGGCTGGTAGGTAACGATTTCGTAGCGCGGGGCTAATTGATGCAGCGTGGAGTTAGCGGGTCGCGCTCTCACATAGGAAGTGCTTCATACACCTCAACGGTGCCACCGGACTGCAGTACGGGACATCCCTTGGCGTTCGACGCGGCTTCAGCGAGGGACTCAGCGGTGATGATCGAGTAACCGCCCAGCTTCGAGGCTCCGCCATCGCTGGAACCACCGTTGGCGACTGTCGTAGCAGCACCGAAGGGATTGCCCATATCGACTACCGAGTCGCCAAGCGTGCCGAACCAGGAGACCCACTGCTGCATCTGTTCCTCTTGTGCTTCAGGGGTCTCCGCCATCTGTCCGCCGGTGTATAGGTACAGGAACTTCGCCATGAGGTCCTCCTGGGGTTGGTCGGTCAGCCTCGTGCTGCCGACGATGAGTGGCTTCACCCCTTTCCACGTACGGGCCTGGGCGAAATCGACAACACGCTCAAGGTCAGATCCGCGCGGATGGAGGGAGGAAAATCAAAGCCGTGCCGAGCGAGGTCAGCCCCTCCGAGGTTTCCACTGCGGTCAGGTCTGAGTACGCGCGGATCTTGGTACACGGCCGCGACGACTTGCTTGCGGTGAGTTTCAACGCCGCGCTGGTGACTGTCTGCTGGTTCTTGTTGCCGGACAGCATCCAAAACTGGCTGTTCGCGCTGCACGGCCCCTTGGTGTTTCCGTTCATCCTCGAGATGTGGATGCTGGGTGACACGCCGGCGACCAACGTGGCAGGTCGCGACGCCGTACGGGCATTGGGACAACTGGACGACCCATCCGCGCTGCGCACATGGCTGCGGGCCAAGCACATCGTCTTGACGTCCTTTGTCGGCCCGTTTGCCGCAATCCTGGCGATTGTGATCGGCATCGTGCAGGACCGCTACATGGTCGGAGCCGCGGTAGCTACCACCTTGCTCTTCCTGCCACTCGGCGTGCTGAGCGTCGCCGCGTGGATCGGCCTCTGGCTGCCCTATCACCCGCAGAAGCTGCTATGGCGTTGGCAGCATCGTTCCGACCGGCGAGCAGCGTTACTTCGCTGGGGTGTCCTTCTGGTCCTCCCATATCTCGTTGTGCCAGCAATTGGGCTCATCCTGCTCAGCCCAACTCTGATCATCTGGATCATTGGCCATCAGGGCTATCCGCCGCACCAGATGGCTCCGACCGGCCTCTGGATCGGCACGGCGGTTTCCGTCGTAGTGAGCTTGATCGTCTTTGGCTGGGCGCCGATGGTTGCGTCCACGATCGGCCGCCGCCGCAGCGACAAGCTGCACAGCTATCTCTGCAACCCCGAGAACGGCTGAGGCAGCCGCAGTCTTTGACAAGGTGACTTGGTGTCGAGGCGTGCGGTCCGACTGGCAGAATCACCCCTGGGGAGTGAGGCGTTCCAATGGGGGCCCACAGCATGCTTTGGCTTGATCGCCCCTCACCAGATCAGCCGGCGATTCTACGAACAGAGAGGACGTACTCCGTATGGCGACACTGACCGCATGGGCTTTCAACAGCGTCGACGGTGCCGAGCAGGCATCCCAGAAGCTCCAGGCGCTCTCGGCCCAAGAGTTGATCAAGATCGAGGACGCTGCTGTGGTCTCCTGGGAACTGGGAAAGAAGAAGCCGAAGACCCGCCAGCTCAGCAACATGACGGCAACCGGCGCGCTCGGTGGCACCTTCTGGGGCATGCTCTTCGGGCTGATCTTCTTCGTGCCGCTGCTGGGGGCGGCGATTGGCGCCGGCATTGGTGCGCTGGCGGGGTCAATGACCGATGTCGGTATCAGCGACGACTTCATCAATAGCGTGAAACAGCGGGTTACGCCGGGCACCTCAGCGCTCTTCGTGCTGAGTTCGGATGCGGTCATCGATCGGATCAAGGATGTCTTCCAGGACAGCCACGCTGAGCTGATCGCCAGCAACCTTTCCGCCGAGCAAGAAGCCAAGCTGCGCGAGGTCTTCACCGAGGAGTGATCCTCGCCAGCCCCAGCAAGTTCTCACCATGAACAAGGACGGGGGCGGCGCCGGCCAACGCTACGAGGGTGATGCGTCGCCCTTCCAGCGACCGGCCCGCCGCCCGTTCCTCCAGCGTCTAGTCCCTGTCACTGAACATGTGCCGGGCTACCGCGCCGGAACCCTGCGACGGGATCTGCTCGCAGGCGTGACAGTCGCTGCCCTTGCGCTCCCGGCGTCGCTGGCGTACGCCGAGATCGCCGGCTTGTCACCCGTGATTGGCCTCTACGCGCTGCTACTGCCGGCAATTGCCTACACCTTTTTCGGCTCCTCTCGACAGCTGATCGTCGGGCCAGAAGGATCTATCTCCGCCCTCGTCGGTACCGCGATCATTCCGCTGACTGCCGATCCGGAGCAACGCGCCTCTCTGGCCGCCCTGCTGGCGCTCCTCGTCGGAGGCGTGTTCCTGGGCGCTCGGCTGGCCCGACTGGGCTGGATTGCGGACTATTTCTCGCGACCCGTGTTGATCGGCTACCTCCACGGTGTGGCGATAGTTCTGATTGTCGGTCAGCTCGGCAAGCTGTTCGGCTTGAGCATCAGCGCCCAGACTCCCCCAGGCAAGATCTTCGAGTTCATCAAAGAGATCACCGATATCAACTGGATCACCCTCGCCGTTGGTGCGGTGTCTCTGGCCGTCCTACTGCTTACTCGCTGGTTGTCCCGGAAGTTTCCGGGAGCCCTTCTCGTCGTCGTGTTGGCCGTCGTGGTATCGGCTGTCGCAGGGCTGGCGGAGGAGGGCGTGGTTGTCGTCGGCCAAATTCCGGCCGGTTTGCCCAGTGTCGAACTGCCTGGCCTGCGACCCAGCGACATCCTCGCCCTCCTGCCACCGGCGGTTGGCATTTTCTTCGTCGGCTTCTCCAGCCAGATCCTCATTGCCCGGTCGTTCGCCGGCCGTCACGGCCAGCACATTGAGGCGAACGCAGAGCTGATCGCCATGGGCGCAGCCAACCTGGTCGCTGGGATCAGTCAGGGACTACCCGTGGGCGCGAGCGATTCCCGAACGGCGGTCAATGATCAGATGGGGGCCCGCACTCAGGTCTCTGGACTGATCACTGCGGTCGTTATCGGGCTGGTGCTGTTGTTCCTCACCGGACCAATGCAGTATCTGCCGACCGCGACGCTCGGCGCGGTCATCGTGGTCGCTGCGCTGGGGCTGGTCAATTTCGACGACTGGCGAGGTCTCGCCCGGATCAGCCGGGTGGAGATCGCGATCGCGCTGATCACCATGGTGGGAGTGGTCACCATGGGCGTGCTGCGGGCTTTGCTGCTCGCCGTCGTACTCTCAGTAGTCGATGCGGTACGCCGCAGCGCCAGTCCACACGATGCCGTGCTCGGCTGGGTCGAGCGGCTGGATCGCTACGCCGACGTAGAACTCCATCCATCGGCCAAGGTCGCACCCGGGGTGCTGGTCTACCGGCTCGATGATCGACTGTTCTTCGCGAACGCAAGCTATGTCGAGGGAAGAATCCGCGAAGCCATCTCGGGCGCACCCGCGCCCGTACGCTGGCTGGTTTTCGACGCGGAGTCGCTTAACCATGTGGACGCCACGGGCGTGCGGATGCTGACCGACCTGGTCGAAGCACTCCGTAAAGAATCCATCACCTTTGTCTTCGCACGTCTTCATGGCCCGACGAGCAACCGACTAGCCGAGGCCGGTGTCTTGGACTTGGTCGGAGAAGACCACCTCTATCCCACTGTGCGTGCGGCGGTTCAGGCAGTACCAGTTCAAGAGTGACCACTGGCCGAGCGCTCAACTGGTGGTGTCGCGGACAACACACCGGAAGCCGATGTGGCTCATCCCGGTGTCGATCATCTGCGGCCTCCGTGCAGCCGGGCGGTAGCGCATGCAATAGCTGTCCGCACAGAGGTACGAGCCGCCCTTGATCACCTTACGAGGCACTTTGAACTGAGGCTGCCGCCGGTCATGGCTGTCACCGACCCGCCCACCACGCGGATTGCGGGGGATACAGCACGGCTTTTCCACCTCGGCAGGGTGGCGGTCGGCGTACCAGTCGGCGGTCCAGTCCCAGACGTTGCCGGCCATGTCGTACAAGCCATACGAGTTTGGTGGGAACGCTCCGATCGGCGTGGTTGTGCCATAGCCGTTCTCCGGTCGCCACGGGAAGTCGCCATGCCAAAAGTTGGCGAGCCGGGCGTCGGCGCCCTCCGGGTCATCACCCCATGTGAAGATCATCTGATCCAACCCACCGCGCGCCGCCGCTTCCCACTCGGCTTCGCTCGGCAGGCTGCGACCAGCCCAGTTGGCGTATGCCTCGGCATCCTCGAAGGCGACATGAACCACTGGATGATCTTCGCGTGCGCTGATCGATGAGCCGCGGCCTTCGGGGTGACGCCAGGACGCGCCTGGAGTCCAGGTCCACCACAGATTTATATGGCGCAGATCCACCGGCCCCGCCGTGCGGGTGAACACCATGGAACCCGGCTGCAAGTTCTCCTCCGGCGCTCCCGGAAAATCAACCGGATCGAGTGGACGCTCCGCGACGGTGAGGTAGCCGGTATCCCGGACGAACTCCCCGAACTGAGCGTTTGTGACCTGATGCGTCTCCATCCAGAAGCCGTCAACAGCGACCTTATGGACCGGACCCTCCTCCGGATAGTGGCGGCCAGACCCCATCGCGTACGTCTGAGCCGGAATCCACTTGAGATCTTCAGTCATGTGTCGCCGGTGAAGACGGTGTTCCAATCGTTCTTCATGCTCACCACGGTCCAATTCTCCCGACTGGCCGCCTCCAGTGCCTGCTCGGCCCCGGCCGTGTAGTCGAACTCACGGTCGGCGTCGTCATGCAGGAGCAATAGCCGGAGCGAAGGCATAGTCGAGGTTCCGGAAAATGCCAACATCGGCACGTCGCCATTGGAGTTGCCGAAGGAGAGGATGGGACGCCGCCCTATCCGGCTCCAGATCCGGATCGGCTTCTCGGGGCCGTCATCGAGAAAGTCCATCGCGCCCTTGTACAGCAGCAAGGATTGGCCGCCTTCACTCGAGTAGGTGATGCCCAGCGCGCTGCCAATGATCCGCTCCGGCGGAATGCCGTACATGTCGTCGGCAACCGGGCGCACGAAATCCCGATCACCGCCCGATGCGATGTAGGTGGCAAAGCCGTTGGCTTCCAGATAACGCAACAGCTCAACCATGGGCCGGTAACCGCATTCCCGGTACGGCCGCTTGAGCCCGGGATTGTCAGCCTCGTCGAAGAACTCCTTGACCCGCTGGTCGTACTCCTCGACCGTCACCGCTTCGAACGCCTTGGGCACGGCGACCATCAACAGCTTCATGTCGCTGTCGTCACCGTGGTAGTGCTTTACCACCGCCCCGGCGAGCCAGCGCAGATCACCCACGTACGCCGCCTGGTAGGGCTGCTGGGTGCGTAGCGCCGGGTCATCCTCGGCCAGCTCACGAAACCGGCGGATGGTGAAGTCCAGCTGAATGACCAGCGGCTTCTCAGTCCAGAGCGTGCCGTCATTGTCGAAGACGGCAACCCGTGCAGCGGGCTCGACGTAATCGGGCCCGCCCTGCTCGGTCACCCGAGCAACGAAGTCGGTGATGGCGGACTTCGTCCCTCCATCGTTCCAACTCGCGAGTTGGGGCTCCATGTCAATCAGCAGCAACGAGCTGGTTCAGCTTTTCGACGGCCTGGTCGATGCTGAACGTCGCCGGCTTCTGTCGTGGCGGGAACTCCATGAACGACTCGAGGAAGTTCGCCGTGATGGCGTTCGCATAGAAGATCAGGAAAACCCGGCGGATCATCCAGTCGTAATAGGTATTCGAGGTGATGTCCGCCCGTTCAAAGGGGTCGGTGCGGAGGTTGAACAGCTTGGGTACCCGCAGCTGAGTGAACGGCTCGGCCCAGATCCGCAGTGTGCCAGGAGCGCGCTGCTCCATGAAGACAACTTTCCAATTGCCGGCGCGAATGGCGAGGCAGTCGCCGTCGTCGGAGAAGTAGATCATCCCCTTTCGTGGGCTCGTCTCCTCCTCGCCGGTGAGGTAGGGCAGCAGGTTGTAGCCGTCAATATGCACCCGGAAGCTCCTATTGCCGACGTTGTGCCCGGCCTTGAGTTTCTCGACGATGTCGGGCTCACCGGCCGCGGCCAGGAACGTCGGCAGCCAATCGTGGTGTTGGATGATCTCGTTTGAGACGACCCCTGCCGGGATCTTGCCCGGCCAACGCACCACCTCTGGCACTCGGAAAGCGCCCTCCCAGTTGGTGTTCTTCTCGCTACGGAAGGGCGTGGTGCCAGCGTCCGGCCAGGTGTTTTGATGCGGCCCGTTGTCCGTGGAGTACACCACGATGGTGTCGTCGGTGATGCCCAGCTCGTCGAGCAGATCCAGCAGCTGACCCACGTGCTTGTCGTGGTCGATCATCGTGTCGTGGTAGGGGGACTGCCATCGGCCCGCCTGCCCCAAACTCTCCGGCTTGGTGTGGGTGTAGACGTGCATGTGGGTCATGTTCATCCAGACGAAGAACGGCGTCGCGGCGTCGTGCTGGCGCCGAATGAAATCCAGGCAGGCTTCGGTCGTCTCGTCGTCGATGGTCTCCATCCGCTTTTGATTGAGCGGTCCGGTGTCCTCGATCCGCTGCTTGCCGAGCGGCCCGTATTTCGCATCGGTCTCGCCGCTCTCCTCCTCGGTCGCCCAGCAATGCAGCACGCCGCGAGGGTGCGCCAACGCGTACAGCCGGGGGAATTCCTCCTGGCTGGGGTAGTCGGGGCTTTCCGGCTCCTCCTCCGCGTTCAGGTGATAGAGATTGCCGAAAAACTCGTCAAAACCATGTGCGGTCGGAAGGTACTTGTTGAGGTCGCCGAGGTGATTCTTCCCGAACTGCCCGGTGGCGTATCCCAGCGGCTTCAGCAGCTCGGCAATGGTCGGGTCCTCGGCCTGCAGGCCGACGTCGGCCCCAGGGACACCGACCTTGCTCATGCCGGTGCGGTACACGCTCTGTCCGGTGATGAACGACGACCGTCCAGCGGTGCAGCTCTGTTCACCGTACGAGTCGGTAAATCGCATTCCTTCATCGGCGATTCGGTCGATGTTCGGCGTGCGGTAGCCCATCAACCCCTCGCTGTAGCAGCTCAGATTGGTGATCCCGATATCGTCCCCCCAGATCACCAAGATGTTCGGCTTGGAGTCAGGCATGCATTCCCCACTTTCGATAGTGAGTAACAGTGACCTCATTAGGCTCCCGGAGCGACCGGCAGTCCAACATCACCCCGGCGGGGTGAGTCAGGCGTTCAGGGCGCGCGATTCGGTGTTTGATTGCTTCGCTCCGCTCAGCGCGGATCAACTGACAGCAGGCTCGGGCTTCTGTGGTCGCATCAGGTGGAGCGGGAAGATGAGGATGAAGGCGATCACCAAATAGCCGATCACGGCAACCAGCGGCACGAACCAACCGATCACGATGAGCACCAAATAGAGCGCAAGGCTCGGCCTGAGCCGCTTGGAGAGCAGCGTGATCTCCTCATCTCCGGTGGCGGGATGCACGAGTTGACCACGTACCGCGAGCGTCCACAGCACCGACAACAGTGACATCACTGCCAGCAAGGTGACACCAAAGACAGTGGCGGCTACCTTCTCGTCTTCACGAGATCCGAGATACTCCGCTACCAACGTGGTGGGGAAAGGCAGGAACGAAACCACAAGCAAAAGCGCGAGGTTCACTCTGAGAAATGTCGCGTTGGCGCCATGCATGTAATGCGTAATGGAGTTATGACCCAGCCAGGTCGCTCCGATTGTCGCAAAGCTGACGATATACGCCAGATAAGAAGGCCAGAGGCTGAGCACTGCCCTGAGCAGATGTCCTTCGGAGCCCTCCGGGATCGAAAGCTCCAGCACAAGCAGGGTGATGGCAATCGCGAAGACGCCGTCGCTGAACGCCTCCATTCGGGAGAGGCGTACGACCATGTCGTCGGCTTCATCAGCCATGTCCCTGATCCTTCCGCCGATGCCTCCGACGACTCACCCGCACGGGGTGATGCACTCTCATCTTTGGAGGCTGATACTGCTGACCAGCTTGGAGGACAGTAGCGCAGCCCAATAGACCAAGGAGATGAGATGGCGGTCGACACGTTCGTGGCGTTCATCGGGGTATACCCGAGCGTTGAGTACGCAGAGTTGGATTACCAGCTGGTCAAGGATCTACACACCAAAGCCGGGATGCTTGATGCCTACGACGCTGCGGTGATCGAAAAGCGCGAAAACGGAAAAGTGCGCATCACGAAGAAGCATGAAACGCCGACTCGAGTCGGCGGAGTGCTCGGCGGCGGCGTTGGGTTGGCGACCGGACTTGTCGTCGCGCTGTTTCCGTTCGCCGCTATCGGGGGTGGGCTGCTGGCAGCAACGACCGCCGGTGGAGCCGTGCTGGGCGCCGTGGCCGGACACGCGGCGGCAGGAATGAGCCGCAGCGATCTCAAGGAGCTCGGTGAGTACCTCGATGAGGGCCAAGCAGGTCTCGTGGTAGTCGGCGTCGCCGAGATGGAAGACGACATCAAGCGCTCGATGGAAAAAGCGGACAAGGTTGAGACCAAGCAGCTGCAGGCCGATACCACGGAGATCGAGCAAGACGCTAAGTCCGCTGGTGGCGAGCAGGCTGCCGCCGAGGATGCTGACACCGAAGACTGATCCTCAGAAGTGGTCGCATATGACGTAACTGAATCGATCAAGGGCTGCCGTTTGCTTTCGGCGAAGTTCTCCAAGCTCACCCGTCAAGGGTGATGACCGAGGCCATCCAGATGGGAGATGTTGCCAACGTGGCGGTGAGCAGGACGGCAGCGCAGTGACGGACGATGCTGCGCTGAGCGCGGACGAGCGGGCCGAGCTCGAGCGGCTGCGCGCCGAGGTAGCTGACCTGCGTTCGCAAGTCTCCACCGCGCCCGCACCGGCCGAGCAGGTCGTCATCCCACCCTCGCGACCGCGGCGGCAGCGGTGGCGCTCAGTCGTGGCCACCTTGCTGATCGTGATCGCGTGCATACTCGCCCCGCTCGCTGGGGTTGCCGTTTGGTCAAAGAACTTGATCACCAATACCGATCGTTATGTAACGACCGTGGCGCCGCTGGCGCGGGATCCGGCGATCCAGGCCGCAGTCGCAGACAAGATCACTGCGGAGATTTTCGCGCGCCTCGACGTAACAGGAATCACCAATCAAGCAGTGGATGCGCTTGCCGAGCGCGGGTTGCCACCGCTCGTCGCAACTCAGCTACATGCGCTGTCCGGGCCGTTGTCCGATGGAGTCCAGAGCTTCGTACGCACTGAAGTCGGCAAGGTAGTGGCCAGCGACGCGTTCGCAGACGCGTGGGTGACTGCGAACCGATCGGCTCATACCGCACTTGTCGCCGCGCTGACTGGCCAGACCGGCGAAGGTATCACGATCGCGAACGGCACCGTGAGTATCAATCTGGGCCCGTTCATTGAAGTGGTGAAACAACGGCTGGTTGATAGAGGATTCGACCTTGCGAATCGTATCCCTGACATCAATCCATCGTTCACGGTCTTGCAATCGGATGCCATCACCAAAGCTCAAGGTGCGTTCAGTCTGCTCACCGCGATCGGAAACTGGGCGCCCGTGGTGGTATTGGTACTGCTGGCGCTTGGGGTGTACGTGGCCAAGGACCATCGCCGCGCACTGATGGGTTCTGGCTTGGGACTGGCTGCCGGCATGCTGGCGCTAGGAGTCGGGATCTTGGTGCTCCGAGCGCTCTACCTCGATGCCCGTCCTGCCGGAGTACTGACCTATGACGCCGCTGCCGCTTTCTACGACACGCTGGTGCGGTTCCTGCGGCTCGGGCTGCGTACGGTGCTGGTCTTTGGCCTGGTTATCGCCCTGGCCGCGTTCTTCACCGGCCGCTCAGTCACAGCAGTGCGGGCTCGCGCAGGGATTAAGGCAGGCATCGCGTGGCTCCGCGGCGGTGCTGAAAGGGCTGGCTTCCGCACCGGTCCTGTGGGGGCTTGGGTCTACACCTACAAGCGAGTGCTGCGAATCGCCGCACTCGGGATCGCAGCGCTTGTGCTGGTCTTCTGGGATCAGCCGACCGGGAAGGTGATCATCGGCATAACCCTAGGGGTTCTGGTCGCATTGGTGATCATCGAGTTCCTAGGAAGGCCTCCTAGCCCAGAGATCCCGGAGGTTGCTGAGCCGGAGAGTCCGGCTGACGCCGAACTCAGCGAGGCTCCCCTCACCGCCGCAGTTCCGGCCGGCAGCTCACAGGCTCAGGACGCAGCGGAAGCCGACGTGCGTAGTTGAAGGGTGGCCTCGCACAAAGATCACCCCGGAAGAGTGATGCCTGCCCGGCCGATCGAGAGCACTGTGCCTATATCCGACCATCGAGTCGTGTTGCACATGTGGAGGCGGCATGTCCCTAAGCAGCTCCAGAGCAGAAAATCCGTGGGCTATCGGCATTACGGTCTTCGCGGCCGCGATGTTGCTGCTGGCGGGAGCAGCGCAATTCTTCCTCGGCCTGGCTGGCGTGATCAACGACGAGGTGTTCACAAAACTCGGCGGCTACATTTTCCGCTTCGACTCCACGGTGTGGGGATGGATCCACATGATCCTCGGAGTGTTCTTCATTCTCATTGGTTGGTTCGTGCTCAGAGCGGCGACCTGGGCAATCTGGACGGCAATCGGGCTGGCCGTACTGAATGGTGTCTTGAACTTCATGTGGCTGCCATCTCAGCCGTTCTGGGGCATCGTTCTGATTGCCATTGACGTGCTGATCATCTGGGCCTTGGCCACCACCGGTCAAGCGGCAGCGGCACGGTCATGACTCGTGGCGCTGAGCGCCTTACTTATGAGATCCGGGTACGCGGAGAACTGACCGATGCGCTGGTGGCAGCGCTCAGGCCCCTTGGG
>JBKPTR010000135.1:0-13625 GCA_046735615.1 Actinomycetota bacterium
ATTCGATGGCTTCCCGCTGCTGTCGGGTCATGGCATACCAGCGGGCGTAGGTCTCTTGTACGACATCCTCAGCATCGGCCAGGGAGCCGAGGAGTCGATACCCGAGATTGATCAGCTGACGCCGCTCGCTCATGATCGCGCTCAGGCTCGGATCGAGCGGGCCGGGATCTGGGTCGGATTGGGTGGTCATGGTGTCGACGGCTCCCTTGATTGCATCTGCCCTCACCAGTTCGACGAGACATCGCACCGAATTGTGAGGTTGGCGCCTCGCCTCACATTCCGAGGGCTTGTGTCGTCGTACTGCTGAGACGAACACATCCACCATCCAACTCGACGAAAAAGGGAGTCCCGGATGAATGCATCAACCATTGACACCACGCCTGCGCCTGCGGTCGGTCATTACCGCATCGACCCGGTCCGTACAACGGTGCGGTTCTTTCCCGACATCTGTTCGGCCTCGGGGCGGTCTCGGGCACGGTCAGGCTGCGCGAAGCCGATTTCAGCGTTACCGAGCCCTTGTCCGCAACGGTGCACGCCGTGGTGGACGCTGCCAGCTTCGATACCGGCAATCTCAGGCGAGACACCGATGTCCGATCGGCGAAGTACCTTGATGTGACTGCCTACCCCGAGATCACCTTCGACTCCGAGCAGGTCCGCCTGCACGAGGGGAAGTGGATGGCGGTCGGGACCGTCACGGCCCACGGCGTCGCCGCGCCCGCCGACCTCACCCTCGAGGAACTTCGCCACAGCGACGACGGGGAGTTGATCGTGCGAGCGAGCGCCAAGATCGACCGATACGCACACAAGGTAACTGCCGGCAAGGGCCTGGCCGCACGCTGGCTCACGGTCGAAATCACCGCAAGCGCGGGGAGCGTCGATGCCTGACACAATCAACAACGAAACCTGGGACGCCAAGGCGACGTCATCGATGACGCAAAGCGCCGTCGAGATTAAGGCGCTGTTAGACAGTCGATCCGACGGTGTTCGGATAAAGGACATTGATCGACTCATGTCAATTTATTCTCCCGACGTTGTTTATTTCGATGTTGTACCCGGCCTCCAATTCACCGGAGCTGCTGCGCTCAGGGATAGATTCTTGCAGTGGTTTGATGCTTGGAAGGGCACAATCGGCATGGAAATCCGCGACCTGAATATTTTGTCGAGCGGGGACACTGCGGTCGCATACATGCTTAACCGCACAAGCGGAACCCTGAAGAACGGCCGCAAGGTCGGACACTGGGTACGCGCGACCGTTTGCTGGCAGCAGTCCAATCACAGGTGGTTGATTAAGCACGAACATATCTCACTGCCTATTAATTTTGAGAGCGGGAGCGCGGCAATGGACCTTGTGCCCTAACTGATCAGCTGGGCTGCCCGCGCTTTCCTGACGGATGAATTTGCATTATTTCCGGTGGCGATCTGAGCGCGAACAAGGTGGGGGTGCCGTGCCGCATGTAGTCGTGGGGTGTGTCTCGACGCGGACCGGCCGCCGGCGCCGTCGAGGAGATAGCTACCCATTGAGCAGTATCGTGCGGAAGATTGGCGATGCTTGTGCGGTTCACCGCCAAAAGGGTCATTAGGCCATTGCCGATCGCACGCCAATCGGAGGATGGTGGTCCGGAGGGCTGCATTCCTGAACCAGGGCGCGCCTCGCTCGTTGCGGAGGTGATTGCGGCATCGCGGCCACCGGTCGCTTCTGATTTCGCCTACGCGCCGCACGCCGTTCCGAATTGGCTCTCCGGACTTGCCGCCTGGCTGAGCGGGAGCAGACGACACGGGAAGGCCTGCGCAGATGGTGACGCTGTGTAGTTTCAACGCCAACAACCTGTTCGTGAGGTACCGCTTCGGTGCCAACTTCCCGGGTGCCCCAGCCGCCGCGCCGACACCACCAGATCCGATCAACACCCCGACGACCAGTAGTCCTAAGTCGGGCTTCCTCCCGAAGTACGAACCAGGATCGTTCCAGATCTTCAATGCCGACCAGCGCACATTGGCTGCGACCGCTATCGCGCGTGGCGGCGAGCATCCTCTCCCCGACCTACTCGTGCTCCAGGAGATTGAGTCGATGATTGCTCTCCGGGCCTTCAACGAGCGCCACCTCGAGTCCCACTACACGCAGGCACTGGTGGTCGACAGCCGGGACTACCGCCAAATCGATGTCGGTGTTCTCGCCGCGTCGACGGTCCAGGTCGAGGACATCCGCAGCCATGTCGATGAGCTGGCCAAGCCAGGAGAGGTATATAAGCCCGAATGGCCCTGGCAGTTCTCCCGGGACTGCCTTGAAGTGGTTGCCCGGTTGCCCGGCGGGCGCAAACTGTCGGTCTATGTGAACCATTTCAAGTCCAAGTTTGTGCAACCCAGGCCCGGTCAGACCGCAGCCGATAGGGAAGCCGAGCGCCAGCTCGCAGCAACCTACCGTCTTCGCCAGGCTCGGGCGGTTGTCGAGATTGTCCAGGCCAGGCACCGCGGCAACCGGTTCAACCGGGACTGGTTCGTGGTCGCCGGCGACTTCAACTCCTTGTCCGCCGAAGCGCCAGCACAGGTCGTGACCGCTGCTGGCCTCGAGGATGTGCTCACCCGGCTGCCTTCCGAGCAGCGCTGGACCGAGTACTACCAGGGCGGCGGCTCCGTCGGCCAGCTCGACTACCTGTTCCTCTCCCCCGCGCTCAATACCGCCACCGCCGGTACTCTCCCCTACATCGAGCGCCGCGGGATCGGCATGCGAGACACCTCGAAGGTCGACGGCCTCCCTCTGCCCAAGACCGCCAAGTTGGATATTTCCGACGACCAGCCACCCATAAGCAGGGTCGACTTTCGCTTTCCGCGCTTCACTGAGGCATCACCGACTGTCAAAGCGTCGGATCACTGTCCCGTATTCATTGACCTGCCGTAGGCGCATGTCGAGCGCGCTTCGGCCACCGGCTGGCCGCCCACGCCGTGGTGGAAACACACAGCACCGCCGCACCTCGTTTCACCAATCAGGCCGCTGGCAGCTGCAGCGACCGGCCGCCTCACCTGCCTCAAAGCCGAAGCGAACCACGTGGAGAGGCTGCCGAAGTGACAATGCTCCGCAGCCGCGGCTGCTCGCCCCCCGGAATCGCTCGGTAGCATCACCGGCATGGCCGCGATCATGGTGCTCACGGCCGGGAGCACCGGTGATTTCGAGCCCTTTGCGGCGCTGGCGGAACGGCTCGGCAGGCGCGGGCACACAGTGACGCTCACAGCGGATGCACGGTTCGAGCGGCTCGCTCCCGACCGCTTAGTGGATTTCGCGCCGATTCGTGCCGACTTCCAGTCGCTCCTGCCTACGCCCGAGCGCAAGCGGCCCTCGCTTCGCAGGGAGGTCTTCCCAGTGATGCGAAGCATGCTCGAGGACAGTTGGACGGTTGCGCGCTCCAGGCAGCCCGAGGTCATCGTCGCCCACCAGAAGTCGCTGGCAGCCCCTCACCTGGCCGAGAAACTCGGTGTCCCTCACGTACGGGCTCTGACCGTCCCGATGTTGACCCGACCCGCGAGTTTCCGCTGCCGGGCATCGTCCGGCACAATCTCGGCGCGGTACTGAATCGCGCCAGCTACCGCCTCGTCGGCATGTTGACTCGGCCCTATGCGGGGTTGATTCGGGACTGGCGGAGCGAAAGCCTTGCCCTCAGGCCCCGCGCCAACCCGCCAGGGCCGGCAAGGACCCTCTACTGCTACAGCCCAAACCTGGTGCCCACACCCGTGGACTGGCCGCCCGACACGATCGCCACCGGGTTCTGGCTGCGAGAGGAGAGATCGGACGTGGAACCGCTGAATCCCGACCTCGAGGGCTTCCTAGCTGCGGGAGCGCCGCCGATCTACATCGGTTTCGGCAGCAGTGTCGGCCCCGATCCCGCCCATCTGGGCGCTGTGGTTAGCGGCGCCGTGCGACAGGCCGGCATCCGTGCCGTGATCGCGAGCGGCTGGGGAGCGCTTAGCGGCGTCCAGAGCAACTCCCAGACGATGGTGATCAAGAGCGCGCCACACCGCTCGCTATTCCCGCGCGTTACCGCCGTTGTCCATCACGGAGGGGCGGGGACGACAGCTGCCGGGCTGCTCGCATCACGTCCGACGATCATTTGCCCCTTCCAGGGCGACCAGCATTTCTGGGGGGCTGCGATTCACCGCGCCGGCGCCGGGCCCCAACCAATGCCGGTTAAAAAGCTCGCCACCAACCGACTTGCTTCGGCGATCCAGACAGCCAACGACGACGCCGACATGCGAGCTCGCGCCGCTGAGCTATCGGAGCGGCTCGCTCAGGAAAACGGTGCGGAGCGGGCTTGCGAGCAGATCGAAAGAACTCTGGCCTAGCCGATCAGCCGCCTTCCGGTCTGTCGATGAAGCGCCGCTCGAGCGTGTCGGTGTAGTGGGCCAGGGGATCGTCGGTCTCGAGCACCGCGAACCGGCACTCGTCGTCACCGAGCGATAGCAGCGAGGTGCGCTCGGCCCGCAGCCCGCTGACCGCTGGGTCGATCGCCTGGATCCAGTTCACATCAAACGCGCACATGACAGTCGTCACCAGCGTCGTGTCGTGGTCGGCGAAGAAGTCGCGGAAGAAACAACGCCGGACCTTCATCTCAAGACCTGAGGTTCTGGTCGCTCGAACCTCATGTCCCAGCCTGCGCCGTACAGCGGTTCCATCTTTCGGCACGCCGTGTCGATCTTGTCCAGGGGCTCCTCGCGCTTGCTCAGGGTCTGGAACCTCAGCTGGTACGGACGCTTCAGCACCGTGCCCATCACGTGTTGGAGGAACAGGATCGTCCGGCGCTCATCCCCCGTCGAACAAGGGAAGGAGCTGCTCGAAGGCCGCCAGCACCACGGCAGAGATCGCCAACGCCCCTTTTGAGGGCTCGTCGACCACCAGGTCGCGGTCCGCGTCGGCCAGCTCCTTCGCCCGGGCTCGAACCGCCATGATCAGCTCGTCCTTGCGCTCGGGTGCCTCCAGGTCGAGGTACTGGTCGATGCCCCCGAGGAACTGGCGCGGCATCACCCGACCCATCATCCAGTGCGCTTCCGCCCCCAAGACTTTGTCACCTACGGTCACGGGTCTACCCTCCAGGGTTGGGTGGAGCGAGCTTAACTCGACTGACCTGCTCGGTGTACGCCCTTGCGCAGCGTCTCGCTGATCACGAGCCGAAGGCACCCGAGGCAGGTGCGACAAGATGCCGATCATCTCTTCGGGTAGTCACGCACGCCTTCCGCCACCTCCCCTTGCGTTGTGTCTAGGCTGCCCAGTGAATCCCTAGCAAGAAGGAGCACCGATGAGCGTGCTTATCGAGTGCTACGCCCTCAGCAACGGAAACCAGATTCCCAAGATCGGGTTCGGCACGTGGCTGCTCAAGGAGGGCGACGAGTGCTACAACGCCGTCGCTGACGCCCTGCAGATCGGCTACCGCGGTCGACCCAACGAGGACCGATCGTCGTAGGGACGCCGCGGCTAGAGATTTGTCATCTGCTCGGCGGCATCGTTGTACCGGCGGCCCTGTACCTGAATCTTCGAGGCCGCCTCGTCGAGCTCGCTGACTTCGGAGGGCGACAGCTCGACGTCGGCGGACGCGAGATTCTCCTCCAGTCGGTGCAGCTTGCGGGTGCCGGGGATGGGAACGATCCAGGGCTTTTGAGCCAACAGCCAGGCCAGGGCGATCTGAGCCGGTGTGGCACCCTTGCGGTCGGCGATGCTCGCCAACAGGTCGACAACGGCCTGGTTGTGCTGTCTCGCTTCGGGCGTGAACCGCGGGATCGTCGCGCGGATGTCGTTGCCGGCATCGAAGCTCGTCGAGGCGTCGATGGTGCCAGTCAGAAACCCTTTGCCGAGCGGGCTGAACGGCACGAACCCGATCCCCAGCTCCTCGCAAGCAGCCAACACCTCTTCCTCCGGCCGCCGCCACCACAGCGAGTACTCACTCTGTACCGCCGTCACTGGCTGAACCGCGTGCGCTCGGCGGATGGTCCCGGCCGCCGCCTCAGACATGCCAAAGTGCTTCACCTTCCCGGCATCGATGAGGTCCTTGACCGCTCCGGCGACGTCCTCGATGGGCACGTCCGGGTCGACCCGGTGCTGGTAGTACAGGTCGATGGTGTCGACGCCGAGCCGCTGCAGTGAGCCGTCGACCACCTTCCGAACCACCTCAGGGTTGCTGGTGACTCCCCCTCGCGGCTTGCGCTCGGTCGGATCGATATCCCACCCGAATTTGGTAGCGATCACCACCTGCCCCCGGTACGGGGCCAGCGCCTCACCGACCAGCTCCTCGTTCGCATACGGACCGTAGATCTCTGCCGTGTCGAAGAACGTCACGCCCCGATCCACGGCCACGCGGATCAACGCGATCATCTCCTGCCGGTCCGGCTTGTCGCTGTAGCCACCAGTCATACTCATACAGCCCAGGCCGATGGCCGAGACCTCCAATCCGTTCGTGCCGAGTGTTCGATTCTGCATGTCTAGTGCTCCTGGGTGGGTTATCGGTTCGGTGGGGTTAGTGGTGTCGGGTCAGGACCAGAGCAGCGCTTTGATGGCCCGGCGTTCGTCCATGGCCCGGTAGGCGTCGGCGATCTGTTCCAGCGGCAGCTCGAGGTCGAACACCTTGCCGGGCTCGATCTGCCGGTTCCAGACCCGGTCGAGCAGGTCGGGCAGGTAGCGCCGCACCGGCGCCGGGCCGCCGCGCAGTCCGAGGTTGGGCCAGAACAGGTCCTCGATCGGGACCTCCACGCCGTGCGGGGCGCCGACAGTGCCGACCATGCCGCCGGGTCGGGTCGAGCGGAGCGCTTGGCGCATCGACTCGCCGGTACCGACACACTCCAGGACGGCGTCGGCGCCGATCCCGTCGGTGAGGTCCTTGATGCGGGCGATGCCAGCGTCGCCTCGCTCGGCGACGATCTCGGTGGCGCCGAACTCGGTGGCCAGCTGCTGACGCGGCTCGTGCCGGCTCATCGCGATCACCCGGTTCGCGCCCAGCTGCGCGGCGGCGAGCACACCCGACAAGCCGACCGCGCCATCCCCGACTACGGCCACGGTCATGCCGGCTCCAATACCGGCGGACACGGCGGCGTGCCATCCGGTGGCCATCACATCGGAGAGGGCCAGCAGGTTGGGGATGAGCTCCTTCGGCGGCTCGCCGGGGGTCGCCACGAGGGTCCCGTCGGCCTGCGGAATGCGGATCAGCTCAGACTGACATCCGTCGTAGCCGCCACCGTTGAGGCAGTTGCTCTGAAAGCCAGCCCGGCAGATGGAGCAGGTGTTGTCGGAGTACCCGAACCCGCCGACCACGAACTGACCCGGCTGAACGCCGCTGACGGCGTCACCAACGTACTCAACGATGCCGCAATACTCGTGCCCAATCGGGCGTGGCTCGGTGACTTGATCGATGCCACGGTAGGGCCACAGATCCGACCCGCAGACGCAGACAGCGACGGTCCGCACGATCGCATCGGTTGGCTCGAGAATCGTCGGGTCGGGCCGCTCCTCGTAGCGCACATCACTAGGAGCTTTCAGAATCGTTCCTCGCATCGGCAGAGTCCTCCATGATTGACAGTCGTCGGCGTGCCCAGGCTAGGCTGTCCGTCCGGTGTGCAGGCTGGTCCCGGTGGTCAGTCAACACGGCCCGCGACGGAGGAGGAAGACCCTGCTGATCCAGTACTGACAGGACCTCCTGCAGCGGAGGTACGAGTTCGCGATCCGCTGGGCGGCGCAGAATGTCCGCATTCACCGCAGCGGCCTTCAAAACATGCACCATCCTGTTGTCGGGGAGCTACACCTGACCTTCGAAGCTCTAGCCCTGCCGGCCCGACCCTGGGTTGTCGCTGGTGGTGTACGGCGCCGAGCCCGGTTCGCCGTCAGAAGACGGACTCCGGCTGCTGGGCAGCTGGGCAGCCACCCTCGTCCAAACCGAGACGGCCTCGGCGAGCCGAAGCCCGGCCTCCGACACCGAACTGCAACATGAGGAGGGAGCGACCCCACCTTCGCCATGCTGGTGTCAGGCTGCGAATTGCAAGTCAAAGGCCACGTAACAGCCAACCTTCGCGTTGGCAACGATCGTGGCCGGCTGATCGAGGTCGTCACCCAGCTCCTGCCCTACATCGGCTACCCGCGCGTTCTCAACGCCCTGCGGGTCATCGACGAACTCACGTCTGGTGTGATTACTGACACCAACCAGGAGCAGGCATGACCACTCGACCAACGACCGTGCTAGTCGTCGGCGCAACGGGCAGCATCGGACGCCTCGTCGTCGCAGAGGCGATCAGGCAGGGGTACACCACTCGTGCCCTGGTGCGTGATCGCGACAAGGCTCGGCGGCTTCCCGCCGACGTGCAGGTCGCCGTCGGTGACCTGACCCGCCTCGACACATTGATTGCCGCGGTAGACGGGGTCGATGCCGTCGTGTTCACTCACGGCTCCGACGGGACCGGCAAGGTTGGAGCGGAGAACGTCGACTACGGCGGGGTCCGCAATATCCTGGCCGCCCTGGGCTCGCGCTCGGCACGCATCGCCTTGATGACCAGCATCGGCGTCACGAACCGCTCCGGCGCGTACAACCGCTCGACCGAAGCGCACGATTGGAAACGCCGGTCCGAGCGCCTGGTGCGAGCCAGCGGGCGACCGTTCACGATCGTGCGACCGGGCTGGTTCGATTACAACGACACCGACCAGCACCGGTTTGTCTTTCTCCAGGGCGACACCCGGCAGGCCGGTAACCCCAGCGATGGTGCGATTGCCCGCACCCAGATCGCCCAGGTCCTGGTGAGCAGTCTCGGCTCGGACAACGCGGTAGGAAAGACCTTCGAGCTCGTCGCCGAGCGCGGCCTGGCACCAGACGACATCGACCGTCTCTTCGCCGCCCTCAAGGCAGACCCGCCTGGGGCGCTCGACGGCGTCTACGACGCCGCCAACATGCCGCTGGAGGACGAACCGCAACGGGTCCGTGCCGACCTGGAGGCGCTGGCCGCCCACTGATGCTCCTTGCCCGCCCCTCCGCAGATTGCTTCCGTCTCACCGCTCCCGAGCGCTCATCGCGGCCAGGCGTCCCGACGTGCGTCCGCGTTCGGACTCGTGGGCCTTCGATGATTCCAGGAGTGGTACGGACTTGGGGCCCAAGGGAAATGTTCCCCCAGCTGTGCACAGATCAGGAGAGAGGACATGATCATGAGTAACGTCATTGTCGTCATCGGACCAGGGTCGATTGGCCAAGCGATCGCGCGGCGAGTGAGCGCGGGCAAGCATGTCCTGCTGGCTGACCTGCGCCAGGAGAACGCCGACGCGGCGGCCGAGATACTGAGCAATGCAGGATTCGAGGTGAGCACAGCGACCGTCGACGTGTCCTCGCGGGAGTCGGTGCACGCGCTCGCCCAGACCGCCACCGCGCTCGGGGACGTCACCGGCCTCATCCACGCCGCTGGCGTCTCCCCCAGCCAGGCATCACCGGCAACAATCCTCTCGGTCGATCTGTACGGCACCGCGCTGGTCCTCGAGGAATTCGGCAACGTCATCACCCCAGGTGGTGCCGGCGTCGTCATCGCCTCCCAGTCCGGGCACCGGCTGGGCGCGCTGACGGCCGAGGAGGACACGGCTCTCGCGATGACACCCGCCGACGAGTTGCTCGCCCTGCCGATGCTTCAGCCAGACCAGGTGAAGGACTCCCTGCACGCCTACCAACTGTCCAAACGCGGAAACGCGCTGCGGGTGATGGCCGAGGCGGTGCGGTGGGGCAAGCATGGTGCGCGAGTCAACACGATCAGCCCCGGCATCATCTTTACCCCGCTGGCCAAGGACGAACTGACCGGGCCTCGCGGAGAGGGCTACCGGCGCATGATTCAACTTTGCCCGGCCGGGCGCGGAGGCACCCCGGACGAGGTCGGAACCGTTGGGGCGCTCCTGATGGGACCCGACGGCGGGTTCATCACCGGCAGCGACTTCCTCATGGACGGCGGAGTCACCGCCGCCTACCGCTTCGGTGAACTCACTCCGACGTAGGCGAAATCGATCTCGTCTCGAGCTCCGGAGCCCTAGCTGCCATCAGCGACCTCTGTCCACGACCACAATCACCGCGGCCGGCAGCGGGTTGACCAGCGCAACGCACGTCTGTGCGGGTTCAGGCGCGGACGCGACGCTCCTTTCCACTGCCGCCATCGTCACGAGCCGATCGCCAAGGCCGAACGCCTGGCTACGCCGCCGCACCTGCAGAGCGGGAGCAGGTCCGTTGACCTGCTCCCGAACTTGGCAACGCGGGCGGGAATGGGAGGCTAAACGAGGCCATATAGATGGTGCAGCCTGCAGCGTGTCGGCGTGGAAGAGGCGCCGACGCAGGTCGAGAGGCGCGTTGGGCTGGTTCTTACGACGCTGGCAGCGGCTCAGTTTTTGATGCTGCTGGATAGCTCGGTGATGAATGTGTCGATTGCGACGGTTGCCAAGGATGTTGGAACCACGGTGACCGGGATTCAGACGGCGATCACGTTGTACACGCTGGTCATGGCGATGTTCATGGTTACGGGTGGCAAGCTCGGCGCGATGTTCGGGCGGAAACGCGTGTTCATCATCGGCTGCCTTGTTTACGGCCTAGGTTCGCTGACCACAGCGTTGGCTCCCAACCTTCCGATCTTGATTCTTGGCTGGTCGTTTTTTGAGGGTGTTGGTGCCGCGATGATTTTGCCGGCCGTCGTTGCGTTGCTGGCAGGCAATGTTCCCGCGGCAGGTCGTCCGCGGGCCTTTGGGTTGGTGATGGGGGCGGGGGCGATCGCGGTCGCAGTTGGGCCGCTCATCGGCGGTGTTGCGACGACCTATTTCTCGTGGCGCTGGGTGTTCGCGGGCGAAGTCTTCGTCGTGCTACTCATTCTGTTTCTGGCCCGTCGAATGGCGGAACCACCTCGCCCTGATCGGGCTCCGTTGGACGTCCTCGGCGCGGCACTTACTGCCATCGGACTTGGTCTGGCGGTGTATGGCGTACTGCGCTCCTCGGAGTGGGGCTGGGTCAAGCCAAAGCCCGACGCTCCCTCTTTGGGTGGCGTCTCGCTTTCGGTGTGGCTCGTCGTCTTGGGCGGCCTGATTATCTTGGCCTTCTTCGAATGGGAGTCGCGGCTAGCCGCGCGCGGACGCGAGCCGCTCATCCAGCCCGCGCTTTTCCGCTATCGGGAAATGAATGCTGGGCTGACTGTCTTTTTCGTCCAATACCTGGTTCAGGCCGGGGTGTTTTTCACTATCCCGCTCTTCTTGTCTGTGGCTCTTGGTTTGTCGGCGCTCGAGACCGGTGTGCGGATCCTGCCCTTATCGATCGCGCTGCTGGCGGGTGCTGTTGGTATTCCCAGATTTTTCCCGAAGGCGTCGCCACGCCGGGTAGTCCGACTCGGCCTGTTTGTCATGCTCGCCGGCATTCTGGTCCTGATCGGCGCTCTCGACCCAGACGCTGCAGCCGCGATTGTCACCGTTCCACTGTTGCTGATTGGCCTTGGCATGGGCGCCTTGGCCTCGCAGCTGGGTGCAGTCACCGTGTCGGCCGTGCCGGACCGGCTGAGCAGCGAGGTGGGTGGCCTGCAGAACACGGCAACCAACCTGGGCGCCGCCCTCGGAACTGCGATTGCTGGATCGATCTTGATTGCCGCCCTGACCTCGTCGTTTCTGCAGAGCGTCACCGAGAACCCTGACATCCCATCTTCGGTGAAGGATCAGGCCAATGTTCAGCTTGCCGCGGGAATCCCGTTCATGTCCGACGCTGACCTTCAAGCTGCCCTGGGCCAAGCCGGGGTGTCACCTGATGTGGCGACCGAGGTTCTCGAAGCCAACGACGAGGCACGCGTGGACGGACTGCGCTCAGCCCTCACTTGTATGGCGTTCGTGGCGTTGTCTGGACTCTTCGTGGCACGCAGCATTCCGAAGACGCCCAAATGAGCCCGAGAGGTCGGGAGATCAGTCTCAGCCACGTCATTCATACGAAATCCTCTGATTCGAGAGGCCGAATCGCTTGGTCCCAATTTGTGCCCAATACCCACGAGCTTGCGAAAATCGGCCCTCTCCCGAGCTGAACGCTCCCGGCCCGAAACGACTCCTGCAGCCGACCCTGGGAGTGTCGTCAAGCGTGTAGAACTTGGCGGGCATCCGGCGGCTGCATCGGGCGGGGATGATGCCCATCAAGGCAATCGCGTGGGCTTGGGGTGTGTTCGAGATTTGAGCGAGCCGCCGTCTCGTCTTACGACCGATTGCCCAGGTGGCCGTGACCCGGAGCACATCCAGGCGGTGTGTCGTTGCCGCTGACGATGAAGTCATTGCAGGTGAGAAACCGGCTGTTGAACTGGCCAAGCCCAAACGCCGCGATGGCGACGATCCCAACAACGGCCGCGGCGACGAGCCGACGCCTGGACGGTATCTGCTCGTATCCCGCAATGGTCACTCGCAGTAGCAGCGCGGCGAGGAAAGGGGTTCCGGCGAGCGTGAGCACGATTGCTAGGTAGAACAGCGCCCGTGACCACGGCTCGGGCCCACGTTCGGGAAGCGCAAAGGCAAGTAGCAGCCAGAGAGAAGGAATCAGGAGCGCCAGCCGCCGCGCCCACGACACCCGTGCCCGTCGCCCAGCCGTGAGACTCACCAGGAAAATGGCGGTTGAGGCTGCCCACAGCGACAGGAGCTGGTTGAAGAAGATGACACCGTACGCACCTAAGGCGAATGCTGGCCACCACACGACCAGGGCCGCCGCCACAACGGCAACCGATGTTGCCTGCATTGTCCGATCAGTGCTGGCTTCGACTATGTCGCGGTCGTCGGCTGGCCCGCTTACCTCACCTGCTCCCATGTCACAAGCACGTTAGCGGCTGCTATCTCAGGCTTACCCGACACGGTGATGCGTACAGCATGCCCCGTCACCCTTGTGCGGCAGCACGAAGCTCATCTGGACAAGTCGCGCGAGATGCTCGCCACTGGACCTCCACGATTTCAGCCTTACTGGTTCATGTGGTGGCCTCAAATAAGTGCTGCTTCCGGCCGCAGGGCGATGGTCGCTGGTGGGCACGCTCAGCTAACAAGTCCACCCTCCTCGGCGAGATCACAAGGTCACCTGGAGTCTTTGAGGCCGATTTGCTCTGCTCGCGCCAACAAAAGATCATGTGACTATTGTGTTATGAAGAGGCGCCGCCAACACCGCGACAGTCCCGATAAGTCAGATTGCGCACGCATGACACCTGCTCTACACGGGACCTTCATCGCGTGACCTCCGCTCGCTGTGGGGCTACGGTCACCGCCGCGCCGCCGTTGGCGGCTGACTGAGCGACTGCAGCGAGGATTTCCATGTTGTGTACGCCTTCGTCGAACGAGGCGTTTCGGGGCAGTGAGTCGGCTTCATCGATGCCGGCGACCTCCTCTAGAAAGGCGTGCGCCTGGAACACGAAGCCCTCGTTCTGCCGCACGCCCACGCCCGGTGCGTCCGTCGGCAGGCCGCCGGCGAAGTACGGGTGATCGGGACCGATGATCACGCGGCGGTAACCTTGCGTGGCGGCGGAGCTCTCGTTGAGCATGAGCTGGAACTCCGCCGGACGCTTCTGTTCCCATTGCGCCTCGCCTTTGTCGCCGAATAGCTCGAGTGCGAGGCCGTTCGGGTGGCCGGCGGCGATGCGCGAGACCTGCACGACACCGA
>JBKPTR010000136.1:0-11468 GCA_046735615.1 Actinomycetota bacterium
GTAGTCCTGGGACTGCTCGCCGGACTCCTCGCCTGGCGATTCTGGCCGGCACCGGCGCCGCTATTCTCCCTCTCTGACCTACAAGGCGTGTATTACGGAATGGTCCGCTCCGATGGGACGAATGATGCCTCGGTGATCGACCGACGTTGGACAAGCGAACAGGATGGATACATCCTCCCTGTCGCTTGTGAGCCATTGTTCGAGGCGACCGTGCTCAATCGTGCCCCGCGAGAAGCGCTTGACGGAGTCAGCACCTTCTGGGAGCTCGATCGCTCGGCGGTGTCGCTTTTTACATACCGGTTCGCGGATGTGGCGCAAGCCAATGGAGAGTTCGAGCGATTGGCCACCGTGCTCGACAACTGCCGGGACAACCGAGTGGAGGTCCATGCGCGCCCGGCGAGCCGGGGCTTGCTCACCGGCGTCCCGATACCCACCGACGGCGATGCCCCGGCGCAGATCGGCTACGTACTGACCACGAACAGCGACATAAAGCTGGCCGTTCATGTACTTGCCTTTAGCAACACGGTCAGCTGGCAGTTCCGCTACGAGCCGGTCCCCGGAACATACGCACCGTTGACAGCCCAGCGACTGATGGACTCGCTCGCAGATCAGATGCGCGCGGTCCAGGATCTGCAGCGCTAGCTCATGTGGACGACGTCGCCCAGGATTCTCCAAAAGGACCGTCCTCGATGGCCACCAGGTAGGAATCCAGGAAGTCCCAGAGAAGTGATTGATCGGGCCGACGAACGATCCAACGCACCGTGATCATGGCGCCGTCGCGTCAGGCTGGTCCATCGATGCTCCCTCGGTGAACGCACGCTGCTGATAATGAGGCCGCCCCAGCGGGCCTCGCTGCCCGGCTTCAGAATCGTCGCGCATCCAGCTTGAGAGCCTAAGCGGTCACAGGTACAACCTTTGCCCGGCGACCTGCTCGTCATACTCCTGGCGAGCAGCCTGAGTGCTCTCCAGCTCTGACACCTCCGACACCGGCACATCCCACCAGGCGCCGGAGCCGCCAAATCGGCCCTGGGCATCGACCTGGACGTAAATCACGACGGTGTTGTCGATGCCGGCCGCATCCGCCAACGCCTTTTTCAGTTCGTCGGCGCTGGCGGCGGTGAGCACGTCGGCACCGTAGCTGGCGGCATTGGCAGCCAAGTTGATCTCGATCCGCTGATCGGAGAACTGGCCATCCTCGCCACGGTAGTTGAACCGGCAGGCGAACGCCTGAGATCCGCGAGTCTCCGACAGCGCCGCGATGGATCCGTAGCCGTAGTTGTCGACGAGCAGGACGGTGATCTTCAGCCCTTCCTGGACAGCGGTCATGATCTCTTGGCTGGACAGCAAGAACGTGCCGTCGCCGATGAAGCAGAACACCTCGCGACTCGGGTCGGCCATCTTGGCGCCGACCGCGCCTCCGACCTCATAGCCCATGCAGGAGTTGCCGTACTCGAGGTCGTACGCCTTTGGATCCGACGGCCGCCATAGCCGGTGTAGATCTCCCGGCATCGAGCCCGCCGCGTTGACCACCACATGATGGGGACCGGCGGCGGCATTGACCAACCCCATGGCCTCGGCCTGGGACAACGTGGGGCTGTCCTGAACCTCGATGATGCGGTCAACCTCATCCCGCCAGTCGTCGGCTGCTTTTTCTGCCTCGGACCGGTAGACGGCGTCTACGCGGAATCCGCCGAGCAGATCGGCAAGCTCGGCGATCGACTCTCGGGCATCGCCCATCAGGGCCAACCCGGACTCCTTGTAGGCATCGAGCTCGGCGACGTTGATGTTGACAAACTGCACGTCGGGATGGGTGAACAGCGTGTTTGATGCGGTGGTGAAGTCGGTGTAGCGGGTGCCGATGCCGATGATCACGTCGGCGTCATTGGCCAATTTGTTGGCGAACACTGAGCCGCTGGCACCCAGTGCGTTGACCATCTGAGGGTGATCCCATGCCAGGCTCGCCTTGCCGGCCTGTGTGACGCCGACCGGAATGCCGGTGGCGGCGACGAAGGCGGCCAGTTCATCGGTGGCGGCGGAGTAGATGACGCCGCCGCCCGCGATGATCAGCGGCCGCTTGGCGGCTGCGATTACCTGGGCGGCTCGCTTGAGGGCCGACCGGTCGGCTCGGGCCCGTGGCACATGCCAGGTGCGCTCACGAAAAAGGCGTGTCGGGAAGTCCCACGCTTCGGCCTGGACGTCTTGGGGCAGAGCGATAGTCACCGCGCCGGTGTCCGCGGGACTCGTGAGGGTGCGCATGGCCTCGAGCAATGCGGTGGGCAGTTGGTCCGGCCGGTTGATCCGGTCCCAGTACTTCGAAACAGCCTTGAAGGCATCGTTGACTGAGGAATCCCACGACGAGGGAGACTCAACCTGCTGCAGCACCGGACCGGTGCGGCGGCTAGCGAAGATGTCGCTGGGCAGACACAGCACTGGGAGTCGGTTCACGGTCGCGGTCGCCGCCCCTGTGACCATGTTCGTGGCGCCGGGGCCAATCGAGGTGGAGCAGGCCAGCGCACCGAGGCGATTCTTCATCTTGGCGTAGCCCGTGGCCATGTGGACCATGCCCTGCTCGTTGCGGGCCTGGTAGAGACGGAAGTCCTTCCGGTACTGCAAGAGGGCCTGGCCGACACCCGCCACGTTGCCATGCCCGAAGATCGCGATGGCGCCGCCGAAAAACGGCTGGGTGTCACCGTCGCGTTCGACGCGCTGGGCGCCGAGGAAGCGTACGAGAGCCTGTCCCACCGTGAGGCGGGTTGTGGGGTTTGGGTTGGGCACAAAGATTCCTTCCAGAGCGGATCAGCGATCTAGTTGCTGGATTTTGGGTGGCGAGGGACGAAAGGGAGCCGACTGTCGATGCCGACTGCGGCCCACGCGTCTTGAGTGTCCTTGAGACAGGGGTCTTGATAGGCCTGCAGGGTCCGTGTGGGAGCAGGGCCCGCGAGGATGTTGAGGTAGTACAGATCGTGGCCGTGGGCGGCGACGGTCGTGTGGTAACCCCACGGAATGATCAGGAGATCGCCGTCGCGAACGGTCTGGACGAGGTCGAACTGGCGTTCAGGGCTGTATACCCGCTGAACCGCCCAGCCGTTGTCCGGATCGCGAAGCCGGTAGTAGTAGGTCTCCTCGAGCTGTGCTTCGCCATCCTGGTCGCGCTCGTGTTTGTGCGGTGGGAAACTTGACCAGTTGCCCCCGGGCGTCCAGACCTCGATGACGTGAAGACGATCGGCAGCGAAGCCGGGAAGCATGAGACTGCCGACCTGCCGGGAAGCATTTCCGCCGCCCCGGAGCTCGATGTCGATGTCGTCCGGGCCGACCAGCGCTACGGCGTACCTTGTCTTGGCGGGTGCCGCGGCGACGGCGATCTCAAGATCGCTGACCGCGGTCAGGGTCACCGCGGTGTCAAGGGGGACATACAGGCACCATCCAAGTCCGTCGAACACCGAGGCCCGCCCGCCGAACCGCCATGATCGGCCGTCCGCCTCGACCTCGGCGATGCCGGACAGCGGCACCAGTGCCCGTTCCTGCCCATCAGCCGGCAGAGCGAGCGTGCCACCGGCCGACAGGGTGCGCACCGCAAAGGAGATGTAGGTCCACCCAGCGCCAGCCGGTTGGATCGGATCCCATCCTTTGGTCAAGATCTTCGGGTTGCTCATCGAGGCTGGTTCCTTCCCCGAGTGATCTGCTGCTCGGGTCGTTCTCGTCAAGTTATCGGGTCTCAGACATGCCGCACGCGACCACCTGTCAGACGGCACAAATATATCGTCTCACAGACTTTCTGTCCACTTGGCGGTAGAACACATGTCGTGCAGGATGGTGGGATATTGACTGCCGGATGATGTCCGGCCCAAGACATGGAGCAGCCGATGAACATCCAGAACACCGCCTCGTTCGTGCCCGAGTTGGGTGTGGCCATGATCGGCAGTGGTCTTATGGCCAAGTCGCACACCATGGGATATCGCAACGTCGAAAGTGTCTACGGCAAGACGCCGTACCGGCCCCGGTTCGCCGTGCTGGCCGACGTAAAGGAGGATCTTGCCCGCACCGGCGCGGAATCGCTGGGCTATCAGCGATGGACGGTCGATTGGCGGGAAGCCGTTGCGGATCCGGAGGTCGATGTCGTCGACATCGTCACGCCGAACTTCTTGCACAAGGAGATCGCCATGGCTGCAATCGCTGCAAGCAAGCATGTCTACTGCGAGAAGCCACTCGCCCTGAGCGCTGCTGACGCAAAGGAAATGTATGAGGCCGCCGAGGCGGCCGGGGTCAAGACGTTGGTCGGTTTCAACTACTTGCGCAACCCGGCGGTCGCGGAGGCTCGTCGGCTGATCGCCGCTGGTGAGTTGGGTGAGATCTGGACGTTCAGCGGCCGGTTCGTCCTGGACGCCTGCAGTGATCCTGACGTGCCGTTCACATGGCGGTTCGAGAGAGCGTTGTCAGGTAGCGGCGCTCTCGGAGATCTCGGTGCACACATCATTTCTCTCGCCCACGTTCTCGTCGGTCCGATCAGCTCCGTGGCGGGTCTGAGCCGAACCTTTATCAAGACCCGGCCCGAGCCGACCGGTGTCTTTGGCTACGGCAGTGGCGCCGATCTATCCGCCCCCCGGCACGAGGTCGAGAACGACGACGCCACCACTTTCTTGATCGAGTTCGCATCCGGCGCCAGCGGGCACATCGAAGCCTCCAGAGTCGCTACCGGCCGCACCTGGCATCAGAGCATCGAGGTGATCGGTAGCAAAGGAGCGCTTCAGTTCGTGCAGCAGGACATACACACACTGCGGCTCTACCTGACCGGCGACCCGGCCGGGCGGAAGGGCTACCGGGAGATCGAGCTCGGTCCCACACACGGCGATTACGGTGCGTTCTGGCCGTTCGCCGGCGTTCCGCTCGGCGTTCATGAACTCAAGATCATCGAGGTGCACGAGTGGCTCAGCGCCATTGCCGACGACCGCCGCCCCGACGGCGACTTCGGGGAGGGTTGGCACGTCTGCGAGGTGTTAGAGGCGGTCGAGCGCTCTGCGGCGGCGCGCCGGTGGATCGATGTGACCATACCGCAGGCAGTTACTACTACTACTACTACTACTACGTAGTGGACGAAACGTCCGTACTATGATAATCTTAGGTCTCTAGCAACTCCATCAATTCAGGTGAAAGAAGCCGTGACACCCGAAGCCTCCGATAAGCAGCCCGACCTCGGCAGCCTCGCCCAGCAGGCGCGCTGGCGGGTCATCAAGGCCGTGACCAGCAGCAAAGCTGGCCACATCGGCGGGCCTCTGTCGATGATGGATTTGCTGGTATGCCTCTACTTCGGCGAGCTCAACATCCGGCCTGAGGACCCGCACTGGGCCGATCGCGATCGGTTCATCCTGTCCAAGGGTCACGCAGCGATCGGCCTGTACTCGGTGCTGGCTCTGCGCGGCTTCCTCCCGATCGAGGAGCTGGCCACCTTCGACCAGGGTGATTCCCGGCTCCAGGGCCACCCGGACCTCACCCGTCTACCTGGGCTCGACGCGTCAACCGGCTCCCTCGGTCAGGGCTTGTCCGTCGGCGTCGGCATGGCGCTCGGCGCACAGCTCGGCGGCAAGGAGTTTCACACCTGGGTGATGTTGGGTGACGGAGAAATTCAGGAAGGAATGGTCTGGGAGGCGGTGCAAGTGGCCGCCCGCTACAAGCTCGACAACCTCACGGCCATCGTGGACCGCAACGGCCTCCAGCAATTTGGTCTGCCGTCCTCGGACGAGACCACCCGAACGGATAGAGGTGATCGCCGCGATCCCTGGTTCGGTGTCGACCTTGCCGCGGTGTTCCAGGCCTTCGGTTGGCGGGTTCTCGAGATCGATGGACATAACTATGGCCAGATCCAGGCCGCCTACCGGTTGGCCCGAGCCGGCGACTTCACCGGACGGCCGACGGTGATCATCGCCCACACGGTCAAGGGCAAGGGGCTCTCGCTTGCTGAGGGGGTTCACACCTGGCACAGCATTGTGCCCTCGGCCGAGGACTTCGAGAGGGCCCGGCAGGAGTTGGAGCCAGACGAGATCGATTTGCTCGACTCCTACGTCCACCGCATTCAGAACGGAGCTTCCGCATGATCGCCATGCGCGACGTCTGGGGCGGAAAGCTGGTCGAGCTTGGCAGCGCCGACCCGCGCACCGTCGTCCTTGACGGAGACCTCGCCAACTCGACAAAGGCAGACAAGTTCGCCAAAGCGCACCCGGGCCGGTTTTTCCAGATGGGAATCGCCGAGCAGAACCTGATCGGCGTCGCGGCAGGCCTCGCCGCGATTGGTTACGTGCCCTGGACGTCCTCCTTCACCGTCTTCTTCACACATCGGGCCGTTGACCCGATCCGGATGCTGGTTGCCCAGAGCCACGCTAACGTCAAGATCGTCGGCTCCTACTCAGGGTTGTTGATCGGCGCAGTCGGTAAGACCCATCTCGATATCGAGGATCTAGCGATCATGCGAGCCATGCCGGACATCGCCGTCCTTGTCCCGGCAGACGGGGTGGAGCTGCTGGCGATGATGGATTGGGCCCAGGCCCATGATGGGCCCGTCTACCTGCGTGTCGTCCGCGATGCCGTACCGGAAATCCTCGATCCTGGCTACACCTTCGTGCCAGGGGCCGTCTATCCGTTACGTAGCGGCACCGATGTCGCCCTGGTATCGACGGGACCGCAGACCGGCCGCGTTCTCACTGCACATGATCAGCTCGCTGCTGATGGCATCTCGGCGACGGTGGTCCATGTTCCCTCGCTCAAACCCCTGGACGAGGACGCGTTGCGCGCCGCACTTCAGGGCCACGGTCTCATCGTCACCGCGGAGGAACACTCCATTTACGGCGGTCTCGGCGGCTTGGTGGCGGAGGTGCTCACCGCCGCCGGCCCAGCCCCACGGATCGAGCGGATTGGCGTGAACGACACCTGGGGTGAGTCCGCCAGCGACAACTTCTTGCTGAACAAGCACGAGCTGTCGCCGGAGAAGATCACCGCACGCGTACGCAGCTTGCTCGACTTACGCGTCCCCCACTGATGTCTGGGAGGATCGCCGAGGCCACTCACTTGCTCCGCCAGCACCTCTCCCATCAGTTCGAAAGAGGCCTTGTCATGACATCTGGAATCGATAGAGTCGCCGGCGCCCCCATCTCATGGGGGGTTTGCGAGGTCCCGGGCTGGGGCTATCAGATGCAAGCCGACCGCGTCCTTTCCCAGATGCGTGAGATTGGCCTGCGGGCCACCGAGCTCGGTGCCGACGGGTTTCTGCCCGCCGCGCCCGAGGGCAAGGCCGAAACCCTCAATCGCTACGAGCTCCAAGGGCTGGGCAACTTCACCCCCGTCGTGCTGCATGACCCGCAGCGCGACCCACGGTCGGAGGTTGACCGGGTGCTCGACGGTTTCGAGGCAGTGGGCGCCAAGATTCTCGTCCTCTCCGCGATTACGGGTCTGCGCGGTTATGACGGCAGGCCGGAGCTTGACGAGCACGGTTGGGCGACTTTGCTGGGCAACCTGGACCGCCTCACTCACCTCGCCGCCGTGCGCGGCGTCCGCGCCGTTCTGCACCCGCACGTCGGAACCATGGTCGAGACCGGCGACGACGTCCAACGGGTGCTGGCCGATTCCTCCATTGCCCTGTGCTTGGACACGGGCCACATGCTGATTGGCGGCTCGGATCCCCTCGCCATCACCCGGCAGGCGCCCGACCGGATCGCCCACACACATCTGAAGGACGTCGACTTCGCCGTCGCCAAGCGGGTCCGGACCGGCGAGCTCACCTATGCGGAGGCGGTCAGGATCGGCATGTACAAGCCGCTCGGCCAGGGTGACGTCGACATCGCTGGCGTTGTCGGCCACCTCGAGGCCCACGACTACGACGGCTGGTACGTGCTGGAGCAGGACACCATCCTCACGGAGGAGCCGATGGGCGAGGGGCCGGTCGCTGACGTCCAGGTCAGCGCCGATTACATCCGCTCGGTGCTCACGGCACTGTGATGCCAACCCAGCCGCCCGCCAGTCCGGCCCGTCGGCGGTAGGGTCATGACCGAGCCGCTCAGGATCGGGATCCTCGGGGCCGCCCGAATCAGCGACCTGTCGATCATCGAACCAGCGCACCAACTGGGGCACCGGCTCGTCGCGGTTGCGGCCCGCAACAGGCAACGGGCCGAGCTGTACGCGGCTGAGAATGACATCGAGCGGGTGCATGACAGCTACCGCGAGGTGATCAGCGACCCGGAGGTGGAGGTCGTGTACAACCCACTGCCCAACAGCCTCCACGCACCGTGGAACGCCGCGGCCATCCGCGCTGGAAAGCACGTGCTCAGCGAGAAGCCCTTCGCCAGCAACGCCGATGAGGCCTCGTATGTCCATGCCCTGGCCGCCTCGACGTCACAGGTCGTGTTCGAGGCGTTTCACTACCGGTATCACCCGATCTTCGAACGTCTGCTGGAGATCAGCAACGACGGGACGATTGGTGAGCTAACGCATTTCCACGTCACCATGTCGATGCCGGCGCCCGCACCAGACGACTTGCGGTGGTCGTGGTCGCTGTCCGGCGGCTGTCTGATGGACCTGGGCTGCTATTGCGTTCACGTCATCCGCACCCTGGCCGCGAGTCGCGACGCAAGTGTCTGGCTGGCCGCCGCCGAGGCCGGACAGCGGGCCGACCTGCCGCGGATGGACGAATGGTGCAATGCCACCTTCCGGCTCTCCGACGGCGTCGTCGCGACTGCCGCAGCCAACATGGCAGGGGAGTGGAACTTCTCGATCACCGCGACCGGAACGACTGGCACTGCTCACCTGCCCAACTTCATCCATGTCCACGAGGACGACCGACTGATCACGAGGACCGAGGAGCACGGCGAGCGCATCGAGCGCCTCGGACGACGGAGCACGTACGCCTATCAGATGGACGCGCTTTGCGGAGCCATCCGGCAGGGCTGGCTCTTCCCAACCACAACCGCCGACGCCGTCGAGAACATGATGCTGATCGACGAGTGCTATCGCGCCAGCGGTTTCGAGCCCCGCCAGACCATGACGATCGAGCGCGGCTGAAGTCGCATCCACCAACTATGGAGAGTACGAAGTCACCTAGCATGATCGCTTCGGTCAGACAGGCCGCGGGGCTGATATGGCCCGGCCCTGATCAGCTCGATGCGACAACTACGAAGGCCTATGCCCATCACCGATGGGGACAGCGACTATCCACCACATGGTCGGACGGTCGAAACTCTCGAGATCACGATCGCACGACGGAAGGCGTCCAACATGACATCCGACTGGCTTCAGGGCAAGGTCGTTCTGGTGAGTGGGGGCACCCAAGGGCTGGGCGGCGCCATCGCCCGCAAGGCCGCGACTGAGGGCGCTGAGGCCGTTATGGTGACCGGCCGCAACTCGGCAGCAGGCGAGGCTGTCACCGGTGAGCTGCAGAAAATGGGGACCGCTGCCCGATTTGTCCGCACCGATCTAGCCGATGTCAAACAGGCCAAGAACTCGGTGACCGAGACGATCGCCGCCTTTGGGCGCGTCGACGGTGTCGTCAACGCCGCCGGCCTCACCAGCCGGGGCACCTTCCTCGACACAACACCCGACCTTTTCGACGCCCACATCGCCGTGAACCTCAAGTCGCCGTTCTTCATCATGGCCGAAACGATCCGACATCTCCGCGAACGCGACGCACCGGGCAGCATCGTCAACGTCATCTCAATTGCCGAACACGGCGGCCAGCCCTATCTAGCTCCGTACGTCGCCGCCAAGTCGGGACTAGCCGGAGCCACGCGCAACGCCGCCCACGCTCACCGTTGGGACAAGATCAGGATCAACGGGGTGGATATCGGCTGGACAGCCACTGAGGCCGAGGGTGTTGTTCAGCAGACGGCTCACGCTGCGGGTGAAGACTGGCTCACCAAAGCCGACGCCTCCGTCCCTATGGGAAAGATCAGCCGTCCGGCTGAACTGGCCGAATTCGTGATCTTCCTGCTCTCCGACAACAGTGGCGTGGTGACCGGCTCGGTCATCGACTGGGACCAACAAGTGATCGGCGGCATGGACTAATTCCTCCCCGCTCGATCACCACCTTGCTTCCCAGGCAGTCTGTCCACTGGGTGATAATCTTTCCGTGGTTCTTCTATCGAGGATAGAGGTAACGAGATCGCTCCTGATGACTTCCGCCGCGACCGCCGAAGCGCCGTCGCGGGCAATCCGCGCCTGACGGTCGTGCAAGACATGGTGGACGGCGAGCCAGACACTGAGGCGGGAGGCACTGGGCTCGAGTTAATTGCGAAGGTCGATGCGGTTATGGCTGCCCTTGAGCGTCGCGGTGAGATCGGTGCCGCTGACCTCGCTATCGTCATCGATGAGCCGCTGAGTTCGACGTATCGGATGCTGCAGAGCCTTACTGCGATCGGCTGGGTCGACCGCGGTCCACGCCGCGGCAGCTACCGGCTCGGGTTACGGCTGATGACCATCGGCGGTCTTATTGAGGACGGCATTGACATCCGTGAGAGCGCCTTCCCGTACCTGCGGTCCCTGCGTGACAACGTCGGGGCAACCAGCTTTCTGTGCCTGCGTCGGGACGCTCGGGCGGTTTGCGTGGAACGTTTGGAAGGTCAGTCGGTCCGCTCCCTGGCGATGCAGCTGGGTGGTTCGCTACCCCTGTACGCCGGGGCTGCGCCTCGCGCGCTGCTGGCCTTCCTGCCTACGTCCGAGCAACGGGCTGTGCTGCGTTTGAATCATCGACTACCCGGCGATCCGCCGCAGCCGGACCAGGCTGACCTCGGGAAGGACATTGCGCTGGTCAGAAAGCGGGGTTACGCCGTATCCGACGGCGACGTCACGCCCGGCGTCGCTGCCCTAGGAGCTCCGGTCTTCAACCACCGCCACGAGCTCGTGGCTGCTATCTCGATCAGCGGGCTGCGAGCGCAGATCCTTGGCGCCCAAAGGCGACGGAACGCCCGGCTGATCGTTGCGGCCGCGCAGGCCGTGAGCGTGGCTCTAGGTGACGAGGCGGGTGCGTGATGAGCAGTGAACGACCAATGGGCGTGCTGCAGAAGTCATCCGATCTGATTGGGCTCCTGGCGGTTCGTGGCCCTCTTACTCCGGCCGAGATCGCGGAGGAGATCGGCATGCCACGGTCCAGCGTCTATCGGCTCGCCGAAGCGTTGGGTCAGGTCAAGATGACGGAGACGCTTCCTGATTCGCGCGTCAGGGTTAGCTTGCGCTGGTTGCACTTGGCTGATGCAGCTCGAGCAGCGATGGCGGAGTGGGCGGGCGCTCGCTCCGTCCTTGACAAGCTGGCCGGCGACACGGGACAAACGACCTTTCTGAGCGTGCAGCGCGGCGACGAGGCCGTCTGCATCGACTGGTCGCAGGGCCGCGGCATCAACGTGCTGATCCTCAAGCCCGGCCGAGCCCTGCCGTTGTACGCGGGAGCGGCGGGTCGCGTCACCCTCGCTTTCCGTGACGAAGATCCAGCGGCCTAC
>JBKPTR010000137.1:0-6048 GCA_046735615.1 Actinomycetota bacterium
CCTGCTGTCTAAGGCCGATGCTACTGAGGCCAGGGTGCCGACTGATAGTGGCGCCGCACGGGCCGACAGGGCATCCAGGACTTTAAGCCGCCTCCCCCCGGTCGGCCCGCCTAGGCGACGATACGGGGCTAGCCGTCAAACGGCCCACGAGCACCGTACGAACATCCGATGCAGGATTAGCCCCTGTTCCTAGCCATAGCCGCTTGGCGAACAGACGTGACCTCCTGCGGTCCGCTCACCACACGAACGCTAGCGGCCTTCACCGCTCCCCGCGACGCATTGCCATTCCTCTCTCAAATCCGATCCGCGTCCAGCGCGCGCCCTAGCGGCTTACGTCGGCGGGTTCTTGCCCGAGCGGTTGATGAACACCTTGCGGCCCCACCGCTCTTGTCGCCCGGTGCCTTTGCACTTGGGGCAGTTGCGGTGTGTATTGCTGAAGATCCAGCCTCGCAACCTCTGCTTGCCTCGGCACCTCGAGCACTTCACCCACGGATTGATACTCAACGAACCGAGGTAGACGGCGAAAACGAGCCCAACAAGCCCAAGTATTGCCACCCACACGGTGTCCCCCCGTCCGTCTGCTATGAACCAGCACCAATGCTGTCGCAGATGCGGCGGCGTTACCGGCAGACTTGCCGGACCACCCCGCCAGCCGTTTCATATCGCTCTCGAGGTGGCTATGAGAGAGTTGCCCCGCGGCCAGCGGGGGAAAGGTCAAAAGGGCCTCGGCGCTAAACCCCGTCGGTCAATTTGATGTTCCTCGGGGCAAGTGAGTGACGAGGTGACCCACGGGGCGAGACGCACGCTACTACATAGCCAAGCGAAGCAAACTTGAACGTCGGAAGTTCACGAGAACGTAAGCAAGAGCTGATCTCGCCGTCACATTTCGGCACTCTTCACCGCTCTCCCTTGCGCGACCGCCTCCCCGCTCGTATCCGATCCGCGTCCAACGCTCCAGCTCGTCGTAATCCATCGGCAGCCCTCGGCCGTCACCGGCGAGGACGAGCATGCCGGCGCCGATGAGCTCATAGCCGACATGGGTGGCTGGGCTGGCATACCAGGAGCCCGCGGTGATCCCGGCGGCCTCGGCCAGGATGTCGTTACGGCTGTCGGCGATCTGGCGTAGCTTCTCGATCGATTCGTCGAGGTTGCGGCGTTCGGCGGCGTACTCAACCCACCGCCCGCGCATGTGTCAGCGACGGCTCGAGTCCGGGCTGCAGCACGACGCCAACGGCGTCCAGTCGGATGCTGGACGCCTGAATGCGATGCTCACGCATCCACACCGCGGCCAGCTGTCGCAACGTACGCATCTTCGTGTATGTAATCGCCTCAAGGGGATGGCCGAAACCCAATCCGCTGCGGCACTTCACCTCACAAAAGACCAGTGTGAGTCCACCGTCTCCGAGCTCTGCGGCGATAATGTCGATCTCTCCGAGCCGGCAGCGCCAGTTCCGCTCCAGGATCTGCATGCCCTGCCGCTCCAACTCAGCACAGGCTAGATCCTCGCCGCGTACGCCCAGCTGCTGCTTGGACTCCGTCTTTGGCATCGCCCACCTCCAACGGAAGCATGCGTACGAAGTCCGGAATCGTGCGATGTCACCGAAGTCTGTGGAAACCGCGACTTTGCAGCCTGTTGAAAAGCGGTTGCTCACCGGCATTGGCTCGCGGCAATGACGGTCCGGCGTTACGGCCGACTACTCGAGAGTCGCTGCATGTGACGTGATTGGGGTCAATTATCAGCGACCAGGCAACCACAGGCGGCCTGATTCTTTCCCGCGCGAGTCGGACCCTGTAGACCACCATCGCGAGGACCAACACCGAGAAGGGCCGGCAGCTCGACAAACCCGAAACCGATGACCGTCAGCATCGAGAGTTCATCGCGACTACCGCCCCAATAGGCGAGCACGTCACCGGCATTGCCACTGGCCAGTCAACCAATCACCTCCAGACAGCGGCGATCCTGGCGTATTGCGCGTGCCTGATCCAGCAAAACCCTGAGCGACGGAACTCGGAAATCCGCGGTGTAGCGGCACATGATTGTGATCTGCCATGAGCTGGATCCTCATCCGTAGATCAGGAGCGAATTCACGATCAGCAGCGCCAGTCGGGCATCGCCGTCGGCCGTACCAGTGCTCCTCGCGGCACGCCAGTCCCGACCAATCGAGCCGGCCGGCGACGCAATGGTTGCCGTCACTGCGTCAGCCAACCTCGGCCGGTGTGCTCTCCATGCAGATGGGCCCAGGAGCTGCAGTGGGTCAGCGAACTGCTGGGATCCTCGAAGGATGAACCGAAGGGAGCATCGACTAGTAGTTCACGGTGTCGCGCTGGTCGACGAGTTGGCACGGCAAGAAGACGCGCGAGAAACCGCCTTCTCCATGAAAGATCGTCCGCCGAGATGGCGCTAGGTCGCTGCTCGTGGCCGGATCTTTGTCCGTGCCCAGGTTCCGGGCGTAACGCGGATGCGCGCCTCCGGAAATCTGCAGGCGGATGCGGGTTCCGGGAGTGAAGCGATGAGCCATTGCGTCGAGTCGAAGCAGGATGGTCCCGCTGGACTTCTCCGGCTCTAGCCTCTGGAACACATCGCTGACATTGATAGAGCGCCCGTTCTTCCTCACTTCGCACAAGCGGACAAAGAGATCGGCATGCGGATTGTTAGTGCGGTGCACTAGCTCCACGACCGGGTTCCCGATTACCTCCAGCGGTTCGTTCAGCAGCGGGCCGGTAAATGTCAGGACATCGTCTCGTTCCTCGAGCTCCCGGTTGTCGCGGTATCCGCCGATCGCTGGATTGATTACCCGGCCGCCGACAGCTGGAGTGGGATCCGCGGGGTCGTAGATGAACGTCGATGGACCGGCCGGTTGGCGTCGGCTGGGTGTTGCCAAGCTCACCGTTGGGCTGCAGGTAGAGCACGTGCTCGTTGGTTGCCGGTGGCCATTCCGGCAGATAGCGCCACTCCTTGGCACCTGTTACGAAGATGCGGACCGGGCTTGGCCGATGCCGGCGACCGGTTCCGGCGAGATGTTCTGCCAGCCAGTCAAGGGTCTCTTCCATGACGATTCCGGCGCCCTTGGTGGCGAATTCGACATGGGTCCAAGGGCCGATGGTCAGACCTACATCTACGCCGCGGCGCCGCAGACGCTCGTACTGTTCGATCATCTGATCAACGAACCGATCTTGCTAGCCTTCTTGCAACAAGACGGGGACGTTGACCCGGTCGAGCGCTTGACCCAGCCGCATCGGTTGCCAAAAGGGTCTTCGGCATCCGTGGACGTGAGCCACTCCCGGTACGGCATGCTGCTGCCCGCGAGGACCGTTTCTTGGGGGGGTAGAGCTGAGCGACCACCAGCAACGCAGAGCCGACCAGAACGCGCAGCGGGGCGAGAACGGGCGCTTCCTCGCTGCCGGGCCCTGGCCGCGCACCTGATGTCATAGCTACTCCAGTCCCGATCATCGCAGCCTGACGCAGACCGTGAACAGGCTTGACTCCCGACGGTTCACGCGTGCTGTGGTCCGCGAAGCGCCGGCCACGTTCCTCCAGGTCGCGCTGACTACCGCCCCTCGGGGACCGATCTAATGGCACCAGGTGGCGGCGGGCGTCGCGGATAGCTCACTCGGGCCCGAGTACGTCAAGAAGGCGCCCTCACACCTCCGACGCCGAACCCACCTTGCCGCCTATTGCGCCGGCTTGACGACCGCCGCTGAACCGCCGCCCCGACGGACCGGCTCCGCCGCCGAGACCACCCGTCCGTCGGGCAGGAACTCCACGCCTGTCGCCGCCCCGATCTCCGGGTTCACCCCGAACACATGGCCCAGCGCCGTCAACTCGGCCGCCTCGGGCGACGCCAGGAAGGCCGGCTCGGCCTGCACCGCCGCCGTGTTCCGCTGGGTGGCCCGGGCGGCCGCGATAGCCTCAGGCAGCGTCATGCCCAGGTCGATCCGGTTGACAAGGATCTGGAACACGGTCGTGATGATGGTCGAGCCGCCCGGCGAACCGGTGGCCAGGTACGGCTTGCCGTGGCTGAGCAGGATCGTCGGTGAGATCGAGCTGCGCGGCCGCTTGCCCGGTGCCGGCAGGTTCGGATCGTCCGCGCTGCCTTGCGTCGGGGTGAAATTGAAGTCGGTCAGCTCGTTGTTGAGCAGGAACCCACGGCCCGGCACGACCATGGCGTTGCCGCCAATCTGCTCGATCGTCAGCGTGTACTCCACTACGTTGCCCCAGCGGTCGGCGACCGTGAGGTTGGTGGTCCCAGCTCGTCGGTCAGCACCAATGCGGGCGCCGCGACCGGTGCAGCGCCTGGGTCTGCGACAGGACGCCGAGATCCCAGTTCTCCACGATGTTGAGCCCTTCGCCCACCGTCGATCCGCCGCTGGACGGGGTCGGCATCCCGTACACGTCGAAGCCGCGGTAGCTCACCTGAGTCGGCCGAGGCGTACGGACGTCGTAGCCGGCCAGGTCCGAGGCTTGCAGCCCGCCAGGGCGGATCACGAACGGCCACGGCAGCGCCGGTGCCGCGACGACCGGCGGCTGCTGCACCGTGCGTACGATGTCGGCGGCCAACTCGCCCCGGTAGAACGCGTCCATGCCCTGCCGGCTGAGCAGGCGGTAAGTCTGGGCGAGATCCGGGTTGCGGAAGGTCGAGCCGACCGCGGGCGGCGCCCCGCCCTGCAGGTACAGCGCGCTTGTCGAGCTGAACTGCGAGAACGCCGCGAGATTGTCGGCGATCATACTGGCGAAGGTTTGATCGACCACGAAGCCGTCCTCGGCGACCTTGATCGCTGGGCGCAGCGGTCGCGCAGGGAGATCGTGCCCCACTTCCGCAGCGCGGTCTGCCAGGTCTGCGGCGTCCCCGGTACGCCCACCGAGATGCCGCTGATGCGCCTCCTGGAACTGGAACGGCAGCCCGCTGGCGGGGTCGATGAACGCGTTCTCCCGCATGGTCGCTGGCGCGGACTCCCGGCCGTCGATGGTGTGCACCGTCCTGCTACGGGCGTTGTAGAACATGAGGAAGCCGCCACCGCCGAGACCGGCCGAGAACGGCTCGGTCACGCCGAGCGTGGCCGCCGCCGCGACAGCGGCGTCGACGGCGTTGCCGCCACGCCGTAACACGTCGATGGCCACGCGGGTGGCGTCGATGTCCACTGTGGACACCGCTCCGCCACGACCGACGGCCACCGGGGCCTTGGTCACGAGTGGCGTCGCCTGCGCCGGCGACCCGTTCACGAGGGTGCCCGCCAGGGCCGCCACCATCAGTACAGATAACGCAGTCGTACGACGAAGCATCATCACGCCCCCACGTGTCCGGGCCTACGACCAGGCTCCTGATTACAACCCGTTTCCAGAGCGCAACGCCGCGTCAGTATGCCGACGATGGACGGTCACAATACGCCGTCCCGCGGCCGCAAGGTCACCAGCGCCACCGGCGTGTCGAAGGTGTGGTGGCACCGCAATCTCGTAGTCAGGAATCGACTGGCCCGGCGATGCTCGCCAGTCTTTCTATCCCGACCCGAAAACGGGAGCCTTCCACCTGAAATTGCTCCGCAATCTCTTAGGGCAGGAGCTCGACGTACCCGTCCGTTCCGTTCACGCGGATCCGCTGCCCATTTCGGATCAGCCGGGTGGCTTGCTCCACGCCCACGACGGCCGGCAAGCCGTACTCCCGGGCGATCACTGCGCCATGGGTCATCAAACCTCCCACCTCGGTCACCAGGCCCGTGATCGTGACGAACAGGGGCGACCAGCTGGGATCCGTGTAGGCCGTGACCAGGATGTCGCCCGCTTCGAGATCGGCCTCCGCCATGTCCAGGATGACGCGTGCCCGCCCTTCGACGGTCCCGGCGGAGACCGGTAGGCCGACCAGCGCGCCGGCCGGCAAATCGTCGCGTCGGTACGCCCCGGCGATGACCTCACCATCCGACGTGAGCACCCGGGGCGGCGTGAGCGCTTGATACGACCTGAACGCGTCCTTGCGCCGGCCGATGAGCTGGTCGTCCACGCGGTTCGTGCGGACGACGTCGTGGAACTCCTGGAACGTGAGGTAGAAGATATCT
>JBKPTR010000138.1:0-21590 GCA_046735615.1 Actinomycetota bacterium
CACAGTCGGGATGCGGCTAGCTGGCCGTCACCTCACATGTCCAACAATCATTCATTCTGTGGACCACCTCCTTTCCCGTGTCCCACCAAGGTATGCGCGCGGAGGGGTCGGGTCAACGGACTTTGCGCGAGTAGCTAGGAAAGCAGAAGTATCTCGTGCTATGAAGCATCGGTGACTCTGGCCCGCCTCACCGAGGTGCTCGCTCCGGCAGTCGCTTCGGGCGTGGGTCTGGGAGCGTTCAATGTCTTCAGCATTGAGCACGCCGAGGCTTTAACCGCTGCCGCCGAAGCTGCTGGGACCCCGGTAGTGTTGCAAATCTCGCAGAATGCCGTCCGCCACGGTTCGTTGGCACCGATTGGGCTAGCCACGCTCGCGTCAGCCCGGCAGGGGAGCGGTGCCCATGGTCGTACACCTTGACCATGCCACTGATGCGAGCCTGGTAGACGACGCGATCGAGCTGGGCTTTGGCTCGGTGATGTTTGACGCATCGACGATGCCGTATACCGAGAACGTGGCGGCCACCCCGGGGATCGTGCGGCGCTGCCACGATCGAGGGCTCGACGTCGAGACTGAGCTTGGTGAAATCGGTGGCAAGGATGGGGTCCACGCCCGGGGGCCCGAACTGAGCCTGACGAGGCGCGGGCCTTTGTTGAGGCAACCGGGTTGGACGCGTTGGCAGTCGCCGTGGGGACCTCGCACGCAATGACCCAACGTCATGTCGCGCTCGATCTGGAGTTGATCAGCGCGCTTAGGGCTGCAGTGCCAGCGCCTCTGGTGTTGCACGGCTCGTTGGGGGTTCCTGATCAGGAGCTGGTCCGAGCAGTAAAGGCCGGCATGACGAAGATCAACATCGCGACCCACCTCAATCACGTGTTCACCAACGCCGTTCGGGAGGTGCTTGCCGCGAACCCAGCGATGGTCGACAGTCGGCGGTCTCTTGGCCCGGCTCGTACCGCTGTCGCCCTCGAAGCAGCACGGTTGTTGCGAATGTTCAGAGATCTCTGACTACGGCGTATCGGTCTAAGGCGTCCTTGCGCTCGACGGCGTGCATCACAATCGGTTTCGGATAGCCGTGCGGAGGCCCGTCAGCCGCAGTCCAGGGCTTGTGCAGGTGCTCGACCGGTACCTCGGCAAGCTCGGGTACATAGCGCCTGATGTAGCTGCCGTCAGCATCGAACTTCTCAGACTGAGCTGTGGGGTTGAAGATCCGAAAATACGGTGCCGCTTCGGTGCCGCAGCCAGCCACCCATTGCCAATTGAGCTGGTTCTGAGCGATGTCCCCGTCACGCAGATGCTCCATGAACCAGTCGGCACCATGCCACCACCCAATGTGCAAGTCCTTGATCAGGAATGAGGCCACAACCATTCGCACCCGATTGTGCATCCATCCCTCTGCCTGGAGCTGTCGCATACCCGCGTCGACGAGCGGGTAACCGGTCTTGCCCTGCTGCCAGGCTTGGAGGCGCTGGGCTGCGGTTTCCATCCGATCCGGATCGTCGGTTGGGAACTTAGTGAACTCAGGCCGGATCGGCTCGCTCACTGCGTCCGGCCGATGAAACAGCACATCGGCGAAGAAATCGCGCCAGGCGATCTGACGCCCGAGCGCCGCTGCCCCTTGTGACCCTAGTTGATCCAAGTCGTGCACCACGGTGCGCGGATGCAGGTGCCCCCAACGCAGCGCGATGGAGAGGTGGGAAGTGGCATCGACGCCTGGAAAGTCCTGGAGCTTGGCGTAGTCTGCCACTCCCTCGGAATCCCGCCGCAGCCACGCTCGCCATGCCCTTGTGGACGGCTTCTCTCCGACGAGCGGAAGCAGGTCCTGGTCCGGGCTCTCCAGCCGCTGACGACCTTCGGCCTGCAGCCACCTCACACTGCTCGGGCGTACGCCGGGAGCCGGCTCATGGACCCCATGCGCCAACCAGGCGCGATGGAACGGGCTGAACACCTGATAGGGCCTTCCGGCGCCATTCTTGAGCGTTCCCGGCGCCACCGCGTACGGAGACCCCATCCGCGACAATTCGACGTTGTGCGCACCCAGCGCCTTCGCGACACGCTCATCTCGAGACCGCCCGTACGGGCCGAAGTCGGCGCTGATGTATACCGATTGAACGTCATGGGCCTTCGCGAGTCGTGGAACGACCGCAAGGGGGTCGCCGCGCAGGACGCTAAGCCCGTGTCCACCTGCATCGCGCAAGTCCCGATCGAGTGCGGACAGCGCTGCTATCAGCCATGCACGCCGAGCGCGACCGGCTGAGGCGAGGAGTGTTGGGTCAAGCACGAAGAGCGGTAGTACCGCCTCGCAGTCGTCGATTGCCGAGCGCAGGGCAGGGTTGTCGGCCAGTCGGAAATCGCGTCGTACCCACCAGATCGCAGCGTGACCCTCCGAGCCCATCGTCTAATCTTGCCTCGGGCATTCATGGGTCTTCTGCGAGCGTTGGAAATCGCGACCTGCTGAGCAGGTTCCTACGCGGTGCGCGAGCGGGAGACAATAGGAGAGACGTGAGCGACCTGATCGATACCACCGAGATGTACCTCCGCACCATCTATGAGCTGGAGGAGGAGGGGATTGTTCCCCTTCGCGCACGGATTGCCGAGCGCCTGCATCAAAGTGGTCCGACTGTGTCGCAGACCGTAGCCCGGATGGAGCGTGACAACCTGGTGCATGTCCTGGGTGACCGTCATCTGGAACTGACCGACGAGGGCCGCATGCGTGCGACGCGCGTGATGAGGAAGCACCGGCTGGCGGAGCGCTTGCTTATCGATGTGATCGGCCTGGATTGGGAGAAGGTGCACGACGAAGCCTGCCGCTGGGAGCACGTCATCTCCGAAGATGTGGAACGCCGACTTGTTGATTTGCTGAACACACCAACCGTGTCGCCGTACGGCAACCCCATTCCCGGGCTTCAGGAGCTCGGAGTGAGCGCCGCCACCGAGCCGTTCCGGGATGGTAATGAGCAGCTGCAGGACGTTGTCAGTAGTTCGACCTCTCCCATCCGAGTCGTTATCGAACGGATGAGCGAGGAGATCCAAAAGGACGTCGAGATGATGGGCACGCTGCGGGAGGCCGGGATTCAGCCCGGTGCCGAGGTCCGCGCGGAGGCTGGGGGACTGGGCGTCCGGCTGACGGCCGACGGCTCGCCCAGCTGCGAGATTGACCGAGAAGCATCCACCCACCTGTTCGTATCGCGCGTGTGAGAACGCCGCGAGGAGGCTTCGCCGTGAGCAACGACGAGGTGAACTGGCGGACGTACCTGGCCGAGTTTCACCGTGAGAGGGCAGGTATCGCCGAAGCGGTGCTCTCTCGCGCCCTCGCTGGGGACCATTCGCCGTATCGCTGGCTGGCTCGAGCAGTGTCGGCGTCGGCAGGTACCGTGCTCGATCTCGCATGCGGGTCAGGACCGATGTCGCGTGAGCTGGCGCAGCCGGGGCGTACGGTCATCGGTCTGGATTTGTCTGAGTATGAGCTGGCATTGGCTGCAGATCGGGGACCCGGCCCATGGGTCCGGGCTGATGCGCTGCAGCTGCCCTTCAGAGACGAATGCATCGATGTCGTCACCAGCTCAATGGGATTGGTGGTGGTCCAACCGCTGACCCGAGTTCTCGAGGAGGTGGCGCGAGTGCTGCGGCCAGGCGGAGTGCTGGCGGCGATTGCTCCGGCCATCCGGCCACTCGGCCCGCGGGATGTCCGGGTATTGACCCGGATTAATGGACGATTGAGGACCAAACCTCAGTTTCCGGGGCCAGTGGAGCTGACCGGCTTTGCAAAAACCTTGACCTTGCATGGGATGCGGGCGGTCGAGGACGCCCGAGAGCGGTACCGATTCAGCATTCGCTCGCGAGCCGACGCCGAGCTGATGATGTCAGCGCTGTACTTGCCGAACACCCGCTGGTCGCGAGTTGAGAGCGCAATCGAGTATTTGGAGGACCGCGCCAAGAAGCAAAACGTGGTCGATGTGGCGATTCCGATGCGCCGGCTTGTTGCGATCAAGTAGCGGGCTCAGTGGAATAGGTGTGAGGTGCAGGCGGTTGAGACAGTTGCAGCCGCGTTAACCCCACAGGAGCGGCGATCCGTGACGAGGAGCACATTGCATGGCAACGCTTGAGATCACTGCCGATAACTTCGAAGAGACGATCACCGACAACGACATCGTGTTAGTGGACTTCTGGGCCGAGTGGTGCGGACCCTGCAAGCGGTTCGGGCCTATCTATGAGAAGGCCTCTGAGGAGTATGACGGGATCGTCTTCGCCAAGCTGGATACCGATTCGTACCCGGAGCTGACCGGTCTGCTGGGCATCGAAGGCATTCCGACGCTCATGGCCTTCCGTGAGGGAGTGCTGGTCTTCAATCAGGCCGGCGCCTTGCCCGGTCACGCCTTGAAGCAGGTGGTGGACGCCGTCAAGGACCTCGACATGGTCGAGGTGCACGCCGAGGTCGCCAAGCTCAGGGCCCAACACAGTCACGATTAGTTTGAAGCTGCTCGCACATCGCGCATATCAGATTGCTCGCTCTGCTCCTGCGATGTTCGCTGGATCGCCGCCATCTTCGTCGGAGCTGACGGAAACGGAAAGCGTTGTTCCGCCATCTCCTCCTGCAGATCGGCGGCGCGAGCATCGAGAATCCGCCGCCGTCGTCGGCGCTCGCAGAGGAAAGACGCTGCTCCCTTCTGCTCCGTGCGCCGGTGCGCGATTCCCGACGCCCGCAGCTTTAGGCCGCGAAGGAGTCGATTACTTTGACGAACGCCGACCCGGCCTGCGTCGCGTCTAGATCAAGAGCGACGGTGATCCTGGACCACGCCTCAGGACCGGCCGCTGCCGAATCATCAGGCGACGCTGGTTGAACGACAGTCGTCTGCCCGCGGTCGACGCCAGCGAGGTTGACGCGAACGAGTAGTTCGCGGGTTATGAACAGCTCTGGATTGGTCAGCAGCACCATGGCGCCGGCGTCGCCGAGCAAGTCTGCGTAGTCCTGGGTCGAGTCGTGCCAACTGCCGCGACGTCGGTAGAGGAGCTCTCCGGCCAGCTGGATTGCTGGATGATCATGACTACGAAGGCGGTCGGTGTCAGCTTGATTCACCGCCAGGCGACGGAACAGGTGGAATCCATACATGGTGGTCGGGATCGATGATTCGATCACGGACTTCGCCGCCTCGGGATCCTGCCAGACGTTGAACTCCGCCAGGGACACCGGGCTCTCTTCGTTGAGAGAGCCACCCATGAAAATGATCTCCTTCAGTCGCGTTGCAACGTTCGGATACCGGGTGAGCAGCACTGCCACATTCGTCTTGGGGCCAAGGGTCACTAGGCTCACCCGCTCGGTGGAGTCCATGATCAGCTGGTGCAGCAGCTCGACCGCAGGCAGCGGCGATCGCTGCCGCGAAGTCTCGGGCAGCTGAATCCCGCCGAGCCCGTCGGGGCCATGAGACCCGCCGGCTCGCCGGGCACGCTCGATCAGGGGCTGTACGGCGCCCGCCGCGACAGGAATCTCTCCCGCGCCTGCCGCATCAAGCACCTTGCAGGTGTTGGCCACGACCTGGTCGACGGTGACGTTCCCAGTTACACAGCTGATGCCGAGCACGTCGAGGTCGGGGTGGCGCAACGCATAAAGGATCGCCAAGGCGTCGTCTGTGCCGGTGTCAACGTCCATAACGATCCGCCTCGGCATACCGGACATGCTGACAGACGGCCGAGGCCGAGACCCTGTGGCGCGCTAGTGTGCAGGTCCTGGAGCTCAAGGGATAGAGCAGAGGTTCCTTAACCCATCCAAGGCTGTCGTTATCGTCGAGTTCTCGACGGCTAGTGCGTCGCTCACGCCAGCTCGATCTGCGGATATGCCGGGCGCCACATCGCTTCGTGAATCTGCTGGACTGGGTTGTGGAGGTCTGCCTGGGCCAGCCCTTCCGAGTTTGCCGCCTGCGCGACGGCGACTCCGACCGCCGCTGACACCATACGCAGCTGGTCTACCGACGGCAGCAGCGACGCGCCGACGGTCGTGGCGTCCGACAGCGCCGCAACAGCGTCGGCCGCCGCCGCGAGCATCCCGTCGGTGATCCGGCTCGCCCGCGCCACCGTCACCCCAAGCCCGAGGCCGGGGAAGATGAGCGCGTTGTTGGCCTGCGCGATCTGGTAGGTGCGACCTTCGTAGGTGACGGGCGCGAACGGACTGCCGGCCGCCACCAGGGCGCGTCCCTCGGTCCAGCGGATCAGGTCATTGGGTAATGCCTCGCACTTCGACGTCGGGTTGGACAGCGGCATGATGATGGGCCGTTCCACCTTGGACGCCATCTGCTTGACGATCTGCTCGCTGAACGCGGCCGGCTGGGTCGACGTGCCGATCAGCATGGTTGGTTCTGCGTTTCGCACGATATCGGCGAGGCTGATGCCGTCGCCCTGCCTCGACCAGCCCGCGACCTCCGCTGCCGGTCGGGCATAGGGCACCTGGAAGTCGCGCCGGCCGGCGGCCGCGTCGTCGGTGATCAGCCCTGAGCGATCGGTGGCCCAGAACCGCCGCCTGGCCCCCTCCAAGGACAGCCCTTCCCGGGTCATAACGTCGGCCATCATGTCCGCAATGCCGATGCCCGCGGTGCCTGCGCCGTGGATGACTACCCGCTGGTCCCGCAGACGCGACCCGGTCGTCCGTACGGCCGAGAACGCGGCGGCCAACACCACCGCCGCGGTGCCCTGCATGTCATCGTTGAACGTGCAGACGTGGTCGACGTACTTGTTCAGAATGCGCCGGGCGTTGCTGACTCCGAAGTCCTCCCAGTGCAGCATCGCGTTCGGGAACAGCTTCGTTGCCACTGTGACGTAGGCGTCGATGAGGTCGTCGTAGCGCTGGTCGCGTACCCGGGCGTGCCGGTTACCGAGGTACATCTCATCGTTGAGCAGCGCGAGGTTGTCTGTGCCCATATCGAGGACGACAGGAATCACACGGCGTGGATGGATACCCGCCGCGGCGATATAGACCGCCAGCTTCCCAATGGCGATCTCGATCCCGCCGACGCCCCAGTCGCCGATGCCGAGGATGCCCTCGGAGTCGGTCGCGACGATGAGGTCGACATCCTCCGGGCCCATCCCGTAATTGCGAAACGACACCTCCACGGCCTCGATCGCGTCCACGGACAGGTACACCCCGCGGGTGCGGCGAAACTCGTGGCTGAACCGCTCGATGGCCTGTCCGATTGTGGGTGTGTAGACGATCGGCAGCATCTCCTGGATGTGCTCGGTGAGCAGCCGGTAGAACAGAACCTCGTTGCGGTCCCGGAGGTTCGCCAGGTAGACGTTCTTGTTCAGGTCATCCGGCTGCCGGGCGTACTGGGCATAGGTGCGGCGCAGTTGTCCTTCCATCGTGGACACTCCGCTCGGAAGCAGGCCGGTCAGTCCGAGCGCATGACGTTCTCGAGGCGTGAATGCTGTGCCCCGGTTGATGAGCGGGGACGACAAGACAGAACTTCCTCGTAAGCGCACCCGCGCCACCATTCCCTCTGGAGTCTGCGTGAGCTCGTACGGTCTTTCGGACATTGACGTCACCCCCTCGTCGCCGACTTCCCTCCTCGTGCGCCGTCCAACCAACGCGTTATCTTTCGTTTACCAGCCCTGACCAGGATCGAAAGCCAGGCCCGGATCTCCGGCGTCGTCGCGACGGACCGTCGCCTCGATCAGCCCGTACGGCCGGTCGTCGGCATGGAACACTTCGTTGTTGTTCTCGATGTCGAATCGAGCAAGGTCGTAAATGAAGTGATGTTTGTTGGGCGCGGAGAAGCGGATCTCGGCGATTCCAGGCTGACCATTGATGACGGCTGCGCCCATCTCGTACAGCGTGTGCTGCAGTGCCAGGCTGTGATGCCCGGCAAAGCTGTCGAGCATCGCCTGCAATACCGTGTCGTATGACTTCCCCCAGTCCACGTCGCTGCCGTCGTGCAGCCATTGGGCCTTGAGGGAGGTGGCCATGATCCGATCGTGGGTCGGTTGCAGGGTGGTGTATCTGTCCTCGATGTAGCCCCAGAACTCCGAGTCAGTCGACTTGAGAATGACCAGATCTTGGATCCCCGAAACGACCCATGTGGTCGAGCCGTCGTAGGTGACGGTCGCCGTCCGAACGTAACGTCCATCCCGGACGAAGGCGTGCGGGTTGTCCAGCCGCGTCCACGGATACATTTCGAGCCCCACTCGGGAGAAGGTGATCGGCTCCGTGTTATCAACGAAGTGGCGGGCTAGGCGAATGCCGAACGACTCCGGCTGGGCCACCACATCATCCTCCGCCGCGAAGGCGTACACAGTGTTCTTCTGTGTGTCGGTCGGTAGCGTTGGTGCGTTGTCGCCGGTTAGGTGCGGAGCCTCCTGCCCGCCGGAGAGCGCGACGCTGACGTTGTAGTCGACAATCTCATGCGGATCTGAGTCGCGGAATACCCGAACGACCCGATTCTCGGCCTTGCCGTACTGGTTGTAGCCAAGCTTGACACCCATAGTTAACTCCCTCGGTAGGTGGAATAGGCGAACGGAGACAACAGCAGGGGCACGTGATAGTGCCGCGTGGGCTCAGTCACCTCGAAGACGATGGACACTTCCGGGTAGAACCCCTTCTGCCCGGATGCCGCAAAGTAGGCTCCAGTGTCGAAGGCGAGCCGATAGATGGCGGCCTCCAGACCCTCCGGGGCCAAAGTGCGGCACCGGCCGTCGTCGTCGGTGACGCCCTCGCCGACCGGCTCCCACCCAGCCTGAGCGCGGCGGTGCAGCGTGAGAGCCACATTAGGTGCCGGACGCCCGCTAGTGGCGTCGAGCACATGGGTCGACAGAGTCATTCGGCCGGCAACCTCTCCAGGCGTAGTTCCTCGACAAGAGCACTGTTCAACTCGTTTGTCGCACTCATAACGCGCCTACGGCCATGCGCGACCTCGACACGATCAACGGTCAGCAGAATTACTGTTCCACTATGCGGATCAACCTAGGCGGACATACTAGGGGCGTCAAGACCTGGTGTGCCTGCTCGCGGCTGCAAACTAACGCTCAGTTCGTGGCGCGTTCGGCCGATAACCGGTCAGTCATTAGCTGGGCGGCTTGTAACAGTGCGGGCGCTGCTCGCCGGATGACATCAGGCGTCAGGCGGGGAGCGGGAGCTGAGAACGATATTGCGGTACAGACGGGTGCTCCCGGAACCGGCACCGCGACACATGACACCCCGGTCTCCTGCTCCCCCTCATCAATGGCGTAGCCCCGTGCCCGAGTCACCGCCAATTCGTGTCGGAGCAACTCTGGATCGGTGATGGTGTGATCTGTCAGGGCCGGCATGCCCGACAATTCCAAAATTTTGGTTGCCTCGTCGTCGCTCAGTTGAGCCAATAGAGCTTTACCCACGCCGGTGGAGTGAAGATGGACTCGGGCTCCGACCTCGGTGAACATCCGCATTGCATGTCGCCCCGGCGCCTGGGCGACATAGAGTGCATGTGAGCCTTCCAGGATAGCGAGATTCGCTGTCTCCCCGATCTTCTCGACCAATCCGGCGAGCACCGGACGGGCCCACGTCCCCAGGCGCTTGGCAGCACCATCTCCCAGCCGGATCAGCCCAACGGCCAAACCGTATCGCCGTGACGGCTCCTGACGAACGTAGCCGAGAGTGACGAGCGTGCGAATGAGTCTATGGATCGAGGCCGCGGGCATGTGTGTGCCCTCCGCGATTTCGGAGAGAGATAATTCTCCGCCGCTCTTGGCGATCACCTCGAGGATCTCAAAGGCGCGCTCGACCGACTGGACCCCTCCGCCGGCGTCGTCTTCAGCCTCGCCTTTGCCGGTCCTTGCCACACGCTCCGCCTTCCGTGGCCCGATCGGATGCAGGCTTGCTCTTCCGCCATGCAGAATGTAGCATCCGGTCTCGCCAATCCTGCAAGCCGATCTTAGTCGTCGCACCGGCGTTCCCTGACTCTTCAGCTGACTGGACACATCCGTCTAGGGGCCCCTGAAGCGACATCAGCGCGCACGCAAACCTGCAGCCGGAGCCGCCAGGTAAGCGAGGTAGAACATGGACGACCGTGCATCCGACATCCAGTTCGTTGGCCGCGGCGATGGGCGTAGCGAGGAGATTCTGACGCCCGACGCCCTCGCGTTCGTGGAGGAGCTACAGCGGCGTTTTGGTGGGCGGCGCGATGAGCTGCTTCGACGTCGGCGCGTCCGCCGGGAAGAGATTTCCCGAGTGGCGACGGCGGATTTCCTTCCCGAGACGCGGGAGGTGCGCACGTCGGAATGGACCGTGGCTCCAGCACCGGCCGATCTTGTCGATCGACGAGTCAAGATCACCGGGCCGCCCGAGCCGAAAATGGCGATCAACGCGCTGAATTCAGGGGCGCGCGTCTGGTTGGCCGACTTGGAAGATGCGAACACCCCTCATTGGACGAACGTCATATCCAGCCAGGTCGCACTTGCCGATGCGGTGCGCCGGCGCCTGACCTTCGAATCTCCTGAAGGCAAGAGCTACCGGCTCAACGAAGGTCGTCTCGCAACTTTTGTGGTACGCCCGCGTGGCTGGCGCCTGGACGAACGGCACATCCTCGTGGATGGCAACCGACGGTAGGTGCCCTTCGTGGACTTCGGGCTCTACTTCTTTCACAATGCGCGCGAGTTGTTGGACCGCGGGAGTGGCCCGTACTTCTACCTGCCGAAGACCGAAAGCCACCTCGAGGCGCGGCTCTGGAACGAGACACTCCAGTAGCGCAAGAGTTCCTCGGAATCCCGCAGGGCACCATTCGTGCCACCGTGCTCATCGAGACGATCCCGGCGGCCTTCGAGATGGAGGAGATCCTTTTCGAGCTGCGAGACCACGCGTCCGGGCTCAACGCCGGCCGCTGGGACTATCTGTTCAGCATGATCAAGACGTTCGGGGGTCCTGATTTCGTTCTCCCGGATCGCTCCGCGGTCACGATGACTGCATCGATGATGCGGGCCTACACCGACCTCCTCGTCTCCACCTGCCACCGTCGCGGCGCCTTCGCTATCGGAGGCATGGCGGCGTTCATTCCTAGCCGGCGGGACGCCGAGGTCAACGAGCGCGCCTTCGCCAAGGTGCGTGAGGACAAGGAGCGCGAGGCCCACGATGGGTTCGACGGCTCCTGGGTCGCCCACCCCGATCTCGTCCCCATCTGCCAAGAGGTTTTCGACAAATACCTCGGCGACCGTCCCAATCAGCTTGATGCCCGGCGGGATGACGTTGGGGTCACTGCTGTGCAGCTGCTGGACGTGTCGGCCGTGCCAGGAACCCAAACAGAGGCTGGGTTGCGCAATAACATTGACGTCGGCCTGCGGTACCTCGAGGCGTGGCTTGGCGGCAACGGCGCAGTTGGCATTCACAATCTGATGGAGGATGCTGCCACCGCTGAGATCTCCCGCTCCCAGGTCTGGCAGTGGGTACACAACAATGTCCGCCTCGACACGGGCGAGCTGGTGACGGCTGAGTTCGTCCGGCGCATGGTTGACGAGGAGCTGGCGGCGATCCGCACAGAGATTGGTGATCGGGCATACGGCTCCCGCAGATTCGATGACGCGCGACGGCTATTCGAACAAGTTGCCCTGGCGGACGACTTTGCTGACTTCCTGACCCTGCCGGCGTACGCAATGGTGGACTAACGCGCGATCGGACCGCCGTTGACGCTCTGAGCGGGCCAGCCTAGAGTTCTCCTTGTTGCAACTCGCATTCCGGATTACGGAATCGGAGCCCCAGGCGGTGCGATCTGCCATACGACGTAAACCTTTCGATCTTGTTCACCGAGCTGCCCCTGCTTGAACGTCCGCAAGCCGCCAAGCAGGCGGGCTTCGACGCGGTGGAGTTCTGGTGGCCATGGCCGGTCGCCGTCCCCTCCGATGCCGAGGTCGAGGGGTTCGTTACTGCCGTTACCAGCGCCGACGTGCAACTCGTCGGCCTCAACTTCTTTGCCGGCGACATGGCTGGAGGAGACCGGGGCCTGGTGTCTTGGCCCGCCCGCAGCGGAGAGTTCAAGGACAACATCGATGTAACTCTGGCCCTGGGAGTGCGCCTGGGCTGCCGCGCCTTCAACGCCTTGTACGGCAACAGAGTGGATGACAGCACACCGGAAGAACAAGACGACCTCGCGGCGGAGAACCTCGTGCTCGCCGCCAAGGCCGCGCAGCGTATGGGTGGCACCGTGCTGATCGAACCCGTAAGCGGTGCACCCCGCTACCCGTTGCTTACTGCCGCCAACGCGTTGCAGGTGATCGACCGGGTCTCCGCAGAAGGCCTGGACAATATGCGGTTGCTGTTCGACATCTACCACCTGGCGGTCAACGGCGACGACGTCGATGCCGCTATCAACACGGCCGCTGGCCGGATCGGTCACGTGCAGATCGCCGATGCTCCCGGCCGCAATGAGCCAGGTACCGGAACCCTCGACATCGACTATTACCTCGGCCGCATTGCAGCCACCGGTTACGACGGCTGGGTAGGCCTGGAGTACAAGCCCAGCGGGAAAAGCGCCGACTCGTTCGGCTGGCTGCCGCGAGACCGGCGATCGGCCACTGGCTGAGGCCACCTGATCACTCTGAGGGACAGCGAGAGGGGTACAGATGACGACTGTCGGCTTCATCGGCTTGGGGATCATGGGCGGTCCAATGGCAGCGAACCTGGTGAAGGCCGGCTTCGACGTCATCGGCTACAACCGCAGCCGCGACAAGGTAGACGCATTGATCAGCGTCGGCGGGCAAGGTGCCGACGGCGTGGCCGGCGCCGTACGTGGCGCAGACATTGTCATCACGATGGTGCCCGACTCGAACGACGTCGAAGCTGTGACTTCCGGAGAGAACGGGATCTTCGCCAACGCCAAAGAGGGCACGCTCTACATCGACATGAGCTCGATCAGGCCGGACGTGTCGGCGCGGGTCGCCGAGCTTGGCCGGCAGCGCGGGCTGCGGGTGCTGGACGCGCCGGTCAGCGGAGGCGAGGTCGGTGCCGTCGAGGCCAGCCTGTCGATCATGGTCGGCGGCGAGGCGGCCGACTTCGAGGCGGCCAAGCCCGTGCTCGAGGCCGTCGGGAAGACGATCATCCACGTCGGCCCGGCGGGTGCCGGGCAGACTGTCAAGGCCGCCAACCAGCTGATAGTCGCGGGCAACATCGAGCTGGTAGCAGAGGCGATCGTGTTCCTCGAGGCGTACGGCGTCGATATGGAGGCTGCGCTGGAGGTGCTCGGCGGTGGCCTGGCTGGGAGCACCGTGCTGGCCCGGAAGGGCGCGTCGATGCTGGCCGGTGAATTCAACCCCGGCTTCCGGCTGCAACTGCATCACAAGGACCTGGGCATCGTGCAGAGCGCGGCCCGAGAGGCCGGGGTTGTCATCCCGCTCGGTGCCGTCGTCAGCCAACTGGTCGCCGCAATGGTCGCACGGGACGACGGCGGCCTGGACCACTCCGGCTTGCTCAAGCTGGTTCGAGAGCTGTCGGGCCGCACCGACTGACACGCATATTCGGCCCAACCACGTAGCGACATGGCACGCCGTCCGGTGGCCTGACAGGAGGATCGAAATGGCTCGAATGAGGGCTGCCGACGCAGCGGTCGCGATTCTGCAGCGCGAAGGCGTGAAACACGCCTTCGGGGTTCCCGGTGCCGCCATCAATCCCTTGTATGCGGCAATGAAAAGCAACGGAAGCATCGAGCATGTGCTCGCGCGTCACGTCGAGGGCGCGTCACATATGGCCGAGGGTTACACCAGGACCAAGGCAGGCAATATCGGGGTCTGTATCGGTACGTCCGGGCCAGCCGGCACTGACATGGTCACCGGCCTGTACTCCGCGTCCGGCGATTCAATCCCCATCCTGTGCATCACCGGCCAGGCGCCGGTCGCCCGGCTGCACAAAGAGGACTTCCAGGCGGTCGACATCGCAGCGATCGCCAAGCCGCTGACGAAGCTGGCCGTCACCGTGCTGGAGCCGGCTCAGGTGCCGGGCGTCTTCCAACAGGCCTTCCATCTCATGCGCTCCGGACGGCCCGGACCTGTCCTGATAGACCTGCCGTTCGACGTGCAGATGACTGAGATCGAATTCGACCCGGACACGTATACATCGCTTCCGGTTTACAAGCCGGCCGCCTCACGAGCCCAGGTGGAGAAGGCGCTCGACATGCTCGGCGAGGCCGAGCGCCCGATCATCGTTGCCGGCGGCGGCATCATCAACGCGGACGCGTCTGACTTGCTGGTGGAGTTCGCCGAGACAATCGGGGTTCCCGTCATTCCGACACTGATGGGTTGGGGCACAATCCCTGACGACCACCCGCTGATGGCCGGCATGGCGGGGCTGCAGACGGCGCATCAGTACGGCAACGCCACGCTGCTGGCATCCGACTTCGTCCTCGGTATCGGCAACCGGTGGGCGAACCGCCACACCGGTGGGCTGGAGCTGTACCGGCGAGGCCGGAAGTTCGTACACGTCGACATCGAGCCGACTCAGATCGGACGCGTATTTCCGCCGGACTACGGCATCGTGTCCGATGCCGGTGCCGCACTGGCCCTCTTCGTTGAGGTGGCGAAGGAGCGCCAGGCCGCGGGTGGGCTGGCCGACCGCAGGGCGTGGATCGATGAGTGTGCCGAACGCAAACGGACCATGCTGCGCCGTACGCAGTTTGATGACGTCCCGATCAAGCCGCAGCGGGTGTATCAGGACATGAACCTCGCGTTCGAAAAGTACACCCGCTACGTCAGCACCATTGGCCTCTCGCAGATCGCCGGAGCCCAGTTCCTGCATGTATTCAAACCGCGGTACTGGATCAACTGCGGCCAGGCCGGCCCGCTGGGGTGGACGATCCCGGCGACCCTGGGTGTATGTGTGGCCGATCCGGACGCGACCGTCGTCGCGCTATCCGGTGACTATGACTTTCAGTTCATGATCGAGGAGCTGGCCGTGGGGGCCCAGTTCAACCTGCCGTACATCCACGTGGTCGTCAACAACTCCTATCTCGGCCTGATCCGTCAAGCGCAGCGTGCGTTCGAGATGGACTACGCCGTACAACTCTCGTTCGAGAACGTCAACACGCCAGAGATAGGTAGCTACGGAGTCGACCACGTCAAGGTTGCCGAGGGCCTGGGCTGCAAGGCGCTTCGAGTGCGCCGACCCGACGAGCTGCTGCCGTCGTTTGAACAGGCGAAGAAGCTGATGGCGGAATTCCGCGTCCCGGTTATCGTCGAGGTGATTTTGGAGCGGATCACCAACATCTCGATGGGCACTGAGCTGGACAACGTCGTCGAGTTCGAGGAGCTCGCTGTCTCTCCCGACCAGGCTCCGACCGCCATCGCCTTACTGGACTGAACCGACCGGGGAGAGCGCTAGCATGCATGTTCTCGCGGCCCCCGACAAGTTCAAGGGCTCCCTGACCGCGCGAGAGGTAGCCGAGCGGATCGCAGTAGGAATCGACGCCGAGACCCCACAAGTGCCGGTCGTGCTTGCGCCGGTAGCCGATGGTGGCGATGGAACGGTGGACGCCGCTCTCGCTGCCGGGTTCGAGCGAATCCAGGTGCGTGCAGAGGGGCCAACCGGCGAGCCCGTTGACACAGCATTCGCGACACGTGACGGCGTTGCCGTGGTCGAGATGGCCGACGTGTCGGGCCTGAGGCGGCTACCGCAAGGTCAGCTCGCGGCGCTGGAGGCCAGCTCGTACGGCACTGGCGAGGTCATCCGCGCCGCCTTGGAACACCGATGTCACACGATCGTGCTCGGCATCGGAGGAAGCGCCAGCACCGACGGGGGCGCCGGCATGGTGCAGGCGTTGGGTGGACGGCTGCTCGACTCGGCCGGTGACGAACTTCCCCGCGGCGGGGGAGCGCTGGCCCGACTGGCCCGGGTTGACCTGACCGGCCTGGACCCCCGGCTGGCCAAGACTCGGCTCATCGTGGCGAGCGACGTCGACAACCCATTGACCGGCCCGCGGGGCGCCGCAGCCGTGTACGGCCCGCAGAAGGGGGCAGGCCCGGAGGACGTCGAGTTTCTGGATGCCGCCCTCAGCCGGTGGGCCAGTCTGGTCGCAGCATCCACCCTTCCTGGGGAATCGCCCGGCGAGCCCGTCAACGAGGTTCCCGGGGCCGGGGCCGCCGGCGGAGTGGGTTTTGGGGCTGTGGCTGTGCTCGGCGCGGAGCTCCAGCCGGGCATTGACCTGATCCTGGATTTGCTGCGCTTCCACGAGAAGCTCCAGGGCGCACGGCTGGTGATCACGGGGGAGGGCTCGCTGGACGAGCAGACGCTGAGTGGCAAGGCTCCGCAGGGCGTTGCTGCGGCTGCCACTGCGGCCGGCGTCCCAGTGGTGGCTGTGTGCGGTCGATCGCTGCTCACCGTCGACCAGTTGCAGGGTGCTGGCATTGAGCAGGCATACGCGCTGACCGATATAGAACCAGACCTTCAGCGGTGTTTGGCCGACGCTGGACCGCTGCTGGAACAGCGGGTGCGGGCATTGGCCCGGGACTGGCTGTCGGGACCGAGACCAAGCGAGTCCCGCGAGGAAGCTACCCGCTCATGATCCACATAGCTGCAAGCGTCCGAGTAGGCGGATTCCACGCGCGCCCAGGATCGCGCGCCGCTGTCCTGGACGAACGAACGAGCAGACACGCTCTTCGTCTGCGAGTGAGCGAGGAAGGCAGCGGCTCCAAAGCGCGATCCTCGCGAGCGAAGCGAGCAATCAAACATTGCGCGAGCAGCCCAAGTCAAATGGGACATGGCATTCGCGTAGCCGGAACACTGTCGGAGGGAGACATATGACCAGCGTGCCGCTATTCGTCAACGGCGAAGGTATGAGTGGGGGGAAGGTGCACCACAGCATCGAGGGCCTGCCATTCCTCGGCGAGGCGCAGACGGCCCCTCGCTACCGGTTCTTCTCGGTCCGCGACGAGTTTCCAGGGCTGTGGCCGGTGGATGAGGGGGGCGTCAGCATCGCGGGAGAGCTCTACGACGTGCCGCTGGATGTGATCCGTGACCGGTTCATACCGAGTGAGCCGCCGGAGCTGGAGCTCAGTGTCGTGGAGCTGGACGACGGGTCGTCAGCTCTTGTCGTACTCGTGCGGGCTAACGCTTATGCGTCCGGCGAGGGGCTGAAGGACATCTCCGAGTACGGCGGATGGCGCGCCTATCGGGCCAGTATGGGCAGTTGAGCCGGGCGGCGCGCCGCACGGATTAAGCCAATGGCCGAGTACGACCTGGTGATTCGAGCTCCCCGAGCCATCACGTTGGCGGGGGAGGTGCCGCGTTGTGTCGGGGTACGCAACGGCATCGTCGCGGCAATCGAGCTACTGGAGGCTGATCTCACGGGCGAGCAGACCGTGCAGCTCAATGACGACGAGGTCTTGCTGCCGGGCATGGTCGATACACACGTCCACGTCGACGAGCCAGGGCGCACCGAGTGGGAGGGTTTCGAGACCGCGACCCGCGCGGCTGCGGCCGGTGGGATCACCACCATCATCGACATGCCACTCAATAGCTTGCCCCCGACCTGCACCGTCGAGGCGCTCGAGGTTAAACGTGACGCGGCACTTGGGAAGTGCCACGTCGACGTGGGCTTCTGGGGTGGGGCAATCCCCGGCAACCTCAAGGAGCTGCGTGGGCTGCACGATGCCGGGGTCTTCGGGTTCAAGTGTTTCCTGCTGCACTCCGGAGTTGACGAATTCCCGTTCCTCAACGAGGACCAGCTCGAGGAATACCTGGCGGTCTTGCGCACGTACGGGGCCCTCATGATCGTGCACGCTGAGGATTCCAAAGCGATTTCGCGGGCTCCCGATCCTTACGGCAAGCGGTATGCGAACTTCCTTGCCTCCCGGCCGCGCGGCGCGGAGAACGTCGCCATCGCCCACGTCATAGAGGCAGCCCGCTACACCGGCGCTCGGGTTCACTTGTTGCACCTATCCAGCTCCGACGCCGTCCCGATGATCCGCACCGCTCGTCGCGATGGGGTGACGATCACCGTCGAGACCTGCCCGCACTACCTGTTCTTCGAAGCCGAGTCCATTGCCGACGGCGCCACGGAGTTCAAGTGTTGTCCGCCGATCCGGGAAGCGGACAACCGGGAGGAGCTGTGGAGAGCGCTCGATCGCGGCGACATCGACTGCATTGTCTCCGACCATTCGCCGTGCACCGTGGAGCTCAAGCGACGCGATGTCGGCGAGTTCGGTCCCGCCTGGGGCGGCATCTCATCGCTAGAAGTAGCCTTGCCGGCCGTTTGGACCCAGGCGCGGTTGCGCGGGTACACACTGATCGACGTCGTCCGGTGGATGGCCGAACGCCCGGCCCAGATAGCCGGTCTACAGGAGAAAGGCCGCATCGAGCGTGGCTACCATGCCGACTTCGCCGTCTTCGCACCCGACGAGGCATTCGTCGTCGACCCGAGCGGGCTGCACCATCGCAACCCCATCACTCCGTACGCGAACCGCCCGCTGGCCGGTGTGGTCCGCAGCACATGGCTGCGCGGCCAGCAGGTTACGGGGGACAACCCACAAGGCCACCTGATTAGCCGAGGAGAGGCATGAGCACCGACCTACCCAATCCCGATGCCCCTGGATCCGAGCAGCCGGAACCGGAGTTCACGCGTCTCCCCGATCTGGCCTCACGTGCCCTCGGCGGCAGTGTCGTGTGGGCCAACGACGAGCTATTCGCGGAACGGGAGAACCTGATCAAGGTCGAGGAGCCTAGCTACTCGACGTACACCTTCGGGCACAAAGGACAGATCTACGACGGCTGGGAGACGCGTCGCCGGCGCGCGCCCGGTCATGACTGGGCGCTGGTCCGGCTCGGCGTCCCCGGCGTCGTTCGCGGCGTCGTGGTCAACACCGCGTTCTTCAAGGGGAACTACCCGCCGGAGATCTCTGTGGAGGGCGCTGCCCTCGACGGTCATCCGTCGCCCGACGAACTTAATGCCGCCGAATGGGTCCCTCTGGTCCAGAAGTCGCCCGCTAAGGGCCATTTTCGTAATGTGTACGTCGTTGACCAGGCCGAGCGGATGACCCATGTGCGGCTGTGCCAGTATCCGGACGGCGGTGTGGCCCGGCTGAGGGTCCACGGCGACGTGGTTCCGGACCCGCGTTATCTCAGCACGGGGACCGTGGACCTGGCCGCGCTGGAGAACGGTGGCACGATCAGCGGCTGCAGCAACATGTTCTACTCCTCACCCACGAACCTGATCTCGCCCGGCCAGGCGCGTCTCATGGGTGAGGGTTGGGAGACCTCCCGTCGACGGGACGAAGCAAACGACTGGGTCGAGTTCGCACTCGCCGGACCCGGCATCGTACGGCTCGCTGAACTCGACACGAGTTACTTCTTGGGTAACGCCCCCGGCTGGGCGAGCCTGAAGGGGTGTGACGCGCGGATCGCGAACCCAGAGGACCCAACCGCGTGGATTGAGATCCTTCCCCGCGCACGTCTGCAGCCCGATACCCGACACCGGTTCCGGCTGTCAGCAGAGCGAGAGGTGACGCACGTCCGGCTGGACGTGTATCCCGACGGCGGAATGGCCCGGGTGCGGCTGTGGGGGGACCTGTCCGCCAGCGGACGTGAGGACCTTGCAGTTCGCTGGTTCAACCTGCTACCGGAGGGCCACGCCAAGGCAGTGCTCGCCGAAGACGCCGGCCTCACCGGAGGAGACGCCGAGAAGGCGGTCGCCAATCGGCCAGCCGAGACGCTGGCCGACCTGCCTGCTGCTCTGCGGATCAGCCTTGCTGGCTAACAAGGATCTGCGAAGAGGCCTGCACGTACGAAGGAATGACATGACCGTCCGGCTCGAGCGGGGCAACGCTGCCCCGAAGTTCACCCTGCCCACCGCGGATAAAGATGAGGTCTCGCTGGATGACCTGCATGGGAAGAAGGTGATCCTGTATTTCTACCCCGCAGCCATGTCGGCTGGATGCACCAGGGAGGCTTGCGACTTCCGAGACAACCTCGGGTCGCTGAAGGGCGCTGGCTATACAGTGCTGGGAATCTCACCGGATGAGCCAGAGAAACTGATGGAGTTCCAAGAGCGGGAGTCACTGACCTTCCCGCTCCTCGCCGATCCCGCTGGTGGCGTCCACGCCGCCTACGGGGCCTGGGGACAGAAGACCGTTGGCGACAGGACGGTCATAGGGCCAATCCGGTCGACGTTCGTCATAGATGAGGATGGCCGAGTCGAGCTGGCGATGTACAACGTTCAACCGATCGGTCACGTCAAGGAGTTGCGGCGCATGCTTGGTGTTGATCGTTGAGCGCATGAATAGTCGTTTAGGGGTGGGAGATGCGCAGATACATCACTGAGTTCATTGGCACCTTCGGCTTAGTTCTGACGATCGGGTGCGTTGTCCTGGGTAAGTCCAGCCTGGCCCCACTGGCAATCGGTGGTGTTCTCGCTGCGCTTGTCTTCGCGGGAGGGCACATCTCGGGTGCGCACTACAACCCGGCGGTAACGCTCGCCGTTTTGCTACGGGGCCGCGTGCCCGGTATCGATGTTCTGCCGTACTTTGGGGCGCAGATCGTAGGCGGGCTGTTGGGTGCCGTCGCTGCGCGCCTGATCGTAAGTCCCGCCTCCATTGAGGCCCTGTCGTTCTCCGGTCGGGAGATCGCCGTCGCACTCCTTGCGGAGTTTCTGTTCACGTTCTTACTCGCATATGTAGTGCTGAACGTGGCGACCAGCCAAGATCATGATGACAACTCGTTCTACGGCCTCGCGATCGGCTTGATCGTGTTCGCTGGCGCCTCGGCTGTCGGAGGGCTTAGCGGCGCAGCATTCAATCCAGCCGTGGCCATAGCGGCGTCGGCAATCGGGTTGTTTTCATGGTCTGCCATCTGGATCTTCCTGGTCGCCAACTTCGCCGGGGGCGCAGTTGCTGCCCTTGTGTTTCGTCTGCTCAACCCTGAGGATCTGAAGCCGCTCCACGGCCACCGAGACGGTGAGCACGCCCCGGCTGTTCCGACGTCGTAGGAACAGCATTTGGCCTCGGGCGGCCGGAACCAGGGCGAGCGACCGCGGGTCGGCCGTTGGACCGGGCCGCGGTGGAGGCTCACGCCAAGGGGTCCGCGGCCCGCTGAGGCCTTGACGGCGTAGTGCGCCCGAGGTACGGTCAGCTCCGAGTGGAATGATCCTTTCGCATTACGGAAACTGAGCCGGACGCTTGCGTGGCTGACTCCCGGCGCGCGGAGAAGAGGTCACCATGCTGGTTGCCAGACCGACGACCCTCTCGGGCGTCTTCGACGTGGACGCCCTGCCAGCCACCGGCTTACCGCTGAACCGGACCCCGCTACGGCCGGACGACATCGCTTTGTCCGCTGATCCAGCCGCTTCGACCGGCTGACTCGAAACCAACGACCACGACTGCGTCGCGACTAGTGGCAGCCGCGGCACAGAAGGGGAGGGACCACCATGGCGCAGGACGTCGCACTAACCGAGGAGAAACCCGCGGTCCACCCCGTCGACCAACTGCTGCCGGTACCCAAGCTGGCCGTCTACGGGTTCCAGCATGTGCTTGCGTTCTACGCAGGCGCGGTGATCGTCCCGATTCTGCTCGGCAGTGCGATCAAGCTCACCCCGGAGCAGCTGGGGTATCTGATCAACGCCGACCTGTTCACCTGTGGGATCGCGTCGATCATCCAGACAATCGGCTTCTGG